>DRFG01000252.1 GCA_011050655.1 Roseobacter sp.
GCTGAATGTTCATGGAAAAGCCCTCTGTCAATCAAGGCAAAATCACCTCGATCAACAGCACACACCCGACATCACAAAACGCGCAACAAATCCCAGCTCAGCGCAACACCTGAAACAAGCGCCCTATCGCGGAGCGATTTAGTGCACGAGCCCAGTGTAACCGGTGCTGCATCGACTACGAATGTCTGCTATCAACAGCAAGCCAAAAAACCTTCAACAACTGTTTGGGTTTTGAACGGGGTTTTTGGCGGCGTTGGACGAGGCGGTTTGCGCAGGTGCAAAAAACGAGCGTTTGTTGAGCGGCTAAACTCCCACTGGATACGGTGCATCACCTCTATATAATTCGCCGCCAACAGGACGCTGGCGGCGACGTGCATGACAATCTGGCTGGGGATGCGCTGCGCCAGCCGCATATTGGTGACAGGTCTTTCCGATATTACGCTTCCGGCGAACCTGTCACCCCTTATATTTCCTTTACCTTATCAAGAGGAACATAAAGATCACCGCCTTTGCGGAACTTCTCGGCCATTTTCGCCATGCCGTCCTTCTGCGCCTCGGCGCGGATATCGTGGCTGATCCGCATCGAGCAGAACTTCGGTCCGCACATGGAGCAGAAATGCGCGACCTTATGCGCCTCTTTCGGCAAGGTTTCGTCATGCATCGAGCGCGCGGTTTCGGGATCAAGCGAGAGGTTGAACTGATCCTCCCAGCGGAACTCGAACCGCGCGCGTGACAACGCGTCATCTCGGATCTGCGCTCCCGGATGCCCCTTGGCCAGATCGGCAGCATGAGCCGCAATCTTGTAGGTGATGACACCGATCTTCACATCGTCACGGTTAGGCAGACCTAGATGCTCTTTGGGAGTGACATAGCAAAGCATCGCCGTGCCGAACCAGCCTATCATCGCCGCACCAATACCGCTGGTAATGTGGTCATATCCCGGTGCGATATCCGTGGTAAGCGGCCCGAGCGTATAAAACGGCGCCTCGCCGCAGACCTCCAGCTGCTTGTCCATATTCTCCTTGATTTTGTGCATGGCTACATGGCCCGGTCCTTCGATCATCACCTGACAGTCATGCTTCCATGCGATCTGCGTCAGTTCGCCCAACGTCTCCAGTTCGGCGAATTGCGCCTCATCATTGGCGTCCGCGATAGAGCCGGGACGCAACCCATCCCCCAAAGAGAAGCTGACGTCATATGCCCGGGCAATTTCGCAGATCTCAGCGAAGTGCTCGTAAAGGAAACTTTCGCGGTGATGATGCAGGCACCATTTCGCCATGATCGAGCCGCCGCGCGATACAATCCCGGTCACCCGCTTTATCGTCATCGGGATCATATGCAGCCGCACGCCAGCATGAATGGTGAAGTAATCCACCCCCTGTTCAGCCTGTTCGATCAGCGTATCGCGGTACACCTCCCAGCTTAGGTCTTCGGCGATACCCTCGACCTTTTCCAGCGCCTGATAAAGCGGAACGGTGCCGATGGGTACGGCAGAATTGCGGATGATCCAGTCGCGGATGTTGTGAATATTGCGGCCCGTAGACAAGTCCATCACCGTATCCGCGCCCCAACGTGTGGCCCAGACCATCTTTTCCACCTCTTCCTCCATCGAGGAGGTGACGGCGGAGTTACCGATATTCGCGTTAATCTTGACCAGAAAATTACGCCCGATCCCCATCGGCTCGGCCTCGGGGTGGTTGATATTGGCGGGGATGATCGCACGGCCCCTGGCGACTTCTTCGCGCACGAAATCGGGAGTCACAAAATCGGGGATGGCCGCGCCCCAATCCTGGCCGTCACGTACCAGAGCCTCTTTCGCGGCCTTACGGCCAAGGTTCTCGCGGATGGCGACAAATTCCATCTCGGGTGTTATAATCCCGGCGCGGGCATAGGCCATCTGCGTGACCGCGCGTCCTGCCTTGGCTTGCAACGGCTTGTGGCGGACCGGGAATTCGGGCACCAGCCGGGCACCCTCAGCAAAGCCATTATCCTCGGGACGCACATGGCGACCCTCATAAAGCTCGATATCGTTGCGTGCGGCGATCCAGTCTGCCCGCAGGCGCGGCAGGCCACCGTTGATAGCGATTTTAGCGCTGGGATCAGTATAGGGGCCAGAGCTGTCATAGACCGTAACCGGCGGTTCGCCAGCCGAAGGGTGAAGATCAATCTCGCGCATAGGGACGCGAATTTGGGGATGCAGCGTTCCGGGCTGATAAACGCGCCGGGATGCCGGTAAGGGTCCAGTAGTAACGGTTGGTGTCAGATCTTTCATGAGTCAGTATCTCCGTGCTCATAGCAATGAGATCCAGCTCCGCCGTACTGAATGGAGAATAGCCACGCGATAAACGCCTGTAAAAAACAGGCAGGGCAATGCCGCACAGCCGAACACCATCCCTACGCCAGTATGAACTGGATCAGGTTCGTCGGGTCACTGCGCTATGCGTTGCCGCACCATCAGTTTCTCAGCCCCTTGTCGGGACCCCCCGGGTGAGAAAGGACTACGTTGTGCGCCAAGGGGGGCTTTGTCAACTGCTGTTCCCGTGGCGGTCTGACGGACCAGTTTTATCAGGCCTCAGGGGGTTTAAATGTAGCCAGAAATTAATGTCATCCGTAAGGGTGTGATTCAATATCAATATGGTAGCCGCTCACTTTTACCGGAAGTGAAGCAGCACAGCTCGTTCAAAAACCACCATTTGTTGAACGGTTTGCTGAACCAGACATTGGTGCGCCTGCAGCGAACGGCAAAAAAGTCCCGCGTTGTGTGAGTTCATGTGCAGCGCAGCGATCGGCAGCTATACCGCAGCCGAAGACGCATCGGCGCTCGGTGTCCGCTGCAAGACCCGATAGACGGTGGGCCTCGATACGTCGAACAGCTCTGCCAGATCGCTGATCGAGTAGTCACCCGTGTCATACATGCGGCGCAATTCTGCCTGACGACGATCCGATAGTTTTGGCTTTTTGCCCTTCAGTCGTCCCTTGGCGCGGGCGATGGCCATACCTTCCTTGGTGCGCATCCTGATCAGATCAGCCTCGAATTCGGCAAATGTGGCGAGGATGTTGAAGAACATCTTACCCATCGGATCGGTCGGGTCATGGACCGATGCGCCCAATGCCAGTTTCACCCCGCGCTTTTCCAGTTCATCAGCGATAGCCCGGGCGTCGGGAACCGACCGCGCCAGCCGGTCCAGTTTCGGCACGACAAGCGTGTCCCCTTCGCGGACTGCTGCGAGTGCCTGGGCCAGACCTGGCCGCTCCCGGTTCGTGCCGGTCAGGCCGTGATCGGTGTAGATCCGGTCTTCCGCGACATCGAGAGCGAGGAGCGCTGTCCGTTGCGCTGCGAGATCCTGTTTGTCGGTCGAGCAGCGGGCATAACCGACGCGGGTTTTGGTCATGATACATCCTTGGGCCAGAATTGGCCGAGCTTCGTCTTGATCGTGATCGTATGTAACGCAAAAGGCCCCTCCAATGATACTATAACCGGACCAGTCAAATGAGAATCGTTTTCCGTTGCAAACACTGGGAGCAGTTCGTTGATAATCCGGCGTCCGGTCACCGATCCCCTTACGGACAGTCTGACTGCGCTGCCCGAAGACCGACGCGCCGAGGCGTTGCGCCGGTTCAACATACTGCGCCAGCACCTGATCGACGAAGTCCCCCTGACGGAAGTTGCCCGTGTCAGTGGTATCCCACTGCGCACGCTGCAAAGGTGGACGTCCCGATATCAGCGCTTTGGGCTTGCCGGACTTGCAAGAGCACCGCGATCTGATGCCGGGCAACGGCGGCTATCATCTGAACTGGTCGAGCTGATTGAAGGGCTGGCCTTACACAAACCCCGTCTCTCTACCGCCGCAATCCACCGGCGCATCATCCCGATTGTAAAATCGCGTGACTGGCCTGTCCCTTCTTATGCCACGATACATTCAATCGTGAATAGTCTTGATCCCGCGCTTGTCACGCTCGCTCATGATGGCGCAGCCGCCTATCGTGACCGGTTCGAAATGATTCATCGTCATCGGGCCGAAAGGCCGAATGCTGTCTGGCAGACAGACCACACACAACTCGATCTAATCATCTTGGATACCAATGGTGCGCCGGTGCGGCCGTGGCTTACCATCGTGCTTGATGATCATTCCCGTGCAGTGGCTGGGTACGCCGTCTTTGTCGGCGCACCTTCTGCTATCCAGACCGCTCTTGCCCTGCGGCAAGCTATCTGGCGAAAGGATACGCCTTCCTGGCCGATTTGTGGCCTGCCGGATGTTTTATACACCGATCACGGCAGCGACTTCACCAGCAAGCACCTTGAGCAGGTCGCAGCTGACCTGCGCATTGAGCTTGTGTTTTCCACGGTTGGCCGGCCACAGGGGCGTGGCAAGATCGAGCGGTTTTTCGGTACCATCAACACTGAGCTGTTGCCTGAGTTACCGGGGGCTTTGTCGAACGGAAAACCAGCCTCCCCGCCACGCCTGTCGCTCGGCGAGTTGGAGGTTGCCGTAAAGACTTTCGTCACCGCAGTGTACAACGCGCGCAAGCATAGCGAAATCGATGTGCCACCTAATGAGGCTTGGCGGGGTGACGGCTGGCTACCTCGTATGCCGAACAGTCTGGAACAGCTCGATCTGCTACTGGTAATGGCCTTAAAAACCCGGCAGGTCCGCCGTGACGGCATTCGGTTTCAGGGCTTGCTCTACACCGATCCCACACTTGCAGCCTATGTCGGCAAAACGGTCAACATCCGCTATGACCCGCGCGACATTACCGAACTGCGCGTGTTCCACCGCGACCGGTTTTTGTGCCGCGCTGTCAGCGCCCATCATGCGCATCACACAATATCACTCAAGGATATCCAACAGGCCCGCACCGCCAGGCGGAAGGCTTTGCGCAACGAGATCACGGTAAAATCCAGACAGATCACCGAGTTTCTTCCCAAACCTGCGCCACCTCCAAGTCGTGAAAAGCAAAATCCCGTATCGCCTGACGCCCCGCGCCAAAAGCTGGTCCTGTATAAAACGGACAAGACGCCATGAGCCGCCAGACTCGCCGGACCGGTACTTTCCTCGTCACCCGCGAACATAAGCGGTTTGTCGAATTCGCGAACGCTGTGCGCCGCAACGCAACCATCGGCTTGTGTCATGGTCGGGCGGGCGTTGGCAAAACCTTGTCAGCCCGCCGCTATGCCAATTGGGACCTGATCGAACCGCTGATAACGACATGGGGTAGGCGTGAAGACTCGGACAAGAAAGTGTATGCAGCCTCGTCCCGCGCCCGTACCTTGTTCTATACACCGCCGGTGGGCGGCAGTATCTCGGCGCTGCGCAAGGACATTCAACCATTTATCATGCGACTATGCGTTTGCATTGACAGCTACGGGAACCCCAAGTGGGCGGAGCGACCTCTAACACCGCTTGGCCTGATAGAGTTGGTAATCATTGACGAAGCCGAACGCCTTACCATGACCGGCCTGGAGTTCCTGCGCGACCAGTTCGATCGCAGTGACGCTGGGCTGATCCTGATCGGTATGCCCGGCATTGAAAAACGGATGTCGCAATACCCGCAACTCTACAGCCGAATAGGTTTTGTGCATGAATACCCACCGCTTTCGAAGGATGAGATGCAATTCGTTTTGCAGCGGCAATGGAGGAAATGGGGCTTTGGCCAGGATGATGCAGATTTCACCGACGACCGTGTTGCTGCTGCCATCATCCGACTGACAGCTGGCAACTTCCGTCTTTTGCAACGCCTGTTCATGCAGATCGAACGCATCGCCCGCATCAACGAAATGGCCGCAATCACCGAAGATGTGGTAGAGGCCGCCGCTCAGACCCTCGTCATCGGAAACGCCAATTAACGCTCAAAAAAGACCGCCAAGTAGCGATCAAGTTCACATCACCACTATCAGATTGTTAAAGATATCGGGCATGATCTCGGTCAGTAGGAAGCGCGGCGTTAATGACCCCACCGCACGCGCCGCGGCGATGTAATCGCGCCGGCATTGCCCGAGGAGGTCCGAACGGCACTCGCCGCGCGGGGTCATCAGATCAAGGTTGTGACCTCTCCCATCGGAGGCAGTCAGGCGATCCGGATGACGGATGGGCTGCTGGAGGGTGGATCGGACAGCCGAAAAGATGATATCCCGCTGGGATACTGATCTTTTCGATGCGGACTGGCGGCCAAAGCCGGTACATGAAACAGCATTATCCCTGATGCCGGACGGACACATGACGTATCTCAGACGCTTTGGCATCGACACCTACATGCTGTTGCTGATTGCCACGGTGATCATTGGCTTGATTCTGCCGGTGCGCGGCGTGGCCGCCGACGCACTGAAGCAGATCACCTTCTGGGCGGTGGCGCTGCTGTTCTTTCTCTACGGTGCCAAGCTTGACGCCGCGGCCATCCGGTCCGGGATGCTGAACTGGCGGCTGCAGGGGCTGACCGTCGCTGCGACCTACCTGCTATCTCCGCTGCTGGGACTGGGCGTTGCGTTCGTGTTCGGCAGCGTGCTGGGCCCCGACCTGATCTTTGGCCTGATCTTCCTGTCGGTGCTGCCGTCCACCATCCAGTCGTCGATCGCCTTTACCGGCATGGCGGGGGGCAACGTGCCGGCGGCGATCTGTGCCGCGTCCTTTTCCAACCTGATCGGCGTGGCGCTGACACCTGCTCTGGTGGCCGTGCTCTTGCATCAGGGGGGCGGCGCCATCAGCGGGGCGGCCGTAGTCAAGATCGCGCTGCAGATCCTGCTGCCCTTCGTCGTCGGTCAGATTGCGCGTCCGCTGGTCGGCGATCTGGTGAAGCGGCACAGGGCGACGACGCTTATGGTTGACCGTGGCTCGATCCTGCTGATCGTCTATTCGGCGTTCAGCGCGGGCACTGTTTCGGGGCTGTGGTATGCAATTTCGGGGCCCAGCCTGATTCTGCTTTACGGTGTGGTCGTGCTGTTCCTGGCGCTCGCGATGGGGATCATGACCTTTACGGGCCGCGCCCTGAAGTTGCCGGACGAGGATCGCGCCGTGTTGTTCTTTTGCGGATCGACAAAAGGCCTTGCCAGCGGGTTGGCGATCGCGACGGCGCTTGTGCCCGCCGCGACGCTAGGGACGACGGTGCTGCCGCTGATGCTCTACCACCTGACGCAGCTTTTCGCATGCGCACTTGTGGCGCAACGTAAATCCAAAGATGCGGAAATTGCTGCGAGTGACTCAGTCCCTCGAAGAGAATGTCATTAGATCCAGCACCGGCTGTGTTGATGGCAATAACCGAGCAAAGAACAGTCATTTGCCTTTCTGAAAACGAGAGCGAGTAATGCAGGGCTTCCGATCACCGGTTGGATTGCAGCGCTTCGTCTCTATGCAGTCCGCAACACGTATTTCCTTCTCCGTAGTTCACGCTGAACAACGCGATCCGGCGACAAGTTAGCAGTTTGCCGGCCTGATCCTGTCAGTTGCGGCGGCGCACAATGCGGCCAGGATGAGGGACAACAAAGCCCTGAGGTGGGCCAGTATCTTGCGGATGTTATGGCCGCAGCCACAGAGCACGGCGAAGACCGCGTCGCCGAACGTCCCCTTGAGCGGGCATCGCGACAGACGTCCGTCAGTTTTCATGTGTCCAATCTCTGGTTCTATGGCGCTTCGCCGCCTCAGCAATGTCTTCAGCTTTGGCGTCAGGCCCCGGCGCGTGCCGCTGATCAGCACTTTTGTCGTCGATACACCGTGGCCGCGATAGCCGCGGTCCACGACGGCCAGATCCGGAGTCCGACCGGTCAGGATCGCGACCTGCTCCAGGGCTTCGGGCAAAGTGTGCCCATCGTAGGGATTGCCCGGCAGGGCGCGCATGCCGACGACGAAGCCCTCGTCGATGGTAGTGGCCAGACTGACCTTGGTTCCGAACTCATAGCGTTTACGGGCCTTGCCTTTGGAGATGCAGTCGACCTCGGGTTCATGCAGGGCGTAAATCTTGCCATGGCCCTTTGGGTTCTGATGCAGCAGGCGACTGACGAGCACGAGGGTGTCCAGAGCACGCTCACGGAAGGCGCCACCCGGAATTTTTTCGAGCTGACGGCGGATGTCGCGGAGGATGCGGCCGGTGTAGCCCTTCAACTTTTTCAGGGCTTTGCGCATGCGCTTGAATTGCCGGGCGTGGGCGTAGCGCCCGATCTGCATCGCGAGGCGGGGTGCCAGTCGATTGTAGTTCTGCCGCAGCGTGATCTCGCCTTCGTGGGCCAAGGCCACAAGCTGGCGACGTGCCTTTTCATACAGGCGCGCATCCGTTGGATGCGCGATGTTCTTCTCCATCACCGTCGTGTCCACGGCAATGCGCGCGAGACTGCAATCCTCCACGGCCCCGGACGTGACCCCAGCTTCGATCGTCTTGGTCAGCAGCCACTCGGCCCCTTCCTCTCCGATCCGCTGACGCCAGCGGGTCAAGCAGGACGGATCGACAGGGGGGCGGTGCTGGAAGAACGTCTCACCGGTGAAGTGCTGGTAGTAAGGGTTCTCGACCCATCGGGCGACGACGGCGTCGTCGGACAAACGATAGGCATGTTGGAGATACAGCAGCCCCGCGACTAGGCGCGGCGATGTTGCTGGCCGCCCTGTCGTGGCAGGAAAGAAACTGGCCCATTCGGTTTCGAAGAACTCCCAGTCAATCAGCTTTTCCAGTTTCGCCAATGCGTGGCGAAGATCGATCATCTCAGTCAGGCGGGGACGCAGGAGATCGTCCTGCTCGTCAGTGCGGGGATGAGGCTTCATCACGGCTCCGGAATTTGCAAGGTTTCGCGACCCAGCATACGAAACCCTGCAATTTTCTGCTACAGTTTTTACGAAATCTACAAACAAATTCATATGCTTGTGACTTATTCAGGGCGAACTAAAAAGCGTAGCCCCAGCCATGATAGCCCCGTCTCATCAATGCCAATACCCACGAAGACACTCTAACTTGGCCTGATAATGCAGGTTTAATTTCTACCGAAATGGTTGGCTGAGGCTTGATTCAGATATTTTTGAATCTAGACGCCAGATTTGAACCGTTGGCCATATTCAGAAATCAGGATGGACAGAAGATATAGGATATTGAGATAGTCTATCGCCTTCAAGTACGCTCAATGCGACGACCAACGCCCACCGCAAGGTGTTCTGAATGCGTTTTGAAGTCCCGCAGCGGCCTGAAATGGCTCACTACCAAAATTCCGTGTCACATACCGGACCGGACGTTTGACCCGGCCCGGTATGCGGGGTCTGTTACCGGGTCCAGCCTTCAGTTTTCATCAGGGACTGTGCTTCATCGGTCACCAGAAAATTCAGAAAAGCCTGCGCCTCCGGATCAGCATCAGGTGCCAGGGCGACGTTCAAATCGCGCCAGATTGCGCGGTCAGGAGAGAACGCAACGGCCTCGATCTTTTCAGGGTTACGCGATGTCCAGTCAGGCCAAGTGATCCAGGCGTCAGCGTCCAGATCGGTAAAAGCTTTAAAACCAGCACCTGATCCATGTTCAAACGCGACGATATTCTTACGCAATCCGACAACGTCCGACAGGCTGCCCGTACGTCCGGCCACATCTTCCCAGACGCCGGTGCCAGATGTGTTTCCGACGCCTGCGCCTTCGGTCACCACGACCTTGATGCCTTCTGCCAGCAGGTCGTCGAAACCGGTAATGGATTTGGGGTTGCCGGCCTTGACCGCAATAATGGCGGGACGCAGGTAAATCGGCATCACTTGATCCGACGAGAATGATTTGTAGGTCTCCAGAAAGGCCGTCATCGACTGTTCGGACGTGCCCCAGATGATGTCGGCATCTGCCTGGGCCTGCTGAGACCATTTGGGTTCGGGACCGAAGGTGATCGCGACGGCACCTCCCGTTTGCTCTTGCCAAAGATCGGCCACTTTTTGAAGTGCTGTATGGGGGCCGCCCGCCCCATATAGGCGGACAACACCGTCCTTCGCCTCATGAACAATGTCGGGATCAAACATCACCGTGTCTTGCGCAAAAGCCGGGGTCACCATGGCCATATTCAGGGCCACATATGAAATTAGTTTCATCTTCGTTCTCCGGTACCAGTCGTCCGCAGTTGCCATGTGGCGGTCGCGGCGATTGCAGGAATAACGAACCGGAGGGTCAGTTTATTCCATCACAAAGTCAAATTCATGGTTTTCGCGGCATCACGTCTGCGTGGCGCTCTAACTAGACAGGAAGGTGGTACAGCCTTCGCGAAACGCGGATAGCCCGCCTTGGGCCGGATGCCTGACATAGGTCAGCGACACTCCGACGGGCTGGGCACAGCGCTCTGCGACACGTCCGATACACAAGATTTTCTGTGGTGCAAACATCGCTGCGAGTGCCGCAAGTACAGCCAGATTGGCCCGTATTTCCGGCGCTGACGGTGTGCGGATGGCATAGTCTGGTGCGCTGCGGTGCGGGACTTGCATGACCGCGTTCCAAAGTAACGGCACATCGTCTGGCATTGCTTCCCAGATTGCACGCGCGGTGACAGAGCCTGGATCGTCGTGTTGCGCGGTTGGATGGCGAAACGGCACGACCATTTTCAACCGCGTTGCTAATGGCAGCAGCATCCGGTCGCCGGTCAAGGGCAGCCCGGTCCGCCGGGCACCACGTCTGGACATGGCCTCGGCCAACCACATGACGCGAGGACGTCGAACTTGCATTGCCTGCAGATAGAGCGTCAGGTTCGCCCGCCGTATTTCTGGTGCATCCGCGCTCTCGAGCGCGGGATCATGGTCGCGATAGGGATTAAACAGCCGATCCGATCCCTCAATTTGCTCCAATAACGTTATGATGGCGGCAACCGTCATGGCGCAATGACATGTTGGATAAATGCCTGGGTCGCGCGACTGACATGACGCTGTGTCGCATTTACGGCAAAGAACTTCCGCTCGGGCAGCTTGAACGCTAATCGGGCCAGGCGCCCCACCTGCAGGGCGTCTGCGACAACCAGATGCGACAGCGCCGCAATACCGGCGCCAGCTTCGACAGCAGCGCGCACCGCTTCATTCGAGGGAAGCTCGAGGACAACAGACAAATCCATGACGGCAATGCCCGCCTCTTTCAGTGCCTGCTCGAGTATAGCACGCGTGCCCGAGCCAGGCTCGCGAAAGACCCACGGTGCCGTCCGCAGATCATCACCGTGCGCGGCCTGATCTGCGCGAGCGACCAGCACCAGGTGATCTGTAGCGGCGGGGATCAGGGTGATTTGCGGGTCCGCAACGTGATCTTCAACGAAGCCCAGATCGGCTTCGCCCGTGACGATGGCCTGACAGGCGGCATGGGTGTTCAGAATGCGCAGTGACAGATCAATTCCCGGAAAGGCTGTGTGGAAGCTCTGCATGCGGGGCGGAAGCCAGTAGTTTGCAACCGTCTGGCTGGACACAAGCCGCAGCTTGCCGTGGGCAAGGGCGGTGGATGCGCTGAGGCAGCCCGCAGCCTCGTCTGCCCGGGCGAGAACCGCGCGCGCTTCCGGCAGAAAATCACGACCAAGATTTGTCAGCACGATACCGCGCCCAATGCGGTCGAACAGCAGCACATCATGGCGTTCTTCCAACGCAGCAATGGCGGCACTCACGGCAGATTGGGTCAGGTTCAGCGCATGAGCCGCATCAGTCATATGCTGACGTTCCGCCACAGCAATGAAGATGCGAAGTTGTTCAAGCGTCATGATCTCTACACCTCACTCTCACCCATCAGTAAAATCGATCTGTTTTACAAATTCAATCCGTTGGATGGTTTGGTTCGCTTCGTCTATCGAGGTTAAGAACAGGAGATCCACAATGACATTCTACAAAATGCGCGCAGTATCGCTGGGATTGCAGCCTTTTTCGCAGCTGACCAGCCCAATGGAAATTATTCGCCAGTTCACCCCCAACTGGTTTGCGGCCACGATGGGAACGGGCATCCTCGCAATTGCGCTGGCACAACTTCCCGACGCGTTCAGCTCCCTTGGCAAAGCGCTTTGGCTGTTCAATATTGCCCTGTTCACGCTGTTTTCGGCGCTCTATGCGGCACGATGGATCTTATTCTTCCACGAAGCGAAGCGGATTTTCGGTCACTCGGTCGTCTCGATGTTTTTTGGCTGTATCCCGATGGGGTTGGCCACGATCATCAACGGATTTTTGATCTTTGGACTGCCATCAATGGGCAGCATCGCGATCGAGGTCGCGACCGTCTTATGGTGGATTGATGTCGGTATGGCAGCACTTTGTGGCATCGCCATACCCTATTTGATGTTCACCCGCCAAAGCCACGCCATCGATCAGATGACTGCCGTCTGGCTGTTGCCAATGGTTGCAGCCGAGGTCGCAGCGGTGTCGGGGGGGTTGCTGGCCCCGCACCTTGCCGACGCACATACCCAACTGCTGGTGCTGGTGTGGTCTTACGTCCTCTGGGCCCTGTCGGTCCCCATTGCGATGAGCGTCCTTGTCGTCCTGATCCTGCGGCTCGCCATCCACAAGTTGCCGCACGTTTCCATGGCGGCCTCCAGTTGGCTGGCGCTTGGACCGATCGGCACCGGGGCATTGGGCCTTATGACGTTAGGCCAGGCCGCCCCTGCCATCTTTGCGGCGAATGATCTGGGTCAGTATAGCAGCGCCGCGGCGGGCATCGGTCTCATCGGCGGATTGCTGATGTGGGGCTATGGGCTGTGGTGGTTTGCGATGGCAGTGCTCATCACCGGGCGCTATGCACGCGACGGTCTGCCATTCAACCTTGGTTGGTGGGGTTATACATTCCCGCTGGGTGTATTTGCCGTTGCTTCATTGAAGCTTGCGAGCTTGCTGCCGATTACTGCGATTTATGTTTTTGGCCTGATATTGGTGGCACTGTTGGGCGCTGCGTGGATCGTCGTCGGAACGCGCACGGTCTGCGGCGCCTGGCGTGGGGATCTGTTTGCAGCACCCTGCCTGAAGGACGATTGACAGGTTCGAACAGGCCTTCCCACTTATCGCAGAAAAGGACATGGCATAACGGGAAATCGTATTTTTCTGCCTTCGGGTGCGACCGCTGCCGTTGCCCGAATTGCAATGACACAAGAGACGGGGCAGCCGGCTGACAACCATGCGATGACGGATGGCGGTCATGTCTATGCAGGAAACCAAATCCGCGTGATGAAAGATTGGCGTCAAGTACGTCAGGCACGCTAGTGTCTGAGTGTCCGCCTGTTCCCGCCGTCGAGTACGGATGACCTGTCGTGAGTGCGCTATGCTGAATGCCAACCAACGCCAGATGCTCACCGCTGCCGCTGGCGGATTGTTCGGCTACGCGTTGGCGTTGACACGCAATCGCGATTCAGCCGCAGATCTCGTGCAAGATTGTGTCGTGCGTGCCATCTCAGCCAAGCAGGCGCCCCAGGACGAACGTGCATTTCGCGCGTGGCTGTTCACCATCGCACGGCATTTATGGTTCGATCGATTGCGATCGTGGCGCCGACGGCGCGCCATGCAAGAGGCGGCCGACCTGGATCAACGCACAAGCGGTGCACTCTACGATATCACGGTCACCCATCTGGCAGTCCGCGAGGCATTCTTTTTGCTGTCGGAAAATCACCGGGATGTGCTGGCGCTTGTGGACATCGGCGGGCTTACTTATGACGAAACCGCTGAACTTTTGCGGATTAAACGCGGCACGGTGATGAGCCGCGTGAGCCGTGCGCGTGCCGCCCTGGCAGAAAAGCTTTCAGGTCCGCATGTCGTGGAATTGCCGCGAAAGGGCAAAGGGATGCGCCGTGGTTGATGAACGAACTCGAGACGAACAGGTCAGCGCATATGTCGATGGCGCACTAGATCCGCAAGACGCGGCTCGGATGGCCGAGGCAATCGCACGCGATCCGGCGCTTGCCAGCCATGTGGCCCATTATCAGGCTTTGCGGGCAGGGGTCGCGTCACTGGCGTCAGACACAGTCATCATCGCGATCCCTGAGCGATACTCAGGAGCAGGAAGGCCTGCATGGCGTCCTGCCGTGCTGGCCGCCTCTGCCATCTTGATCGCAGCCGGCGCAGTATGGTGGTTAGTCCTGACTGGTCCCATTTCGGATGATATTCCGGCACAGATCATCATTGCAGAAAGTTCTGACCTTGCCACGATGATCGCACATTTCGATAAGTGGGCAAGTGGCGCTCAGAACGTGACAACGGAGGGTCCGCTCATCGGCATCGCCGCAATCGTTCAAGCCAATGGGTTGCAGCAGACGTCACTAGAAAGAGTCACCTTGCCACTTGGGCGCAAAGCGGACGCACTGGGTTTTGTCGGTCCCAGCAATTGCCATCTTGGGCTCTATGTGACCGCGCATGCCGGAGATCGCCCGGCCGGTCTCGCAATCTCAGATGACGGCCATGTCCTGATTGCACAATGGGCCGGACCCCATCAGCAGATGACGATGGTCTCGCGATCCATGAACGCGACTCGCTTCGCCATTCTCGCGCTGGCTCTGCGCAATGGGACTGACGCACCCAATGAGATACATCCCGATTTGCTCTCCTCTCTGGCGACGGCACGCCAGCCCTGTCTGGGCTGATGGACAAGTTTATTTTGCATCATGAGGAATAAACGCCCCCTGCCAATCGTCTGAACTTGCGACGATCTCAAACATGACAAGCACGTCATAGCGATCGCAGAAAAATGGGGGAACCATGTTCAACAGACGACAGATGATCGCATCCACCGGGGCTGCTGCCGGATTCGTGATGGCTGGCGGCACGCCATTGCTCGCTGAAACAGTATCGCTGGGTTTTGAAAATGGAGATCGGTCGCTGGTCGCCTATCCGGGGAAGCGGCCTTTGCTGCAGCTGTCATCCCGACCGCCGCAGTTGGAGACGCCGTTCAGTGTGTTCAATGAAGGCATGTTGACCCCCAATGACGCGTTTTTCGTGCGGTACCACTTGGCTGACATCCCGACCGAGATTGATCCTGACACCTTCACACTCGAGATCGCCGGCACAGTGGCCACGCCCATGTCGCTGTCTCTCGCTGACCTGAAATCGCAATTCGATACGATTGATCTGGTCGCAGTTCATCAATGTTCAGGCAACAGCCGTGGCTTTGTCACGCCACGTGTCGGTGGTGGGCAGGCAGGGAATGGCTTGATGGGTAACGCACGCTGGACTGGCGTTTCCCTAAAATCCGTCCTTGAAAAGGCGGGCGTGCAAGACGGGGCGATTCAGGTCGCATTCGAAGGGTTGGATGGGCCTGTCCTGCCCGACACCCCCGACTTTACCAAGTCGCTGGAACTGGCCCATGCCATGGACGGCGAAGTCATGCTGGCGTGGGCCATGAATGGCGAAGATCTGCCCTGGCTGAATGGCTATCCTCTCCGTCTTGTGGTCCCGGGGCACTACGGCACCTACTGGGTCAAGCACCTCAACCAGATAATCGTGCGCGACACGCCATTGGACTCGTTCTGGATGACGACGGCCTATCGCATCCCGGACAACAGTTGCGCATGTGTCGAACCTGGCACCAAGCCTGAAACGACCGTGCCGATCGCCCGCTTCAACGTCCGGTCCTTTATCACCAATGTGCTGGATGGCGCGGCAGTAGCTGCGAATGCGCCGCTCGCACTGCGGGGAATAGCGTTCGATGGCGGATCTGGCATTACCGAGGTCAGCGTCTCCGCAGATGACGGCAAGACATGGCAAAAAGCATCCTTGGGCGAGGACATGGGAAAATACGCATTCCGCGAATGGACGCTGTCGATGCCCGTGGCGTCGGGTGAGGTGTCACTGTTGGTGCGCGCGACAAATGCGAACGGCCAGACCCAACCGATGCAAGCGCAATGGAACCCATCGGGCTATATGCGCAACGTCGTCGAAACCACACGTCTCACGGCAGCCTGAGGAGATGACAATGAAAACCTTTCACATAGCCGCTTTGGCTGGACTGACCTTCCTGGCCCAAGCCGCCATCGCGGATTCCGTCATCTATGACATGCCCTATGATGGCTCCGTCGTGTTCCGCGCCGGAGACGGATCAGATGTGGCCGAAGCCAATTGCATAACCTGCCATTCGACCGATTACATCGAATACCAGCCTCCCGGCAAAGGCCCTGACTTCTGGAAGGCCGAAGTACACAAGATGATCGCAATCTACGGTGCGCCAATTACCGAAGAGGATGGCGATATCATCGCTGCGTATCTGGCCGCACAGTACTAGAGTTTACGAAACCCAAGTAAAAGATGATCGGAGCGTTCTCCGGTCATCTTGTCAAACTGCAACACTCCAAGCTTCTAAGTGCTAAATCAGAAGTATCTGCCTCTCGCTCTGGCAGCTGCTCATTCGGATGAGCCTAACCTGATTAACGCTGTACAAGGCTTGATCCATCCAACGTGCGTTTGATGGACAAGCGCAAAGGCAGTCCTAAAATGCCTTCGCACCGTGTTCTTGGACAACTTGATTTTTGAATGGGTTTGCGGACAGATAGGTTTGTCGGAGACGCCTCATGACCCTACCCAAGCCTAGAGGAAAATCTTGTCCCTCATTGGATACGCGAGGGTCTTGACTGCAGAGCAAGATCTCCCTTCAGCTTGACGCTTTGAATGCCGTCGGGGCTGCCCACATCTTTGAAGACCGCGGTGTCTCTGGTGCCAAGACCGAGCGACCGGGGCTCATTGCTGCACTTTCATTTCTGCGCGATGGTGATATTTCCAGAGTTTAATTTTTTCCTATTTGATCCGTGAACACCATTTCAGTTTAAGCCCGGCTGGCCGCCGCGAACTGCTCCATCGCTGCTTCCAAGTTTTCCATAATCTCGGACATCAAGACATCTGGTTCCGGGAGGTTGTCGAGGTCCTCGGTGATGGCAGTGAACGTCTTACCTGACCCGGTGGCCATTTGCGCCAGCGCACGGGGCTTACCGCGTTGCAATGACGTTTCGAGATTGGTGATCGCCGTGATCTGGCACGCGCGCAGGCCGTCGGTTTTCAGGTGCGGCAGCGTCTGCAACCCGGACCGCAGGGACAACGGATCATTGCGCCATGCCTTCAGCGTTTCAGTACGGTGAAACGTGAATACCTCGCGTGACCGGGGGTGCGGATCTCGGCCGTCGGGAACCGGGTGACGACGGCGGTGCTCTCGTAAATAAACGGCAACGGCTCCGCGCCGGCGACCCATTTCAACTTAGCAGTCGCATAACCTGAGGATTGCTCCTCTACCGTTGTCAGACGCTCACCCAAGCTGTCCGGTTTCGCCTCGACCACGCCGACAGCACGACCGTCGACGAAAAGGACATAGTCGGCCGGTCCAGTGTCCGTCGGATATTCCCGCACCGCTACTCCCGAGGCCGCACTGGGATTAAGCGACACCTTATCCTGCACCACCCAACCTGCAGCCAGCAGTCGCTTGTCAATCTGATCGGGAGCGACCTGTTCGGGGTTCTGGTTTGCGGATTTTGACACGAAGACACTTATACTTTTTGTACAATCGCAATCATGACGATCGCCCGCAATAAGCGCACTCCCAACGAACAGCGGCCGACAGTTAGGTTTGGTCCTGTTTCGATTTTGTTTCGCTCGCTCGACGCAGCAATGTCCAGAAATTCAGCGGCAAATAACTCAGGAAAATCAACTTGTTGCAACGCAAACATATGATCTGATGAATTTACCGAAGTGCCTTTGGTCGACGCCAAGCCGCCGTAATCGCCAGTCAAGGCCTTCTCGTAGATTGCGCCTCCCAAGCCAATCCTCCATAGTGAAGCTGGAGGCGCTGTGGATTCATATTTGGATATCGCGAAGGTCGTACTGCGGGCGCGGCGACGCCCGATGGGGGCGAAGTCCATCCTTGATGCTGCCCGCAAAGCGGAAATCCTTCCCGAGCATCTCCACGGAAGAACTCAGCAGAAAACCTTACAGGCGCGTTTGAGTGAAGATATTCTCCGAGCGCGCGAAGGATCTTCGTTCTATCGAACCGAGCCTGGGCAGTTCGCGCTGAAGGAATTTCTAACCGATCCAGATTTTCCATCGAAATGGAAGGTTGAGTTCCCCGCTCGGCGGCGGACCCGCGACCTCAAACGGCCCGACAGCCTCGCCATTCGCTATACAATGGCAGCATCGCTTGAAAACACTACCATTTCAATGTCGGAGTTCGCTGAACGATTAAACGGCTCCAACTCGATCACCACGATGCACCCCGAAGACATGAAAAAAGATGGGTATTGTGCGATCTGGACCTTTTCAGTCGTTCGAAAACGTGACCAGATCCTAGCCTACCGGATCGGACGCTACCGCGATGATCGCGACACGTTCGCCAACCGTCGGTCAATAGGTTTTCCTGGAGCGCTCGCAGCAGAAGACGCCTCGCTTTTTTCAACGGACCGCCTAGGTATTCAAGACTGCTCCGTCGCCGTTCTTCAACAGGACCTCGACTTGTCCCTTGCCACTTTCGAGCGTTCTGTGGAGCAGTCTCCTAAGATTGAGTGCGTGACAGCCCTTACCGACATGGATGGCCAACTCGATTTGGTGATAGTTGTCACGTGGGAAAGTCCCGAATGGTTCGAGCCAACAACGAAACGCCTCTCACTTAATGATCCAGACTGGATTCATACTAGAGCTCTTCCAAACGACATTGACGATTTCGAACCTTGGAGCGCACACATCCTAGGCTTACTTGCGGCACCGTAAACTTAACTTAACTGGGCCAATGAGTTTTCCGCACCCGGAAGCTATACTGCTCTAACCTGTGCGATTTCGCGCCAAGTTTGCGTCGCAAATGATCTCATTTCACGGAAACCGGTGGATGTCATTTTGTGGCGAGGA
>DRFG01000253.1 GCA_011050655.1 Roseobacter sp.
GCCCAAGCTGGCCGCTTAGGTTGCGAACTTCGATCATCCTGCTTCGTGCCAGTACGTTTACCTTTCGTTGCAACCGGGGAATAAGCGCAAGCTGAAAAGGTAGCAGTGTTATCGCCGCAGCACCAAGATAGGGGTCCTGCAAAAACATGAAAGTAAGGATGGTCAGAAAAGTACCGCCCTGAAATACCGGCAGTGCGAAAGCCTCGGCAGCAAATCCCCCGATCGGCTCAACCTCTTGGGTAACAATCGGAATAATCTCGGATCGCTGCTTAGTGCCTGATCCGGATCTCCAGCGGTAGTATATTTCGAGCCTGAGCCGCCGTAAAAGCCGTTCGCCGACTTTTCCTTTGTATACGTTCAGGCTGAATTTCATCAGCCCACTTATGATGATTGCGAACAGGTACAGACCGCAGAGAAAAAACAGATGTTCGGTTTGAGTAAGCTTTATTCCGAAAATCATCGTCGTGTGTTCGGGCCCGTCGATGGCCCTGTTGATGATGCGCTTGGGAAGCTCGAGGGTCGTGTAAAGGACTGGCAATGAGATCAGCCCCAACATCACAAGATAAAGTTGATCCCGTCGGGTATGGCGAAAGATAAGCTGGAAGACCGAACTGGGAAGCCCTGACTGCGAGAATGTGTTTGCTTTTTTCAAAAAACGGCGCGCAAATTTTTGAACACTTGTCATGCCGCGCAGCAGTAAAACCAGAAAAAGAGCAAGCGGGGCCCAGAGAAGAATGACGTGAAACAATGCATAAAAAGCAGACGATGTATCACGCGGAATTTCGTGGCCAAGTTGGGTGCTGATCCAATTCAATACATCGGTGAGCGCATGCATATCGGCTTCCGTCCTGGCTAAATATGGTGACGCGAGGTCTTAGAGCTTCGCATTGCTAACTACAAGGCGCGCGTAGGCGCATCTCGGGTGGCCTTTTTTTGGGTTGAAAACTTTTCACAACCTTCCAGTCATAGAACCCGTTTACCGAAATAGGCTTTAGGCGTAGTGCGTAATCCTATGCAGATTTCATATTAGTGAAGGAATGGCGATGTCGAGTGATAAGCTGGCGTTTTTGAACAGACGAGGGTTTGTGTCCGGGGCACTGGGGTTAGGGGCAGCAGCCTTGCTTCAGAACGCAATATCTAGCGAGGCTCAGGCAGCAGGGGCCCCCGCTGAAACGTCATCGGGTGTATACGACCTGACAATCGCAAAAACGCGCGTCAAAGTGGGTGGTAAAAGCGGTCGAGGCGTCACAGTTAATGGCGGCATTCCTGGCCCGCTCCTCCGTTTCAAGGAAGGCGATGACGTTACGATTAACGTTCGCAATACCCTAAGCGAAGATTCGTCCATTCACTGGCACGGCGTGATCTTGCCAAACGCAATGGACGGCGTCCCCAAGGTGACCTTCCCCGGTATCAAACCAGGTCAGACCTTTACATATCGCATTCCTATTCGGCAAAGTGGAACATACTGGTACCACAGTCATTCGGGATTGCAGGAACAATCAGGGCATTACGGCCCACTGGTCATTGATCCGATTCGTCCCGATCCCTTTAAGTACCAACGCGACTACGTCGTCATGCTGTCGGACTGGACGTTCGAAAACCCCTATAGTGTTCTGCGCAAAATCAAGACGATGGGGTCGTACTATAACTATCAAAAACAGACCGTCGTCGACTTCATGGACGATATCAGGAAAAATGGGGCCCGGGCGACCTTTGCCGACCGCATGCGGTGGGGCGCGATGCGGATGGACCCGACAGACATCGCAGATGTTACGGGGGCGACTTATCACTATCTGATGAACGGTTTGACGGGCGCGGAAAACTGGACCGGGCTCTTTCGGTCTGGCGAAAAAATCCGCCTTCGTTTCATCAACGGCTCGGCTATGACATACTTTGATGTGCGTATTCCCGGCCTCAAGATGACGGTCGTCGCGGCGGATGGTCAAAACGTAAAACCCGTGCGTGTCGACGAATTTCGCATTGGCGTTGCCGAAACATTTGACGTGATTGTAGAACCTGACAGCAACAAGGCTTATACCGTTTTTGCTGAAACAATGGACCGCAGCGGATTTGCGCGTGGGACATTGGCCCCTCAGATGGGGATGCAGGCAGGCATACCTGCGCGCCGTGTTCGCCCTGTCAGAACCATGGCCGACATGGGGATGATGCCCGGTGGTATGTCGATGGACGGTATGAACGAAATGCCTATGCAGAATATGACCGGTGCAAGCATGGATATGCAATCCACTGGCAATATGGACATGAGCGGCATGAAGTCGATGCCCGCCCACGATATGTCTGGCATGGCTAAAGACATGAAGATGCCAAATGATGGTAAGAAAATGCCGTCATCTGGTATGAAAATGCCGTCTGCGGGCATGAAGAAAATGAAAGGCAAAAAGCCTATGCCCGCCGGGGATATGGCTGGGATGGCGATGCCCTCCAAACCCGCTGGCACATCCTATAAGCACGGGCCGGATAAGCACTTGCCAGGCAGTGCGATGGTGTCAATGTATGCCACCGATCAGACCGATAACCCTGGGATCGGTTTGGGTCAGGACGGTCGTCGGGTACTAGCCTACAGTGACTTGCGCAGGCTCGTCCCTTACGAGGACAAGCGCAAACCATCGCGTGAGATCGAGCTGCACCTGACCGGGGTCATGGAGCGGTATATGTGGTCGTTCGATGGCAAGAAGTTCTCGGAAGTGAACGGGCCAATCCCGTTCCGTTATGGCGAGCGTCTGCGCCTGATCTTCCGCAATGATACCATGATGGAACACCCCATTCACCTGCACGGCATGTGGATGGAACTGGAAAACGGCCAAGGAAAATATCTGCCCCGCAAGCACACGATCAACGTCAAACCCGCCGAACGTGTTTCCGTTCTGGTTACGGCCGACGCGCCTGGGAATTGGGCATTCCATTGCCATCTTCTCTATCACATGGAGATGGGGATGTTCCGCGTCGTCACGGTTTCCTGAAAGAATGAGGATTTAAAAAGTGCAAAATATGAAAACTAGAAGCGGACGGAACTTGGTGTTCTCGGTTCTGTGTCTCGGAGTTTTGGGCGCGTTTTCCGCGGCCGGGTCTGCGGATGCGCAGGTAATGGACGACGAATACTTTGGCACCGTTACCGTCGATCAGCTTGAGCTGAGGAATAACAAATCGGGTTCAAATACCATCAACTGGGATATCCAGGGCTGGTATGGTGGCGATCGCGATAAAATCTGGGTCAAAACCGAAGGGGAAAGCAGCACGAATTCCAACAAGGAAGGCGAAGCCGAATTGCAATTGCTTTACAGCCGCATGATTGCGCCGTTCTGGGATATGCAATTTGGTGTGCGTCAGGATTTGAAATTCGGTCCCGGTCCAAACGCGACACGCACTTATGCGGTTGCAGGGTTACAGGGGCTCGCACCATATTGGTTCGAGTTGGAGCCGGCGATTTTCATCAGTGACAAAGGCAACGTCGCTGCCCGTTTCCAAGGGACGTATGATCTGTTGTTTACCCAGAAACTGATCGCACAGGGCCGGTTTGAAACCATGGCCGCAACCAAGGCCGACCCGGAGTTCAACATAGGCTCGGGGCTGAATAACGTCGGTGTCGGTCTTCGCCTGCGTTACGAGATCAGCCGTCAATTTGCTCCTTATGTAGGAGTCTCGTGGAAACGTTCTTTCGGAGATACCGCTGATCTGGCACGGGCTGCTGGCAGCAATGTTGATAATACCTCGGTGAACGTCGGTATCCGGATGCGTTTTTGACACGCATCGACGTAAGCTGGTGCTCTCTGCCCAATACCCCTGGATGAACGTCCAGGGGTATTTTTTTGCGGTGAAGCAGAAACCTAGTCGCGCCTGAACGACCACATCGTCGCCAGGCTCACATTGCCCAGATAATGCTGGATTAGTGCCAGTCCGGCATGCCCGACCAAATAGGCCCAGACTAGGCTGGCCAGAGTCTTGTGAATAAACATCACAACGCCTACCAGACCACCGGCGTCAGGATTACCGTTATTTATAAAGTAATATATTGTTCCCGAACCCGCCATTGCGGTAATAAGCAGCAGACCAAGCCCATGTACAGCCGACGCAAGCGGGGCGTGATTTTCATAAGGCGGAAATTTGAATTTGATAAGGAACCTAGCGTGATGTTTGATATCTGCCCAAAGCGCAGATAGCCGTTCGCCCGAGAACCATGGAAACAAAAGGCCCAAGGGAGACTCGCGCAGTTTGACCAATAGGCCTAGCCAAAACAGCAGCACGAAACCAAATCCGAACAGGCCGCCGTATTCATGTACTTCGAAATACCAGTTTCCGGTCGCGTCGGGGGCAGGGGCTTCTAAGACCAAACTGGTCAGCAATTGGTTAATAACAGCGATGGCCAGCCCCGCGTGAGCTAGTCGAATTATCAGCCCGTGTTTTTCTTGATGTTTGGGACTACTGGACGAGAGGTTATTGTAAGCCATAATATGGTACCTTGATGATTTTTCCGTGATGCTATGCCCATCATGTAAGCCAAACAACAGAGACGTCTTGCATTTTGCAGACCTTACTAACCCTATATCTGCTGCCATGACTCAATGGATGTTTCCTTAAGATGATCCATAGACGCGTGTGTAATCAGCGCCTACGGATCACCTAATTAGCGTATCATGGTTTAGCTTCCACTCTTGTCGCGGATATATGACTCCATCCACTACACAGGATCGTGAGTTTCAACCCAAGGTGATCGTTCAAGTGCAAATGCTCTTTGAAATTTGTAACAAGCGTGCTACGAGCCACCCATGGGAAGTCTTCGTGCCAAGCATATGACAAGGTTTTTAAATCCAGTTATGGGTTATATACTCGCGTTGGCGCTCTCGGTGTCAGCGTTGATGTCACATGCCACTCATGCTGCTTCTGAAGGCGCAATGCTGCACGATGCAGTTTCCCACGGTGCCATGCTGGAAGAGGCTCAGTTAGCTGAGGCCAGCACTGATCACGTCGTGAACAAATGTGGCTTGCCCCAGGGGCTTTCTGACGAGGGTAATGCCTGCGCTGCGACTGCTGGGCATTGTCAGACAGTGTCGTGCGACCCTTACGTGATGACAGAGCTGTTTGAAATCCATTTCGATGTCAGCCATCCTCCGTTTCACGTTAAATCCTATACCATTTTTAAATCGATCGAGACCCCTCCACCACGGGCTTGAAGTCGACTTTGAATACTGACCGTTTCGCTCGGTGTAGTGCCTTGTCTTTTGGCAGGCACAATATCTGAACCGGTATTCAGCTCATAAAACTCCAATAACAAAAAAATTGAACGCTGCGTGTTCTGCGCATCGATTCTCCATAAAACCTTGAAAGGAATGGAAATGAGTTCCAAATCCATATTCCGTGCAGCTCTTTTTGCGCTGACGGTCTCTGCGGTAGGTGCCTTCAGTGCTGCGGCTGAAACCTACGACATCTCTGTTGACAACATCCGCATTAATACGGGCAACTTTGTTAAAAAAGGCGTTGGGTATAACAACAGCCAGATCCCGACTGTCTTGAGGTTCAAAGAAGGTGAAAACGTCACCATCAACGTCAAGAACAACCTGCGTGACTGGACATCGATCCACTGGCACGGGCTGATTTTGTCATTCGAACAAGACGGGGTGCCAGATATCAGCTTTGCCGGAATCAAGCCCGGCACGACGCACACCTATAATTTTCCGATCAAACAATCGGGCACTTATTGGTTTCACAGCCACTCCGGTTTTCAAGAACCCGATGGGGCATACGGTGCCATTGTGATCGAACCCAAGGGTCGCGATCCGATCCGCGCAGATCGCGATTATGTGGTTCAGCTTACCGACAAGCACCCACACAGCGGTTACAAGATTTTCCGCAACCTGAAGCGGTCGGCGGATTACTACAACCGGTCGCAGCGCACGCTGGAAGACTTGATCACGGATTCTCGCGCAGATGGGCTTAAGGCCACTTTGAAAGAACGCCGGATGTGGGGTAAGATGCGGATGACCCCAACGGATGTTGAAGATATCCAAGGTTTCACAGCCCTGATTAACGGCCAGAGCACCATACAAAACTGGACAGGTATGTTCAGGGCGGGTGAAAAGGTGCGCTTGCGCTTGATCAACTCTTCGGCGATGACCTATTTTGACATTCGGGTGCCGGGTCTCAAGATGACTGTGGTTCAGGCCGACGGTAACAATGTAAAACCCGTCGTGGTTGATGAATTGCGTATCGCGGTTGCCGAAACCTATGATGTTATCGTTCAACCTACCAAGAACATGCCCTATTCAGTTATTGCTGAATCCATGGGGCGGACCGGGTTGGTACGCGGTACACTTTCGCCACAGCCCGGACTTGCGGGACCAGTTCCACTTTTGCGTAAAAAACCACTGCTTACGATGGCTGACATGTCAGGCATGATGGGCGGTATGGGTATGGACATGGGCGGTATGGACATGGGCGGTATGGACATGGGTAACATGGACATGGGCGGCATGAAAATGAACCTCATGGATACCGAAATGGCGCAAATGCCAGGTATGGAAATGCCAAAAGCCGAAGCAGATCCTCATGCGGGCCATAACATGGAAAACATGGATATGGGTACAATGGATATGCCCAAGGAAGATGCCCCAGCAGCCGGTCACAACATGGAAAACATGGACATGAAAATGGACATGGGCGACAAGAAGACGCCTAAAAAGGCAGACGCTAAAGCCGGTCATGACATGAAGAACATGGACATGGGCGGTATGAAGATGCCCAAGAAGAAAGCTGGTGCCAAAGCTGGGCATGATATGGCCGGAATGGACATGAGCGGCATGGATATGGGCGGCAAGAAAATGTCCAAATCTTCCATGAAAGGCATGAAAGGAATGGAGGGCATGGACCACGGCGCGTCCAATAAGAATCCGTTCTTTGCGCCTGGAAGCGGCCTGATACCTCAAGCTGCCAACGGTGGTAAGTTCTTGTCTTACAACGATCTTAAAGCAAGCGCTCCGATGTTTGCCGATCGTAAGCCAGCGCGTACAATTGAAGTGCGCCTGACCGGAAACATGGAACGCTACATCTGGTCGATCAACGGTGTGAAGATGAAAGACGCCGATCCGATCATACTGCGTTACGGCGAACGAGTTCGCTTCAAGTTCGTCAACGAAACCATGATGGCACATCCAATGCACCTGCACGGCATGTGGTCACTGCTTGATACCGGTAAGGGCAAGTGGAACCCCATCAAACACACAGTCAACATCAACCCCGGTACCACGGTTTATACCGAAACTGAAGTTGACGCTTCGGGTCAGTGGGCATTCCATTGCCATCTGTCCTATCACGCCGAAGCGGGCATGTTCCGCCGGGTCGTCGTCGTCGGGGGACCGGCATGATCAATCAGACATTCAAAAAGGCTAGATCAATGAACAAACTTCTTGCAAGCGGGGTGGCGTCTTTGGCGCTGCTGAGTGGCGGTGCCGCCATTGCCCAGCCGGGTGTAGGCC
>DRFG01000254.1 GCA_011050655.1 Roseobacter sp.
ATTCGATACACCGAGCGTTTGTCCGAAGCTGGTATCGAACCATCGGTCGGCAGCGTTGGCGACAGTTATGACAACGCCCTCGCTGAGACGATTAACGGCCTCTACCAAACCGAACTGATCCATCGCCAGGGACCATGGCGCAACATGCAGGATCTGGAAATGGTCACCCTCGGCTGGGTCGATTGGTTTAATCACCGGCGCCTGCTCGGTCCCATCAGGAACATCCCCCCAGCCGAAGCCGAAGAGAACTTCTATGCACAGCACGACGTGTTCGATATGGTCGCGTAAGGTGAAGCAATTGGTCTCCGGTAAAACCGGGGCGATTCAGCGCATCCTGCAGATCAAAGATGAAGCCCCTGCCGTGTCAGAGGTGCAGGCGCACGTCTGGGGTGAATCCGACGGGCGCAGTTGGAGCTACAAAGGAACCATCCGTCTTATTCACGAGGGGGAGGATGACAGGTCAGCGGTGTATGGGGCCGAAGGAGCCGTTGGAAAGCTATCAAGTTTTTCCTAACCAAATTGGAGCCAACTGTCTTGCTTGGAGCAACAACCGATGATCGAAACTAAAGAGGTTCGAGGCTTGCGACCAACGCGATACCAGAGGCCTAAGTTGATCTAGACACTGCCATTCGCTGCGGACTGCGCCAAAGTCCGCAAATGGGCTGGAAGCTCGTCAGCGGCGTTTGCCAAGAGTCTTCGTAACTTTGTTACCGCGGGGCCCGGACTGGATGGAGGTATTGGTCAGGTTTTCCTCCGTAAGCTTGCGCCATCGGCCAAGGCGTGCCGGATCGAGTGTCCCGTCGGCGGTCGCACCCTGAACCGCGCAACCGGGTTCATGAGCATGGGTGCAATCGCGGAAGCGACACTGGGTCGCGAGCTCGACGATCTCTGCAAACAGAGTATTTAGCCCGGCTGAGACGTCGCTGACATGCAGCGTTCGCATCCCGGGCGTGTCAATCACCCAGCCGCCACCGGCAATAGCATGGAGCGAACGCGACGTGGTTGTGTGACGCCCCTTCGCGTCGGCCGCGCGAATGGGTCCTGTTGGCTGTGCGCCCTCGGATGACTTCCCTGACAACGTATTCAGCAAGGTCGACTTTCCAACACCCGACGATCCGACAAGGGCGACGGTCTGACCCGGGCCGCACCAACGGGCCAAAATCAATGCCGCATCCGGTGTTTTCGCGTTCAGCATGACGACCTCCAGCCCGATTTGAAGCGCTTGGGCCTGCTGAACGTAGGGTGCGGGATCAGGCGTCTGGTCTATCTTGGTCAGGACGATCACCGGAACCGCCCCTGCCTCGTTGGCCAGCGCCAGATACCGCTCCAGTCGTGCCGGATTAAAGTCGTCATTGCAGGAGGTGACGATCAAAAGCGTGTCAACGTTTGCAGCAATAAGCTGCGCTTGCCGGCGGCCTTCGGCTTGGCGCTGTAACTGCATCCGTCTCTCCAGCCGCCGGACCAGCAAGCGGTCTTCGCGGGCCACAAGAACCCAGTCCCCCACGGCGAAGTCCGTCGTATTCGTCCGCGCGGAAAGTTTCAGCCTCACAGGGCCAAGTTCGGACATCGCAGTGACCCGGTCGCGGTGAACGGTCGCGATGCGCATCGCTGCTAACCCGGCTTCGTCGGGCTCCAACTGTGCGTCGTAAAACGCCGACCAGCCGAGAGTGACCAATGAAACTGCGGACTGATCTGATGAATTTGTCATTGTCGTCTGAATGGCGGCGAAATCACCTTGTTGCAAGCTTTCCTTCGGGCAAGCGAAACACCGACGACGCCGTAGTTCCGGTCGAGAGCGCAGGTCAACCGGCGCACATAGCCGATCGGATGGTTGCGTTGGACGCGTCGATACACGAGGTTGCGGGATCGAAGGCAAAGGAGACGACGACATGATGATCTACGGCTTACAGACCTGCGCTATCTGTCAGAAGGCTCGCAAAACATTGGAAGCGAAGGGATTCGATGTCTCTTTCCGTGATGTTCGGTCGGAGCCGTTGAGCGAGGCAGAATTGTCGAGGCTGATCGAAGAATTCGGGGACCGGCTCGTGGACCGCAAGTCGAATGATTACCGCGCGCTTAATGACTGGCTGAAGAATTCGGAGGCAGAGGCGCAGATCACGGCCCAACCCAAGGTAATGGCCCGCCCGGTAATCCGTGACAGCGACAAGTTCTTTCTGGGTTGGGACGAGACTGTTCAGGAAGCTTTGCTTACGGACTGATGCCCCGAGCTGGAATGCACAGTACGGCAAACCAGTTGAACTGCTGAGGGCCGCACGAACCGACCCAGTACGAAAACTGCATCAAGGCGATCGGATGGGCCAAAGAGGTCCGATCTGGGCCATCACTGCGAACTGTCGCAGCGCGATGTTCCAGCAGTGCAGAAGTTGCCAAGTTACGCGACACTGTAGCCTGAGGAGTAAGCACGCTCCCGTAATTCACAAGCAGACGCAACCGGCGACGGGGCAGAAGACGGCAACAACAACACGATTTGCCAATGTTCGGAGATCCCGCGCTGCGGACCGTCTCAGTCACGATCATGCTGCAATGCTGCCGCCGACGCAAATGGCCGCTTCCGGGAAGCAGCAGAGCAAAGAACGGATGCCGACGAATTTCGGCAATTGGCCGTCGGTGTTGGAAGGCATTAACGTTCAGATTTCTATGGCTTCAGCGATAACCAAGGCGTCTTCAAGTGCGACACCGAGGTATCTGACGGAGCTGTCCATCTTTGTATGCCCTCGCAGGAGCTGAACGGCGCGCAAGTTTTCCGTCTGCTTGTAAATTTGGGTGACGTTTGTGCGCCGCATCGAATGGGTGCAATAGGCGGTCACTTCCAGTCCGATGGATGAGACTCAGTCACGCACGATCCGGGTATACTCGCGCGTTGAGATATGAGGGCGCTCTTGGAGCCGACCCGGCCAAGGATATTTCGACCCTACCATCAGCGCTGCCTTCGGAAATCTCGAACCGCACCGGTTCTTGAGTTTTGCTGTGCAGGACCGATGCCCGTTCTTTGACCTGTCCTGATGCCGAGACGTTGACAACTTTCATGCGAACAAGATCACAGCCGCGCAATTTACTGTCGATGGCCGCGCCTGAGTTCATCCGCCCCTTCCTGATCCATGTCCTAGCCGATTCGCCAACGCACGCAACAAAGGCACCTGTGATAATCGACTGACCACCCCCAAGACAGATCTCGAGACACACGTTCTTGCGGGCCTCAAGGACCAGTTGCTACATCCCGACGCCATTGCAGAGTTTACCTGCGCATATCAGGAGGACTCCAATCGTCTTGCTGGCTCTGTCAAAAAAGATCACGCCAACGCCGAGCGTGACTTGGCTAAAATCACTGGCCAGGTAGGCAAAATTATTGATGCAATTGCCGAAGGAATGTTTCACCGGAGCACAAAAGTAACGGTGGACGATTCCGAAATACGTAAAGTTGCACTGGAGGCTGAGTTGCTCGCCGCTCCTGAAGAACAGCCTATTCTACCCCAGCCGGGCCTATCCGAAGTCTACCGCAACAAGGTGGCGAACCTCGCGTAAGTCCACAGCTTTCCTGAGACAAAGCCAGACGCAGCCGAGGTAATACGCAGGCTGTTGTCTGAGTTCCAGCACATCCCAGAAGGCGGTGGTCTGTGCATTGATTTGGTAGGTGCATTAGCGGGCTTGCTTTCGCTTGATACAAATAAGAACACCCGCAGCGTTTCAGTTGCGGGTGTTCTGTATTGTTGGTTGCGGGAGCCTGAAATCATCGAGATCTAAAGCCAATGGGACTTCGCAGATGCGCTCTATAGAAACGCCAAGGGCCAACGCAGCACGCGCCGACCAGATATCCCGTGCCTTCAATCCGAGGCAATAGGTCAACCGTCGATGTAAGAACTCCAAGCTTTGCTGTCTGATGTCTACAATCAGGCCACCAGACAGGTTAGTTCCCAAGCGCTGATGCGTCAAAAAAAGCCGACAACTGTCTGCACCAGGCGACTTTGGCCCAAGCAATGTTTGAATCCGCAGCTGCATTGGCGAGATCGAAGCAAGCAAACTGCGTCGATGCGATCCAAGACACATGGTCGTCAGTCTGAGCGTTACTCCCAGATGCTGTCGAGGCGTGGTCACATCATCAGAGCCCCGCTCCGCAACTATCCGATTTGGCAGACCAAGCGAGGCACCCAAGAAAAAGATGTGCGATGCCGGGCTCGCCCTTGGCGGCGCAGCCCGGCACCGACATCAGAGTTGAACGCCCTTGGTGAGCGCTCCATCGATCACGAGGTTTGTCCCCGTGGTGAAACTGGACGCGGGGCTGGCAAGAAAGACCACGCCGCGGGCAATTTCCTCGGGTTTGGCCATCCGGCCGGTGGGGTTCATGGCCAGTGCCTCGGCGTAGAGGTCAGGCATGTTGGCTTCGATGTTCTGCCAGATGCCCCCATCGAAATAGGTGTTCCCGGGCGACACGGTGTTGGCGCGGATGCCCTGCGCTGCCAGTTTGAAGGCCAAACCTTGAGCATAGTGCACGATCGCCGCCTTGAACGCGCCATAGGCCGGGCCGGTAAAGTCGATCTCGCGCCCCGATACAGACGACACCAGCGTGATCGACGCCGCCTCGCTTTTCTCGAGCCAGGGCATAGCGGCATTCACCAGCCGCACCGAATGCATCATGTCGGTTTCGAACCCGGCCTTCCAGGCATCCTCGTCATCCGCCACGGCCAGCGCCGAGACATTGCCGATCACGATGTCGATCCCGCCAAGCGCCTCGGCAGACTGGGTGACCCAATCCTCGAGTGCCGCCTTGTTCGAGACGTCGACAGCCGTGCCATGCGCCGTAGCACCGTTCGCTTTCAGCTTGGCGATGGCCGCATCGACATCCGCGCCGGTGCGCGCGCAGATCGACACTGCGGCACCTTCTGCCGCGAGGATTTCGGCGCAGCGCAGGCCGATGCCTTTGCTGCCGCCAGTAACAAGGGCGCGCAGCCCCTTCAAACCCAGATCCATGATTTCAACTCCCTGCTATCACTTCAGATACTTTTTTTCGATCCCAGCAGCGAGGCTGTATTTCGGATCGACCATATTGCCCAACCTTACCTTGCCGCACATTGTGAGCAACATGTAAGCGTCGGATTCCGATTGTCCTGTTTCGGCGGCGACCCAGCGCACAAGCTCGCGGTAGGCGATGCGGGCGGCGTCTTCCATTGGGCGGGCCGAGCCGATGAACATCATCTTGTCCTCGGTTTCGAGCTGTGGCCAGCCATTGCCATGGCCCTTGATCAGGTCGATGTGGATTTCGACTGTGGCGGGAATTTCGAGCGCGACACCGCAGAGTTCGCCGTCGCCCTGAATGGCGTGGCAGTCACCAAGATAAAGATACCCTCCTTCGGTGTTCACTGGAAGATAGATGATCGACCCGGGTGCCACGTCTGGCACATCCATGTTGCCGCCGTAATAATCGGGCTGGAGGGAAGAAATGGCTTCAATCTGGGGTGACGTACCAATGGTGCCGATGAACGGTTCATAGGGTAGGGTGAGCGTATCGGACCAGTGAACGCCTTCCTCATCCACGACGATCTTCTTGACTTTTTCGGGCAGGGGCTGGTTGAGCAGGGCGGTGTCGCCCGTGGCCACAAGCCCGCCGAATTCAGACAGCAGGCAGGTGGTGCCCACGGGCTGCGGCCCGCGCGGCGTGATTGAGATGATCCGCACGGCAAGCGCATCGCCCTTTTCCGCACCCTTTACATAGATCGGCCCATTCTGCGGATTGAGAAACGGAAAATTCAGCAGCGCCGAAGGGTTGTCGACAACCTCGGTGATCGCGCCTTCAAAAGCGTCGTGGGTTTCGACGGTAACGACCGCGCCCGGCTCAACCTCAAGAACTGGGGTCGCGTAGGGCCCGTAGACGTAGTGGAAGGTGCCCTGATCTTCGATGGTGATCTGGTGACGGGTGCCTTCGACGCCTTTGGCGACGCCTTTTTTGGCCATGATGGATGTGCTGAGCCAGGACATGTTCATATTTTCCTTTTTTCTGGTAGTGATTTTCATAGGGTTTCAGATGGTCAGGTACTTGCGCACCTCGCTGCGGGATCGGATTTCGTGGGGGCCGAGATCGGCGACGATGCGGCCCTTTTCCATGACGTGGCCACGGTCGGCGAGCGACACGATCAGATCAAGATTCTGTTCGACCAGCAGCACGGCAACGCCGGTTTCGGCGTTCAGGGTCCGCATGTTGCGCGCGATGTCCTTGATGATTGACGGCTGGATGCCTTCAGACGGTTCGTCGAGAAGCATCAGCGCCGGATTGCCGATCATGGCGCGTGCTATGGCAAGCTGCTGCTGCTGGCCCCCTGAAAGCGTGCCGGCGCGCTGTCGGCTGCGTTCCTTTAGGATGGGGAAGAAACGATAGACTGTTTCGTAATCGGGCGTACCTCGTCCGGTTCCGGCAACTTCGCCCACGATCAGGTTTTCGCGGATCGTAAGTTCGGGAAAGACCTCGCGCCCCTGTGGGATGTAGCCGATACCGTTGCGGGCGCGGATGTTGGCGGCATCGGCGGTGGCATCGCGACCATTAAAGTGGATCGTTCCCGCGCTGGGTCTCAGCAGGCCGGTAAGCGTGCGCATCAATGTGCTTTTGCCGACCCCGTTGCGGCCGACGACGGCGACAATCTCGCCATGGGCGATGGTCAGATCGATCCCTTGAAGAACTGATTCACCACCGTATCCGGAGCGGAGACCGTCGATTTTCAAAAGCGGGTGATCAGTCATCGGCGGCCCCTAGATAGATTTCCTGCACGCCCGGGTGATCGATGATCTCAGCAATCGTACCTTCGGCAAAGATTGATCCAAAATGCAGCACGGTAACCCTCCGCGCGATCTGCTCCACAAAGGCCATGTCGTGTTCGACTGCTAAAATGGTGATACCGCGACTGTTGAGGTCGTGCAGCATTTCGCCTGTCTTGCGGGTTTCGTCGGGCGACATGCCCGCGGTCGGTTCGTCCAGCAGCAGTAGCTTGGGTTCGACGCCGACTGCCATGGCGATTTCGAGCCATTGCTGCTGCCCGTGGGAAAGGATGCCCGCGGGTGTTTTATCTTCGCCACGCAGGTCCGTGAAGTCGAGCATTTCGCGGACCGTCGCGCTAAGGCTCTGGCCGTGCCGGTGTTCCTGAAATGCGACCTCAAGGTTCTGACGCACTGACAGCGCTTTGAAGATGCCCGGTACCTGGAACTTGACCGAGATACCGCGTCGGATGCGCTGGAACGACCGAAGCCCGGTGATGTCGCTGCCGTCAAAGGTGATCGTACCAGCGTCGGGGGTATGTTCGCCGAGCAGCAGACGGAAAAAGCTGGACTTGCCCGCGCCGTTCGGCCCAATCAGGCAGTGCATGGCCCCGGCCGACAGGGAAAAGTCGATGCCGTTCGCCACGACCACACCGCCAAATGCCTTGCGCAAGCCATGTACCTTGAGGATCTCGGTCATGATTTGCCCCTCCGGAAGATACGGCCCAGCAGGGTCATAGCGCCCACGACCAGACCCTGCGGAGCGACAAGAACCGTGACCAGCAGCAGGCCCCCCATTACGATCAGCGCATATTGGCTGCCGTAGATGGTCAGCATCTGAAAGCCTGCCAGCACGATGATCGTTCCGATCAGGGTGGCGGTGATATCGCGCCGCCCGCCCACGGCGACCCAAACGATGGGCAACGCGGCAGAGGTCAGGCCCATACTTGACGGGGTGATGTACTGCCCCCATGCAGTATAAAGCGCGCCCGACAGAGCGGCAAACGCTCCACCGATGGCAAAGGCCAGCGTCTGATAAAGCCGCACGTCATAACCCAGCATCGCCACGCGGTGCGGGTTTTCGCGGATCGCCACCAGCACGTTACCAAAACGCGAATTCAGCATGATGCGCAGGCCCAGGTAGCTGACCACCACCAGCCCCAGCAGCAGGTAATAGAGCGACGGCCCGGGATAAAGCACGATATCGCCGCCAAACCACGGCAGGGTCAGTGGCGGCATGCCGGACATGCCGTTGAACCCGTTCAGGCGCGCCTCGCCAATTCGCCACTGCGGCCCGGCGGTCTGCGCCATAAAGGTTTCCAGCACCAGCGTCACCGACAAGGTGACGATGCCGATGAACACACCCTGGATGCGTCCGTAAAACATGAAATACCCGATCACCAGCGCAAACAACCCTCCGATCACCACCGCCAGTACCAGCGCCAGAATGGTCAGTCCGTAGGCCGCGCCCAAGTTCAGCGTGATCACCCCATAGGCATAACCCGCGAGACCAAAGAACGCGGTCTGCCCAAAGCTGAGCACCCCGGCATAGCCCCAGATCACGCTCAGGCCCATGGCCATGAAGGTCCAGATCAGGAAATAGGCGGCATTGCCGACAGTCCATGCATCAGCGATCAGCGGATAGGCCGCTGCGGCGGCCGCCGCGACGGTGACGGCGATCCAGAAAGCCGGCCCGCGCCCCATGGTCTGCGGACCCTCGAGCCGGGTCAGAAAGGTGCGTGCGCGGCTGCCCGACGAGGTCTTGGAAATGGTCATCGGGTGGTTCCTTTGAGCCAGCCCGAAAGACCTCCGGGCAAGATGCGGATGACGAGGATAACGGTGACCAGCAGGCCGATCTGACCAAAGAGCTGGCCGTACCATGCGGTGAGTCCGGCCTTGATGAGCGCCAGGATCGCGGCGGCCGGGGCGGCACCCACGAAAATGTCGGCACCACCGACCACCACGGTCACAAAGCTTTCAACAATAAAGGTGGCACCCATGGTTGGCACCATTGTCATTGTCGGCGCATAAAGCCCGCCTGCAAGCCCCGCGAGTGCGGCACCCAGGCCAAAGGTCAGCCCGTACATGCGGCCGGTGTTGACCCCAAGCGCGTAGGCCATCTGCGGTTTCTGGATCGTCGCGCGGGCGATTACGCCGAAACGGCTGTGATAGAACAACAGGTACAAGCCGCCCAGCAACCCAAGCGCGCAGGCCATCAGGACAAGGCGGTACAGCGAATAGGATCGCCCGCCGACGTCTATGCTGCCTAGTGGCGTGCCGATGCCCTGCATGGTGGATCCCAGCACAATCAGCACGCCCTGCGTGGCGATCAGGCTGATGCCCCATGTCGCAATGATCGAATCCAGCGGGCGCTGGTAAAGGTGGCGGATCACCAGTCGTTCGACCACCATACCCACGGCTCCGGCGACAAGGGCACCGGTCAGGATGGCGAGCGGCAACGGCAGACCGCCACGCGCGGCGCTGGCGGTGACATAAGCCCCACACATAATGAATTCCCCATGCGCGAGGTTGATGACACCCATCATGCCAAAGATCACCGCCAGCCCGGCGCAGGAAATCACCAGAAAGGCGAAGGTGTCTCCGAATTGATAGAGCATGGCAAAGACGCTTTGGAACAGGGCCATCCGCTCGGACTCCTATTGTGGGAATATAAAGGGATGCCGGGCAGGGGGACCCACCCGGCATGTCAGGTCAGTCAATCACTGCGCGGGGGGCGGTGAGGACGGGGTGTACTGCGCACTCGGGTCGTTCTTGGTCAGATCGCAGCCCGCTTCGCCCAACCAATATGGTTTGATATCCTCCCAGACCTTGGGAAAGCTGATCGAATGGTCGTCATTGACCTTGGCCAGGTAGATCGTGTGGGACATGTGCTGGCTCTTGGGATCAAGGCAGACATTGCCCGACGGTCCGTCAAAGCAGACATCGCCTTCGGCGAGAACCGCGCGGATAGCGTCGTGATCGGTGGTGCCCGCACGCTCGACCATCTGTTTGTAGAGGTTCATCGCGATGTAGGAATTCGCGGCCTCCTGGTTGATGTAGGGTTCATCCGGGAACATTGCATGGAAGCGTTCGACGAAATCCTTGGACGCAGGGGTGTCGATCTCTTCGATGTAGTTCGTGGTGACAAACATGTTGGCCAGGCTTGGCGGGGTAAAGCGCTTATGCTCATAGCCTTGCCCGACGTTCACCGATGACGCCATCGGCAAGCCGACACTGGCCGAAGATGCCTGTTCGTAATAGGATGCCTGTGCCGCCCCGACGAGCAATGTGACAACAAAGTCCGCCTCTGTCGCTTGAATGTTCTGGATTGTCTGGCCAAATTGCGACACGCCGAGCGGGATGAATTCCTCGCCCACCATAGTGCCGCCGTTCTCTTCGACGATCTGGCGCACCCATTCCGCCGAGATCTGGCCGAAGTTGTAGTCCGCAGCAAGTGTATAAACGTTGGGACCGTACTCCTCCATCATCCAAGGGATCAGAGTCGAAAACTGCTGTTCTGGTACAGCGCCGGTGACGATCATATTGTTATCGCAGACACCGCCTTCGTACTGGTTGTTGTAGAAAGCGAGGCCGTCGAACTGGTTGACGATGGGGCGGTAGGCTTCGCGCGACGCCGAGGAAAAGCCTGCAAAGACCACGTCCACCTTGTCGGACTGTAGCACCCTGCGCATGAATTCCTGATAACGGCGGTTGTCGGACTGGGTGTCATAGACCACCAGTTCGACCGGGCGGCCGTCGATACCCCCGGCGTCGTTGATTTCCTTGGCGGCTAGTTCGATGGCGTGGACCTTGACCATCGTGGCGGCGGCGAAATCGCCGGACTGGTCTTCGAGAACGCCGATCCGTATGGGGCCTTCCTGGGCGAATGCGGGGGCCCCGGCGACGAGCGCCATGGCGGCACCGGCCATCAGGCCGGCAAGGGTAGGTCGATTGCGTGTCATTGGTGTCTCTCCACTGTTGCTTGATCTGTTGGTTGGTCTGGTGTGCCGGTTAGTCCGGTCTTGTTGCGCGACTGTGTTGTGGCCCTTTGCCCTTTGCAGGATCGGGGCCAATTCCGATGGCGTGTCGCGCCATGTCCTCCATCGGAATTCTGCGTTGCATGGCTTCGCGCCGCAGCCAGTCATAGGCGTCCTCTTCAGACAGGCCGCAGCGGGTCATCATCTGCATCACCGCTTTCGTCACGATGCGCCGTCCGGCCAGACGCCGGTTGAGAGTCTGCACCACGTGCTTGTGCCGCATCCGCACAGCGTGTTCATTCATTGCCAGTAGCAGCGCGGTGAAGATCCCCGAACTGCGCACCGGTTTGAGGATATGGCTTGCCGCGCGGTTTTGGACAACTCGCGCCAGACGGCTGGGTGCCTCGCTGCCGATCAGCGCGATAAGGGGAAACTCGGCCACAGCGGTTTCGTCCGGAATGGCGTCGCCCCCGTCATTGGCATCGGCATCGAAAAAGATCACATCGAAGGGCACTGGCGTGCCACCGGTGGTGGGCATCGTGGGGGCCACAGTGACCTCGAGCCCCAGCTTGCGCAGCGTGCGTTCCAGAGTCTGGCAACCGCTGTCGGGTGCCATGATCACCAGCGCACGCAGCCCGCGAAAGGTTTTTTGGATAGACCTGCTCATTGGATCAACCGCAGATCGCGGCCGTTGCCGTCGCGGGCGTCGCTAGCCCAGGTCAGGTAAGGGTCGGGAGGCAGCGCCACGGGATATTCCACCAGGATGTCAAAGCTGCCGTCACTGCGCGACCTTCCGATACGCGGCCGCATCCAGCAGTGCAGGTTGTCGCCGTCCACCGTGACGCGGCCCTGCGGTGCGTCAAAGGTCAGGTCGCGCACTGCCTCGCGCACCTCCTCGAACCCGGCGCTTTCGGCGCGTTCAGCGGCGCGCGCCAGCAGATGCACTGCGACATAGGCCGATTCCGCGTCCGCCGATGCTTGCCCCATCTGACCGAACCGCGCGTTCCACAGTGCGACGAAACGGCGGTTTTCGACCGATGCGATCGTGGAAAAATAGACGGAGGACGATAGATGCCCCGAAGCCGCGGCACCCAGCAGGGGCAGTTCGGCCTCGGACAGACTGCAACTGGCGGCGGGCATTTCGAGCGGCTGGTTGATCCCGGCCTTCTCGGCCGCTGCGCGCAACATTTTCAGAAAGGTAAAGCCGGATTGCCCGATCAGGGTCGTGAACACGAAATCCGGCCGGTCCGCGACGATTTGTTCGACCACATCGCCCAGATCTGTTTCCCCGACGGGAAAGTACCTCTCGCCGAGCACCGTACCCCCCGAAGCGGCAATCGCCTCGCGCAGGATTCGGTTGTTTTCCCAGGCCCAGATGTAATTCGATCCCACCATCCAGCCGCGGGTGCCAAACTGCCGTAACAGATGTCGTGTTAGCGGAACGATGTGCTGGTTCGGAGCAGCGCCGCTGTAGACGATGTTCTCGGAGGTCTCGAATCCTTCGTAGTGGGAGGGGTACCACAATAGAGCATCCGCCTTTTCGAACAGGGGCAGCACCTCCTTGCGGCTGGATGAGGTGTAGCAGCCCATCACATGCTTCAGCCCATGATCCTGTAGCATGGCCCGAGCCCCGTCCACATAGCCCGACAGCCTCCCAGCGGGGTCGATGGAAACTGGCGCTATGGCGACGGACCGGTCGGCGCTGGCGTTGATCTCTTCGATGGCCAGCACGGCACCAGCATGGATAGCGCGGCTCACTGCATCATATGAGCCGCTCTGCGAAATCAGCAGACCTATGGGAAGTTCCAGTCGCCGTGTCATTTGCCCCCCCCCAGACATAAAAAAACCCCTGACAGCGATTTTGCTGCAGAGGCTGCGGTGCCAACCCGCTTTTCGCGGAAATGAATTTTTTAGACTTGCGGCGGTCTCACCATTGAGTCCATTGCTGCATAGGTACGACGATAGGGCGCAGTGGAATGATTCCGCAAGCGATTTTGTGACAGCTTACTTTTACCGGAAGGCATACTGCACAAAACATGTGCAGAGTAACCCTTGTCACGTCCTTCGGTGGTGACCGACGTGTCCCAGGCTACGCGATGCACCATCTGGGCTTTAGCTGTAGTCGAGCGCGCGGGCATCTAAATAGAAGCATTCCAAGTAGGAAGCACACAAACATGTACGCTTCTCGGAGGTCTTTTGCGCACAAGAAACGCGAAACATTGTTGTGAAAGTTCAGAACTGATTGCGCGAGCCTTGACCCTACCGAGGTCTGAGCTCCTACGATACAAAACACGTAGCCACGACGACCGTCCAGTTTTGGTGTATGAAGAACCGCAGAAGATGTATGTGTCTGGAAATTATCGGAGCAATAGAGTGGTCGTCGCTGGAATCTATCAAAGCGCGGAAGGGTATGGCGATCCCCTGGCGTTACGTGTCCGAATTTATCTTTGTAAAATTGCTGGATCGGCCACCCCCATCACCTATCAGGCTCTAGCAGCTTCCTTGAGCCTATCGCCGCCAAACACCATTCAACAACTTACGGACGCTTTAGAAACTTTGATCCAAGAGGATGCAGAAGCTTCCCGCCCGCTGATTGCTGCGCTCGTGGTCAGCAAGGCGCGGGGAGGATTGCCTGCCCCAGGATTTTTTGACTGCGCTCGGCGGGTGCGGCGCTTTGATGGGGGTACTTCAGGCCCTGACGCATTAACCTATCATAGCAAAGAATTCACAGAGGCCGTAGAGTTTTGGCGCGAGGCCCACAGGCACGTCGAAACCGACAGCTAAACCGCACGGTTTCAATCGCCAGTTTATATGAGTAAGCCGTCTTCCCGGTTCAAAAAACTTCTTGCAAGCCAATTACCACTTACCTCAAAAAACAGAACTCAATACCGCTTTCTAAGGTCTTTCGCAGCTGTTTCCGCCAATGCGATGAGTGCGTCATAAAACTCGACATAATGGCCGAGGCGCTTATTTGCTCCCTCATTGTCAGGGTCGACTGCGGCAACACTTTCATCAATTTCAGCTTTGGCCTTTCTCAAGCCAACAACGACATTTTCCAACATCTCGGGAAAAGGTTTGTCGACGAGTTGGAAGTAATCCTGACGCTGCCCCGGACGGCCGATGCGCTTAATGAGACCGCGTTCTTCAAGAATGCGCGTGGCCGAACTGATACTTGCCTTACTGACCTGAAGCGCCTCAACGATCTCGCCGAATGACCTGACATCGCCGTCGAAAAGGAACATCCCGAAAACACGCCCCGCTATGCGTGGCAAGCCGTCAGACTGCGAGATCAGCCCAACTTTCTCGATAAATTCCTCACGGACCTCTGATTGGTTTCGACGCGCCACCTGCTTTATCTCCAAAATTTAATAACTTAATCATTCCTAAACTAATCGTTTGTTTAATTCGAGCAGAACTCACAAGAAATACATCTTATTTGTTTACGTGCAGGACCTTGGCATCCATCTGCGGCCCGTCACTACTATCAGGGATGATTTTGCAAAAGATTGGCGGAGTTACCTCTATCGGCAAGGAGCTGCCATTCTTCCAAGCGCTGCCACCAGGCCTCTTGGGCGACGCTGCCACTTCCGACGAAGTTGGCCGACAGCTTTGTCTTTGGCGAGGGGTAATTTGGCTTTACCACGGTACAAGAGGCCGGGATGCTTCCTGCGATGGTGTTTAGAGGAATGGATTTCAATATCATTGATCTTTGGTCAGCGCACGCCAGCGCCTGATGTGAAATTTTAGAAACGCGCAGGTGGTGTTAGAGACAACGAGTTGCAAGTATGCGTTTCCCTGCATCCTCCATCGCGTCAGCGATCCGCACATAGAATTGGGCAAACTGCGCCAGCCGGTAATTGCGCTCGCGGTCTTCTGCTTCGACAACATCAAGTGTTTCGAGGATTGCGCTGGCAGATTTTCGCGCCCGTGCACAGGACTGGGTCAGCAGCTCCGCATACGGATGGTCTAAGAGTTCGTAGAATGTGGTCCGGTCCCCGCTATGGGAGATTTTATGAATGACGGACTTGGCCTGAAGCTCCTGCAAACCGGCGCTGACGTTGCCTTTGCTGGTCTCCAACACCTCGGCCATGTCCTGTGCAGAAAGAACGGCTCCATCAAACACCAATAACCCCAGGATGCGGCCAGAAATCCGGCGCAGACCAAAGGTCTGCACCATGAGACCCACCATTTCGATAAATTCTGAACGCTGCTCGATAGCTTGAGGTGGCATATAAAACTCCTTTGATGGAGTTCTATAAGTTAACATAGTTTGTTCAGTCAATACCGAACAAACGGGTTGACCGATACAATTGCGGCGTATAGGTGGCATCAACGCGCCTTCCGAAAGGGTCGGATCGCAATGTTGGAGAGACGTGATGAACCGCAGCAAGCAGAGCCGTAAAAATACCCCGCGCCTAAAAACTGACCCTTGGTATGCGCCGGTTACGCTCGTCGTTGTAGCGATGCTTGCTGGTGCGCCCGTCTATTCCGAAACACCGACGGCAGTGAAAGCTCAGGTAAAAGTGCCGACTGTTACTGTCTCTCCGGTGAAAATGGCCGAGATCATCGGTCAGGTTTTCGTTTCAGGTACTTTAGTCGCGCGGGACGAGATACTTGTTTATCCACAGGTCAGCGGATTTACCATTGATAGCCTGACCAAAAGGGTCGGCGAGACCGTCGACGCCGGTGATGTTCTTGCGACACTGGCCACGCGAAACCTTACTGTTCAGGTAACGCAGGCCCAAGCCGAGGTCACACGGGTGGAGGCCACCATCCGCCAAGCGCAAAGCCAGATCAATACGGCGCAGGCGGGGCTAACTCAAGCCGAAGCGCAGCTTGCGCGGAATGCGCAGTTAAAAAAACGTGGAGTAGGCACTCAGGCCAATCTTGACGACGCAACTGCAGGTGCTGCCACCGCACGCGCTGCATTCTCGTCGGCGACCGACGGTTTGGCGTTGGCGCGGGCGCTGCGCGAACAGGCGCAGGCACAGCTCGATCTGGCATTGCTCAATCTGGACCATGCACAAGTCACTGCACCAGCGGGAGGTATTGTGTCGGCGCGTAACGGGCAAATCGGAGAAATAGCGTCCTCGGCTGGTGAGCCAATCTATCGCATCATCGCCGATGGTGCCGTCGATGTTGAGCTTGAAATAATCGAATCCGCATTGGGTGCTGTATCGGTTGACGATCCCGTTACTCTGGACATCGCAAGTGTTGGTACCGTCACAGGAAACGTGCTTCGCATTTCACCCACAGTGGACAAGGTAAACCGGCTGGCGATTGTGACAGTCGAAGTACGCACTGACTCCCCGCTAAGGCCGGGGCTGTTTGCGAACGGCTCGATCGAAACCGCACGCCGAAATAGTCTTACGGTGCCCACAGAAGCCATTGTGAACGATAGCGGAGACACATACGTGCTGCGCGTAAAGGATGGCGTGGTCGAACGCAGTCCGGTCACCGCTGGATTAATTTGGAAAGATTACCGCGAGATTATCGACGGTTTGGCAGAGAACGATATGGTGATCGCCCGTGCGGGCGCTTTCTTTACCGACGGGGACAGGGTGAACACGATCACCGACGACCAAAAGGCTCAATCTTCAAAAGCGATCGTTGAAAAGGATACGGGCCAATGAACATGTCCACATGGGCAATCCGGAGCCCTGTCCCCTCGCTGGCCCTGTTTCTGGTGCTCTGTATTGTCGGTATGGTCAGCTTCTTTTCGTTGCCTGTCACTCAGATGCCCAATATCGACATCCCTATCGTCACGGTTAGCGTCAGCCAACCGGGTGCCGCCCCGTCCGAGGTATCCACCCAGATCGTGCAGCCTATTGAAAGCGCTGTTTCCGATGTTGCGGGGGTGAATCACGTGACGGCAATCGCGCAGGATGGCTATGCCAGCGTAACCGTGGAGTTCGCCATTGAGACCGACACCGACCGCGCGTTGAACGATATCAAAGATGCTGTTGCCAGTGTGCGCGGAGAATTGCCTGACAGCGCGCTTGAACCACAGGTCCAGCGGGTCGATGTCACCGGGCAGTCGATTTTAACCTATGCAGTCAGTGACCCGACTAAATCTATCGAAGAGCTTTCGTATTTCGTCGACGAAGTTGCAGCACGTGAAATCAGTGGCGGTGAAGGCGTCGGCAAGGTCACCCGCATCGGTGGCGCAGAGCGTGCGATTGAGGTGAACCTTGATCCCGTTCTCTTGCTGGCCTTGGGGCTTACGGCATCAGACGTGAATAACCAACTGCGCCAAATCAACGTCGACATGGGCGGTGGCTCAGGCGATCTGGCAGGCCAAAAGTTCTCAATTCGCGCCTTGGGCTCTGTCTCAACCATCAAAGAACTGGCGGCGATACCAATTACACTTGCGTCCGGCCGTACGGTGCGTCTGGATGACTTGGGCACGGTAAGCGACGGCGCGGTTGATCCGGCGACTTTCGCCATGTTCGACGGTCAACCCGTGGTAGCATTCGGTGTGTTCCGGGCCAGTGGCAAAAGCGATCTGGTGGCCGGCGATAACGCCAAGCAAGTGATCGCAACGCTTGCCCAGACCTATCCCGGCGTGACATTTTCTTTGATTGACGACGCGACGATCTATACCGAGGGTAACTATCACTCGGCGATGGATACGCTTTATGAGGGTGCGGCTCTGGCCATTATTGTGGTCTTCCTGTTCCTGAAAAATTGGCGCGCGACGATCATTACGGCGGTTGCACTGCCGCTGTCGATCATCCCGACTTTTATCGTGATGAATTACTTGGGCTTTTCGCTCAACACAGTTTCCTTGCTCGGCATTACATTGGTAACCGGCATTCTGGTGGATGACGCCATCGTCGAAATTGAGAATATCGTCAGACACATCCAGATGGGCAAGCCCGCCTATGAGGCGACCGAAGAGGCCGCGTCCGAAATCGGCATGACCGTTATTGCGATCAGCTTTACCATCGTCGCGGTCTTCTTGCCTGTCAGCTTTATGTCGGGCATCGCGGGGCAGTTCTTCAAGCAGTTCGGTTTGACTGTGGCGGTGGCTGTGTTGTTCTCGTTGCTGGTGGCACGCATGATCACGCCGATGATGGCCGCATATTTCCTGCGCGACGGGATCAAGCCCGAGGATGAAAACGACGGCTTCATCATGCGCGGCTATATGTCGATCCTGCGCTGGACCCTGCGCAACAGGACGGTCACCCTGCTGTTGGGTGTCGGTATCTTCGCGGCGTCGATCTTCTCCGCCACCCTCTTGCCGACTGAATTCGTGCCACCTGCTGATACGGGACGCACAAATATCTCGCTGGAGCTTCCTCCGGGATCAAATATGGACGAAACCCGCGCCGCAGCGCGCGCCGTCACCGAGATCGTTCAAGCCATTCCGGAAGTCGCGAATATATTCGTCAACGGAAGCTCGGATACCAAAGCCAATATCATCGTCAACTTGGGGCAGAAAGGCGACCGTGATCGTAGCTCTTTCGTCATTCAGGACCAGATCGACGACATGTTGACCGACTTTCCCGACGTGCGCCTGACCGTGTTGAATGACAGCGGCGCCCGCGATATCGCCATGAGCGTTCTGGGCGATACTGAAGAAGACGCCGCAGCCGCGGCGCGTGATCTCGCAGCGGCCATGAACACGCTGCCAGAGGTTTCTGGCGCATCAACATCTTCGGCGCTGAGCCGGCCTGAAATCCAGATCACCCCCAAGGCAAAACTGGCCGCCGAAATGGGCGTCACCGCAGCGGCGCTGGCCAATACCATCCGAATTGCCACAATTGGCGACAGCGGTGCGAATGTCGCGCAATTTAACACTGGTACCCGCCAGATTCCTATTCTGGTCCGGCTGTCAAAAAACGTCAGAAACGATCTGATGCTAATGGGCGGCTTGCGCATTCCCAGCACCACGGGCGCACCAGTACCACTTGGTGCGGTTGCAGATGTGGCATTGGCGACTGGTGCCAGCTCTATTGAACGTTATGACCGTCAATTCCGCACCACAGTCGAGGCAGATTTGGCGGGCGGTGCGCTATTGGGCGAAGCAACGGCGGCAATCAACCTGTTGCCCATTGCCCAGGATATGCCCGAAGGCACTGAAATCCAAAGCGCGGGTGACGCCGAAGTAATGGGGGATATCTTCACCCAGTTTGGCTTCGCTATGGGGGCTGGTATCTTGCTGGTTTACGTCGTTCTGGTGCTACTGTTCTCCAGCTTCGTGACACCGATCACCATCTTGCTGTCGTTGCCGCTTGCCATCGGTGGGGCGATTTTCGCGCTCTACATCTACGGATCGGGCATCGGCCTTTCAGTGATCATCGGCTTCCTTATGCTGATGGGGATTGTTACGAAAAACGCCATCATGCTGGTGGAATTCGCTCTTGAGGCCATGTCGGGGGGCGTCGATAAGGCATCCGCCATGCTTGATGCTTGCCACAAGCGGGCGCGGCCTATCATCATGACGACAATCGCCATGACCGCCGGGATGGTACCTTCGGCGCTCGCGGTTGGAACAGGCGGGGAGTTTCGTGCACCAATGGCCGTGGCCGTGATCGGTGGGCTGCTTTTATCGACAGTGCTGTCGCTTCTGTTCGTGCCTTCGCTGTTCAGCGTGGTTAACAGCCTCAAAACAAGAGCGCGCAGTATGTTGGTCAATACTTTCGGTGCAAACCAACCATCGGCAAAGGTAACGGAATGACTTGTGCATTGAAGCCGGTTCAAACGTCGCCCGGCCGCGAAATCCAATGGGAAATATCTTCATCGTATTGTTGGTTTCTGGTGTCCACAATCGAAGGAGAAGCGAATGACCCTCACAAATCTGATCGACCTGGTTGCCGAAGGCACCGCAGCTTTCGGACTTCAGGAGATTTTGAATGAACGATAAGGCTCTTGTGGCAACCTATGCGCGCTGTTCGACAGATATGCAAAATCCGAAGTCCGTAGATGACCAATTCAGTGAATGCCGCAAATACGCGGAGCACAACGGGTATCAGATCGTCAAAGAATACGCCGATGCTGGTATGTCGGGCGCGTTGCGGGACCGTCCTGCGTTTCAGTAACCGCCCGCAGCGCTCCACGCGGGACCATTCTGTTGATTTCCACTAGCCGCATTCCGAGGTCAAAAACATCGTGCCTACACCTTCTGGAGCTACGGATTGCGCGGTGATAGGCCCGGCGACTTCGTCAAGAAACTGATGCGGGAGGCGACTGGAAACGAGATCATGGTAGAACTTAGCGGGCATCTGAAACCCCCTAAGGCGCAGGCAGCATGGTTCGACTACGCGCGGGTTCAGCCGTGTCGAATGTTGTTGATGCGCGAAGTCTGTGGATTGTCTAAATAGCTGCGCCGAGAATAGATGTCAGCTTAATTGAAGCTGCTCCGCAGCGCTTGCGGTTGATGCTAGCAACAGATTAGAGCGGTCAGAGACATCCAGGCCTTATGCGGGGACGTACAGCGTAAAGCTGTTAAGTGCCTCAAAGTCGGCTATCCTTTGAAAACGTTTCATCGACCGCAGCTACGAGGCACTTAGATCTGCCTCGAGCCTGTCGACGGACAAGGTCATTCCTATCGTACCCGACACAACTTTCGAGGCTCTTTTTAATGTCAGCCCTTGGTTCGCAGCCCGTAGCGGTATGAGCGGTTGTGTCGCAAATTTCCGCGTCGGCTCAGATTGACCAACTTCAGGACCTGATTATGCTGCGAAAGCGGCGAACTGCTGGAAGGCGGAAAGACCGTTTTCGCCTAACTGGCCTTTGCGGATCATGTGTACAGCCTCGGTGCTGGCGATGGTTGCGTCAGCGGAATGGAAGGCCAGGAAGGCCAACATCGGAGCGGTGATGCGCTTGATGAGGCGTTGGCCTTGTTCAAAAGTGTTATTCAGGTATTTGACTTGCAGGATTTTGATGATCGCCCCTGTCTCTATGAATTTCAAGTTTACGTCTACGGCATGCAGGCCAGCCAGATTGGCTCTACTCTTATTGATGCCCACCTTGTCCGGGGCGCGGTTTGCCGCGATTGCGCGGTCGAAAGCCCGAAAAGTTTGCGACAGTACCCGCGAAAGCCCCAATTTTCAGCTCTTGCAGGTCGAAAACCCAATGATGCGGTAGAGCGGGCAAAAACGGAACAAGGCGGTCGCGACAAGCACCAAACCTATGGCCATGGTGCCATAGGCCAGCGCTGCATTGGACCAGATCGCGGGCATATTCAAAAGCGGGGCGAAAATCAGCACAAGGCCGAGGATGGCCCTGAACACGCGATCAGCTTTGCCAACATTAACGTTCATCTCGTTCTCCTTTTGGGTTGGTTTGCATGTTGCGATCACCCTAGACCAAACTGCGCAGCGCGATTTGATCTACATCAACCCTGAATCACAGCGCATGTCCCCGTTGCTCCGCCTGCCTACTCGACAGAAATTTTTACTTTCAAAGCGTGCATTGAGCCAGATCAATCCGAAGCCGCTCAAACACGGGTAGGGTAAGGCCAGCTACGGGGTCGCCAATGTTTTCCAACGCAGTGAAACTCTGTTCAATTAAAGGGTTCGACATAAAAGTCGATCCCAGCTGGCTGGTCATTGCGTCGCTGGTGACATGGAGCCTATCGCAGCACTATTTCCCAAAAATTTTGCCAGATACGACCAAAGCAACCCACCTGAGCATGGCGCTGGTCGCAATGTTGGGCTTGTTTTCGTGCCTTTTGCTGCATGAACTGGCCCACTCTGTCGTGGCCCGACATCTTGGCGTCCCGATTAAGAGCATCACCTTGTTTATTTTCGGAGGGATGGCCGAGCTAGGCGCAGAGCCTTCCTCGGCCCGCGACGAATTCTGGATCGCGCTCGCTGGTCCGGCGATGTCCATCGCGCTGGCATTTGGCTTTTGGATACTCGCGCAATCGGTTTGGCTATCCTCTACGGCAGCGCCCATAGCCGAGGTGTTCTCCTATCTTGCGATAATTAATCTGGTGTTGGCTCTGTTCAATCTGGTGCCCGCTTTTCCGCTGGATGGCGGGCGCGTGTTGCGGGCTTATCTCTGGCACCGCAATGGCAATGTGCTGGCCGCAACCAAGACTGCCGCGCGGTTTGGTGAGATTTTTGCCTATTTAATCATGGCGCTGGGGGTGGTCGCGTTGTTCGGCGGGGCCATCGCCCTAGGACTTTGGCACCTGATGATCGGAGGGTTTATGCTCGTCGCAGCTAGGGCGAGTTCCAGTGCACAAATGGCGCGCGCGGTGTTTTCCGGCAAATCCGTGCGCGCCATCATGACCCCCGATCCAGTCACGGTTAACCCCGACACGACCCTTTCGCACTTCGTCAATCTCGCGATGCTGCGCCACAATGTCAGCTTTGTCCCGGTGGTTGAAGACGGCGTTCTGCTGGGGCACATGGACGCTTCCGTGCTCTGCGGTATTGACCGTGAGCATTGGGGCAATACGCGGGTGGGGGATGTTTTCGTCGGTCTGGAGCAAAGTCCCATGGTGACGCCTGATCTTGCGGTCTCTGAGCTTTTGGAAATGATCCTGACCACGGGCCGCCGCAAGTTCATGGTGATGCAGGACCACCAGTTGCGCGGTGTCGTTACTTTGGCTGACCTGACACGACACCTTAACCCCGAAAAAATGCGCTGTCGCCGACCTGAAACAGTCGATCCAACGCATAGCGATTAGACGACCGTACCGCCCCCTGTTTTTGCCTGCCGCCTTGTATTTAGCCCCGATTTGACAGATCAAAGCTGCGGACTTGTGTAACAGGTCATTTCACGCGCTTGCCGTTACGCTTGCATGTGCCGCATCGGACAAAAGGAAGATCGAAGATGAGCAATGCCAGAGAAGACAGTGCAATTCTTCACGCCATCCTCGAGGCGGCGGTGGATGCGATGATCGTCTCGAACGGGCAGGGCCAGATGCTGCGCGCCAATGCGGCCGCGGCGCGGATGTTCGGGTATGAAGTTTCCGAAATGGTCGGGCAAAGCCTGAACATGCTGATGCCACGGGCATTGGCTGAATTGCACGACGGCTTCATATCGCATCATATCGAAACGGGCGAAAAACGGATCATCGGGATCGGACGCGACGTCGAGGGCCAGCGCAAGGATCACTCGGTATTCCCACTGCATCTGTCAGTAGGCCACGCCGAAGTTGGCGGGCAACGCATTTTCATCGGCATTCTGCACAATCTGACCGACCGCAAAGCCACTGAGGATGCGCTGGCGCGGTCACAGCGGCTCGATGCGATTGGCCAGCTTACGGGCGGCATTGCCCATGATTTCAATAATTTGCTAACGGTCATCGTCGGCAATCTTGAATTGCTGGAAATGCGCGGGGCCGATGCGCGGCAATTGCCTCTGATCAAGGACGCGCTTGAGTCCGCCGAGCTTGGCGCGGACCTGACGTCGCGGCTGATGATCTTTGCCCGCAAAAGCAATCTCAAACCCGAACGGGCGGATTTGCGCGAGTTCTGCCTCACCACGCTTTCACTGCTCAAACGCACGCTCGGGGCCACCTACCTCATCAAAACCGACTTTGCCGACAGTCTGGATGATGTAATGATCGACCCTGTTCAGCTGCAATCGGCGCTGATGAACCTCGCGCTAAATGCACGGGACGCCATGGGGGCAGGGGGCGAGTTGCGGGTCACGATCCAGAACGTCACCTTAGACGGTACCTCCACAGCGCAAGAGGCGGACATCGAGGCGGGCAAGTATGTCCGCTTGTCGGTCAGCGACAACGGAGAGGGCATGAATCTTGAGGCGCAGCAACGCGCGTTCGAGCCGTTCTTTACCACCAAGTCCGACCGAGGCGGCACCGGACTGGGGCTGGCCATGGTCTACGGCTTTGTCCGCCAGTCGGGCGGGCATGTCACTCTTTACAGCGAGCCCGATCAGGGCAGCACCTTCGGGCTCTACTTTCCGGCGCTGTTGACGTTAGCGCATGGCGGCGAGGAGGACGGCTTTACTGATGCGCCTTCAAAGCTGCCGCACGGCAATGGCGAGACCGTGCTGATCGTCGAGGACAATCCGAAAGTGCGCAAGCTTTCGGTCGAACGCATCCGGCATCTCGGGTTTACGACGCTGGAAGCGGAAAGCGGCGATCAGGCCTATCAACTCCTGCGAGAAGGCGCAGTGGTTGATCTGGTCTTCTCCGATCTGGTGATGCCCGGCACGCTGAACGGTTATGACCTCGCGGCGAAAATCACCGCCGAATTCCCTGCGTTAAATGTCCTTCTGACCTCGGGCTATGCCAGTGATGTCATTGCAGGTGCGTCAACAGATCAGGCACCCTACAGGATATTGCACAAACCTTACCGGCAGTCCGAACTGGCGCACAGGCTTCAGGCGCTTTTGGCGGATGGCTCCACTGATTGAACGATGACCACATTGCTGGCAAAAGTATAGCCGATACCCCGCACGGTTTTGATCAACTTAGGGTCAGACGGTTCACGTTCGATCTTTTTGCGCAAGCGGGCAATCTGGTTGTCGATGGCACGGTCCAGCGGGCTCCATTCGGTGCCACCGGTCAGGTCCATCAACTGATCGCGCGACAGCACCCGCTTGGGTCTGTTCAGGAAGACATCGAGCAGTTTGAAATCTCCGCTGGTCAGCCCGCATTCGGCCCCGTTGCGGTCCAAGAGCTTCATCTGGTCGGGGATGGCAGTCATGCCGTCAAAGGTAAAATGCACGCTGTCCTGCCCGCTCGGGGCCGCTTGCGCTGCGGTCACCACCACGTCCTGTGCGCCTTCTTGCCCGTCGGCCCGACGCAAAACGCTTCTGATCCGCGCGATCAATTCGCGCACGTGGAAAGGTTTGGTGATGTAGTCATCCGCGCCGACTTCCAGCCCGACTACCCGGTCAATGACATCGTCCTTGCCCGTTACCATGATGATCGCCACCTGCGACACCCGCCGGATCTGGCGCGCCAGTTCGATGCCGTTTTCCGAGCCCAGATGGATATCCAGCGTGATCAGGCTGACCGGCGTGGTTTCGATCACCTGCATGACTTCAGCCGCAGTCTGCGCCTCAAACACGACAAAACCGTCGTCCTCAAGTACATTTCGCAGGAGGGTTCTGATCTTGGGGTCGTCGTCCACAACGAGGATAGTCTGGTCTGGCATAAGGTCTCCCGCCACGTGAGAGTGATCTATTTATATGCGCGATACTGGCAGTTAGGTAGACTTGATACAAAAAAGTACAATTAATCGCAATTCTGGCAGAACCCCGATTACATCGCAAACGCAAGGTGGCCTTGAGATACACAGGAGCCTTATTGCGATGTTCGTTTCCCTTCCCGTCCAAACTGCCGCCCCCGCCGCCTATTTGCCTCTAGAAACATCCCAGCCTCAGAAGGCGGAAACCCACCTGAAACCCGGCGCGTATTTGTTCTACGAAGGCGACGATATGGAGTTTCTGTATCAGGTGACTTCCGGCGTTTTACGGCTGACGCGGTTACTGGCCGATGGCCGCCGCCAAGTGATCGCTTTTGGTTATCCCGGCGACATTATCGGGTTCTCCTCGAACGGCATCCATCACACGGACTGCAAGGCGTTGACTGATGTGCGTTTGCAGCCGTTCCGCAGATCAGCGCTGGAACGCGGCGAAGGCGACCGGATCCTCCACGCCGCCTTTCTGCAAGCAGCATTGCGCGAGATCAGTAGCATGCAGGATCATTTCATGGTGCTGGGGCGCAAATCGGCCAGTGAAAAGCTCGCGTCGTTCCTGTGTATGCTTGATGAACGTGTCGGGACAGAGTCGGGTGCTTACCGCAGTGTGACCCTGCCAATGAACCGTGCCGACATTGCCGACTTTCTGGCACTGACCACGGAAACCGTCAGCCGGACTTTCACCCAGTTGCGCAAAAGCAAGATCATCGCGGTCAACAACAACCACACGGTAATCATTCAACGCCCGACGGCCCTGAAGGGCTTGGCGCGGGGCGATTGCCGCTGACACCGCTCATGTGCACAGATTGCGAGAAGGCCGCAGGGAACCAATTCCCTGCGGCCTCTGCGCGCGTGATTGTGTCCCGCCGGAGGTCGCCCCCACACCTGACGGCAGCTCATACTACGTCGATATTTATTGACCGGGATCAATTGGCTGGCTGCAGACCCTGCTAGCCTCCCCTCATGCCAAACACAGCGGATAAGAGGAAAACGATCATGGGTATCAAGACAATAATGGTCTGCCTGACCACGCCGGAGAACACCGAAACGCTTTTGAAGGTCGCGGTCCCGATGGCGCGCAAGCATAATGCGCATCTGGTCGGCTTTCACACACTCGACGCTTTGCTGGCCTATCCCGGCATTGCGATGCACATCCCGGAATTCACATTCGTAGCCTTTAACGACAGCCAGCAAAAAGACTCCGAGGCAATCAAAGAGGTCTTCGTCAAACACACCAGAAACGAAGATTTCGTCAAGGAATTCCGCCTGGTCCGCGCTGACACAGTGTCAGCCGACGAGCGAATGGTGGAAAGCGCGCGCGCCGCTGATCTTGTGATCATGGCGCACGAAGGCCGCGAGAATGACCGTGTCGACCCGCGCCATGCGCAGGTTGCGGTAATCCGTGAAAGCGGGCGGCCCGTGATTGTGGTGCCCTTGGGCTATGACGGTCCCGAGATCGGTGCCAACATCTTACTCGGCTGGAGCGACACCAGAGAATCGGCGCGCGCGGCACATGATGTGCTGGCGGTCGCTGATGCGGACGCAAACCTGACGGTGCTGCGTGTCGGCACCGCGCCGAAGGACCCGATGACCGATGGCGACGCGCTGGACATCGTGACGATGTTTGCACGGCACGGGCTGAAGACCACTTTGGAGTATCGCAATACCGAAGGCCACAGCATCGCAGACGTCCTTAACAAGGCGGCATTCGAGAAAGGCGCGGATTTGATTGTGACCGGCGCATTCGGTCATTCGCGGACCTATGACTTTGTCCTCGGTGCCACGTCATACGCGCTGCTGCGGGATCAAAAACTGCCGGTGTTGTTCAGCAAGTAATCACGTCACAGACCGGACCAGTTCAACGATTGGTCCGGCAAAGATCATTTGTGGGGCCCCTCGGACGTCACCATCCTTTCTGGCACCGCACTCAAAGCGCCTCATGCTGGGCAAGCCGCCGCAGGAGGTGATCACGTTCTTCAAGCCATTCCAACGCAAGCGCGGCGCCTGCCGTGTTGATGCCGAGATCGCTCTTAAGCCGCCGGGCTTTTTTGGCCGGCGCATTGCTGGCCCCAACACAGCGCCAGTTGCCGCGGTTGCTGCCAACGGGTCCCGGCACGCCGTAATCCACCAGCTCGATCACCCAAGTCTCTTCGGCCTGACAAAAGCGGCACAGGTCCTGCAAAGATAAGGCATCAACGATATCACTGTGCGATCTGGTCTGTTTCATCTTCCGGTCCCTCCAAGATGGGCATGCGGATCAAACGGCATTTTCTCGGCCATCTGCTCAAAAACCGCAGGCGCCCGTTCGGTTGTGACCTTTGGATTGACGACCTTCAGGGTGGCATTGATATCGTCCGCCGGTGCGCCGGACAGCGCTTTGCCCTTGAGACGCATCCTTTGGCCGGACCGCGCGTTCTTAAGGATACGCAGATCAACCTTGCCGCCAAGTGTCGGCATCACCACATGCCCGCCGAGTGCCGCTTCCCAAGACGTGAGGGGCAAATCCAGATATAGGTTTTGCCAGCGTCCCCGCATCTGTGCTAATATCAGGGTGATATTTGCGCGCGGCTTTTCGGAACGCTTTCTTGGTGTCTCCCGCGCTCACATTAGTGTCTAATAGTAATCTTTGAACTCCATCTGCCGATTGTCCAATCATCCAGTGTGATTTCAGACTATCATGGCGTTTAGGGCTGGCGTTGATCTTCACAAACTCGGGCGGCCTAAAATTCCCTGCCAGCACCTGCGCATTTGTTGATCTGCATCAATAAGCCCAGTCACCATTTCGTGCATGATTTTCCGCATCAACCAGGAGAATAGAGAACATGCTGAACGTATCGAAACCCTCAGCCGACCGCGTCGATATCAACCTGTCCGGTGCTCTGGATGCGGATGAGATGAGCGCAGCGCTCGACGCAATTCTCGAGGTCAGCAAGGACATCACCCACGGCAAGCTCTTCTACCGGATCAGCGATTTCGCGATGCCCACCTTGGGCGCAATGGCGATTGAGTTTCAACGCATGCCGCAACTGCTGCCGCTGATCAAAACTTTCGACCGATGTGCCGTGCTCTCGGACACAGCGTGGATCCGGACGGCATCGGAGTTGGAAGGCGCGTTAATTCCGTCCCTTAAGATCAAAAGCTTTGCACTTTCCGATGTCGCGGCTGCAGAGGCTTGGCTTGATGGCGACGCGCAGCCTGACAGTAAGGAGCCGGAGGAAGATAACTTTCCCGTTTGAGGCACCGTAACATCACGACCCACTTTCACCGTACTCACTTCACGCATTCTGCAAAACCCAATCCGCCATCTCAGGCAAGAGCTGGTCCAGCGCCGCTTGAAACGCGGATACGATCGCTGTGGGGCTATCATTTGCCGTGCGCGCCGCCTGTTCAAAGCTGCGCGTGCTGATCACCCGTTGGTCACGGTCATCCAACACAGTCAGCGCGATGTCGATAGTGGCGTGCATCGTGCCGTCCGGCATCACATTCACCTGAAAAGCATCCATCCGTACCAAAAGCGCCGAATTAGGGATCGGTCCGCCCTCGCTGCGTCCGACATAGCCAATTCGCCCGGTCGCCGAGATGCTGCGTATCAGGAGCGACTGTAAAACCAGCGGAGCCTCATCGCCCCAGCGCGCGTCGGGCAAATAGGTGATCGAAACCGGATCGGGTTTGACCATGATGCGGTCTGTCGCAATGGCCGCCGAAGCTTCGGGCCGCGCCACCAGTAACGTGTGCGAGGTGCGCCGCCCAGCGCTGGCACCCGCCGCAGGGGAGAGATCATAGGTATCCAGCGGCTGTGCGGCTGAATTCAGCGCCGACACCGCGCTGCAACCCCCGAGGGCAGAAGCAGCCCCAAACAGGACGATCCGGCGTGTGAGAGTTAGTGGAGGCATGGCTTCATTTCCTATATTCTGGAACACGGTCATCAAGCAGAAAGCGCGCGGGGTCGCGCTCGATCCGCCGTACAAGATTGTTCAGGGTAGTCACCAGATTGCGCGCCTCGGCACTGAGCCGTGTAAGCTCTGGCAATCCGGTCTTAGCAAAGGTTCCGATGCCCGGCGCGCTGGCCGCAACCGCCCCGTGAACCTGCTTCACCACCGCATCAGCGCGGGCAATCAATGCACGCAACTCAGCAGAGATGGCGGGAATGTCGCGGGTCACGCTTTCCACCGCCACGCTGATCCGCTCTGACGCGGTTCGTATATCGGTCAGCACGGGGCTGATGTCCGTCTGCAAGACATCCGTGGCGGCGTCGAATGCTGTTTCTGCAGAACCGAGCGTGCCTTGGGCGCGGATCATCGCGGTATCAAGCGTGGCAAGGCTGACCCGCGCACGCTGTAGCAAAGTGTTGGCCGAAGCCAGCGCCTCTTCGGCGCGATCTGCTATCGGATCAAACCGCCCTGTTACCCCTGTTATATCACTCGCGATCTGGTCGACCACGCCAGAGGCGGTTGCAACAGCGGTACGAATGTCCTCCATCACCGAAGGCAGATCGTCGATCACCACGGCTTCGATCTTAGCAATCGCGGTTTTGGCATCCGCCAGCACATCGCGCGCTTCACTGACCAGCAGCGTGCCGTCGCCGTCGACCAGCGCACCGAAGCTGTCTGACGCTTCGCTGACGGCCGCAAAGGCGGTGCTGGCACCGTTCAAGGTTTGCTCAAGTTCGGCAAGGCGCGCGTTGAGCAGCGCGGCGGTTTCGCCAAACCCGTCAAGCGTCGTACCGGAGCGGTGTTGCAGATCGGCGATGGCACTGTCGGACCGCGCCACCACCGCCGCTATCTGATCGAGCATTTGCGGGAGGGTGTCGCGCAGGATGGTTTGGGCTTCCGTGAACGTCTTTTCTACACTGTCAATCGCTGTGCCAGATGCCATAAGCGCGGTGTCGGCAGACTCGAAAGTGCGCTGCGCCGAGGCCAATGCTGCGTTGGCATTCTCCAGCGTTATTGCGACCGCAGCACCGATGCTGTCCAGCTTGCCAGTGAACAG
>DRFG01000255.1 GCA_011050655.1 Roseobacter sp.
ATGCCCTGCGCAGCGAAGGCCGGGGATTTCTTGTAATCACCCACTATCAGCGTTTGCTGGACCACATCAAACCCGATGTCGTGCATATCATGTCCGATGGCCGCATCATCAAGACCGGCGGACCAGAGCTGGCGCTTGAAGTCGAGCATAACGGATATGCGGATATCCTTGCCGAGGTGGTGTAATGGCCGAATTGGCAATCAAGCAAACCCCGACAGAGGCGATGATCGCGTCGTTGAGCCTTCCTAGCGGAGGGTGGTCCGATACAGCACGCAAAGATGCGTTGGTGCGGCTTCAACACATGGGCCTGCCGCAGCGCCGTGATGAATATTGGAAATACACGCGCCCTGATACGCTGGTGCAGACAGAACCCGTGCCAGCGGCCCTGCGCGGTTCCGACGACGTGGTACTTTTTGATCAGATCGACCGGATCAAGATTGTGTTTGTCGATGGCGTATATGACGCCGATGCATCGGATGACTTGGCGTTAGAAGGCATCACCATCGAACGGCTTGCTGATACCCCGTCTGATCTGCATTGGGCCCGCGACCTTTACGGTACCTTGGAAAAAAAGGGCCAGATTCCGGTCGCGCGCCCATTGGCTGCTTTGAACACGGCATTTGCGCCCGATGGCATGCTGATCCGGGTTTCGGGCAAGCCATCCAAGCCGGTAAACTTTATATATCGTCGCCGGACAGAGATCGCGGATGCGATGCTACACCATTGTATAAAACTGGATGCCGGGGCTGAAATGACCCTGTTGGAAAACGGGCCGGTTGCGGCACGGTTTAACGGCGTTCTCGAGGTTGACGTGGGAGCCCAATCGGCGTTCCACCATGTTCGTGCGCAAGGGCGAGATCACGAACAGCGCGCAGCCACACATATTTTCTCGCGGCTCGGGACTGAATCAGCATTCAAATCCTTTACGCTAACCGCCAACGGTATGATGACCCGTAATGAATGTGTAATTGAATTAACCGGGGACGATGCCGCAGCCCATGTCGCTGGCGCTTGCGTAGGCGACGGCGCAGATTTTCACCATGACGACACAATTTTCGTGACACATGACGCGGTGAACTGTGAAAGCCGCCAGGTGTTCAAGAAAGTATTGCGCAATGGCGCTACTGGTGTTTTCCAAGGTAAAATCTTGGTTAAGGCTGGGGCGCAGAAAACCGATGGTTATCAGATCAGCCAATCTTTGCTGCTGGACGGTGACAGCCAGTTTCTTGCCAAGCCGGAGCTTGAAATTTATGCCGATGACGTCGCTTGTTCGCATGGGTCGACTTCAGGGGCGATAGACGAGGACGCGCTCTTTTATCTTCAGTCGCGGGGTGTGCCAGCCGCAAAGGCGACAGACCTGCTGACCCTCGCGTTTCTGGCCGAGGCCGTCGCTGAAGTCGAAGATGAAACCCTGCGTGATGAAATGACCGGGCGGCTTGCCTCTTGGCTTGAGCGGCACGCAGGCTGATGGCGGCGACACGCGACATTGTAGCCAGTTACCGTAATCCCGCCGCAGTTGTGCGGCGGTTATTGGCGCAAGGCACCCGGGAAGATCGCAACTTGATCTACCTGATGGTCGCGTGCTTGATCTTTTTCGTGGCTCAGACCCCGCGGCTTGCCCGAGAAGCGCATGTAAAGGGCACTGACCTGGATATGCTGTTGGGAGCCACCTTGCTGGCATGGTTGTTCATCGCGCCATTGATATTTTACATGTTGGCGGCAGGGACGCAGATTGTTCTCAAGGTGCTACATGGCAAACCCTCAGGGTTTAGTACGCGGCTGGCTTTGTTCTGGGCTTTGCTTGCGTCAAGCCCGTTGGTTTTGTTGCATGGGTTGACCGCAGGTTTTGTCGGCACGGGGATCGAATTGCAGATCGTTGGGTTGATATGGCTTTTAGTGTTTTTGTGGTTTTGGATCAGTGGCTTGGCCGTCGCCTATCGGTCACGCCCATGAATGGTTCAAGTCTTGGCATGATCTTCACCGAACTGGCGATACTCACCTTGCGCAATCCGCGTGAAGCCGCCCGCCAGATCATCGGCTGGCAGCTAAGCCGTGATACGCTCTGGACCGCTCTGGCATTGGCTGCTGCGGTGAATACGTTGATATTTTCCGCAAGCATTCTAATAGTGCCATCCCCCGGAATGCCGGCATTTTTCAATAATCCGCTTGTCATGTTTGTCATTCTGGCTGGGGTCATGGTGATTATGACCCACGGCCTTTACTGGACGGGGCGTGCCATCGGCGGCCAAGGAGACCTTGGCGACGTGCTGGCATTGGTCGTCTTCTTGCAGATTTTGCGCATTGTCGCTCAACTTGCGATTTTTCTGCTGATGTTTGTTTCGCCGACGCTATCGGTGTTCGCGTCACTGGCGACGGGGCTTTTCGGGCTTTGGATATTATTGAATTTCATCGCTGTCGCTTTTAATTTTCCGGGTCTCGGCCGCGCCATCGGTGTTTTGCTGATTTCCGCGGCTGCGATCGTGCTCGGCTTGAGCCTTTTACTTTCCGTCGTCGGGATCGCGGCGCAAGGAGTTGTTCCCAATGTATGATGTATCAGCAATCCGCAAGGACTTTCCCATTTTGTCCCGGCAGGTCAACGGCAAGCCGCTGGTCTATCTCGACAACGGCGCGTCAGCACAAAAGCCTCAGGTCGTCATCGATGCAATTAATCACGCCTATACTTGTGAATATTCCAATGTTCACCGTGGGTTACATTACCTTTCTAATCTGGCAACAGATCACTACGAATCCGTTCGGGGTACGGTGGCAAAGTTTCTCAACGTCACCGACGAAGATGAGATCGTGTTCACCTCTGGCGCGACCGAAGGCATCAATCTTGTTGCTTACGGCTGGGCGATGCCACGGCTCGAGGCCGGCGACGAGATCATTTTATCGGTGATGGAGCATCACGCAAACATCGTGCCGTGGCACTTTCTGCGAGAACGGCAGGGTGTGGTGATCAAATGGGTGGATACAGATGCTTCGGGTGTGTTGGATCCACAAGCTGTGGTTGATGCGATTACGCCCAAGACCAAGCTCATTGCGATTACCCACGTGTCAAACGTTTTGGGGACGATTGTCGACGTCAAGGCGATCACGGCAGGGGCCCATGCTAAGGGTGTACCGGTTCTGGTTGACGGGTCACAAGCCGCCGTTCACCTGCCCGTTGATATACAAGATATCGATTGCGATTTTTATGCGATTACGGGGCATAAATTGTACGGCCCTTCCGGTTCTGGTGCAATGTACATTAAATCCGAACGTATGGCAGAAATGCGCCCCTTCTTGGGTGGCGGGGATATGATCCGTGAAGTGACTAAAGATACGGTGATTTACAACGATGCTCCGATGAAATTCGAAGCGGGAACGCCCGGTATTGTCCCGACCATCGGGCTTGGCGTCGCGCTGGATTATATGATGGGCGTCGGGCTGGAAAATATTGCTGCACATGAGGCTGAATTGCGGGACTATGCTGGATTTCGGCTTGCCGGATTGACTTGGCTTCAGGTCCAGGGAACAGCGCCTGATAAAGCCGCGATCTTTAGCTTTACGATGGACGGTGCCGCGCACGCCCATGACATATCTACAATTCTTGACAAAAAAGGCGTGGCAGTACGGGCAGGGCAGCACTGCTGTGGGCCGTTGATGGCGCATCTGGGTCAGACAGCAACCTGCCGTGCTTCATTCGGTATGTATAATACCAAAGCCGAGGTCGATGTACTGGTTGAAGCACTTGAGTTGGCCCATGATCTATTTGCATGACCATTTGCGGATTTTGTAATTGCAGGTGGCGGGTAGTCTGGCTATACCGCCTCTAGATGGACCCATAGCTCAGCTGGATAGAGCGCTGCCCTCCGAAGGCAGAGGTCGCTGGTTCGAATCCAGCTGGGTTCACCATCCCCTATAAAATATCTTTGAAATTCATGTAGTTGCGGTGTCTGCGATAGCCAGTTTCCAAACCGGTTTCCCAAGTTCGACTATTGTTCTTTCTTTTTGATCTGCACGACCTTGGGTTTTCGGGTCCGCTCTTCTCCCCCAGACAGTATGCCAATCTGGTCGGCTGCACGCGTATAATGTGCAATTTCTGACAGGCTAGCATGGCCAGTCCACGCACCGATCTGGTGGGTGGTTGCGCCTGTTTCGGCGAGGGCGGCCGCTCGTGCGGATCTCAGGCCGTGCGCGGTGCAATGACCTGGCAGGCCGGCTTCGCTGGCAAGTCGGCTCATCCACTGAGATAGGCCTTTCACGCTGCGAGGTTTTCCTGAAGACGTCACTATCCATTGAATGCGATCGGAGGGTAGGCAAGCGAGAAAATACCCATGATCTTCAGCAAGGCCGCGGCACCAAGTGGGCAAGCTTGTGATAGGGCACGTCGCGGGCCCGCCTGTCTTGACCTGGATAAATGACAGCCATCCATCCTGCACCATTTGGGTGCCGAGGCGCACTGCGTCGACGCACCGTGTGCCGGTCCAGTAAATCACCTCCATCGCTGTGCGCTCGGGCGTTCCGATGGGCCAATGTGTCCTGAAGGTCTTAATCTCGGATTCCGTCCATTGGTGGCGCGAAACCGTTACGCTGTCCGGAGCGCGTACGTCGCGTGCGGGGTTTGTTTCGATTAGGCCATCATCGACAGCGAATTTCAGGATCGCCCGCCATGCCTTAAGCCTGTTCGACGCGGCACCTGGTGTCAGGCTCCGGACGTCTTTGCGCACATGATCGGGGCGCAAATCCTTGAGCATGCCTGTGCCACGCTTCTGGCTGATCTGATCCACGATGAGCCGCCGGACATTTCGGGTGCTTGGTGCGTTCTTCTTGAATGCGCCCGAACCTAAATAGGCCTCGCACAGCGTCGCGATCGATCCTGCCTTGTGCTTGCTTTTGAATTTGGGCTCGACCTCTCCAGCTGCTGCGTAAGCCGCAAGGAATGCCGGGTGGTTTTCTGGCAGGTCGGGCAACGGAATAAGGGAAGATCCAACACGTCGATAAATATATCGATTGCCGTTCGGCTTGGTTATGACCTTTATGCCCTTCAATCGCTGAATACCGCGTCGCATGTGTTTTCTCCCGTTTGGCCCTCATAGGGCAGCGCGTCGACATAATCGTCAAGGTCGCGCTTGTCATAGAGACGCTTGGTGCCGTTCTCTTTTCGCGGGATAGGGAGAGTTCGAAGGGTGCTGGCTGACACGCCGATATAGTGTGCCGCCTGCGGTGCTGGCATCAGTCTTGGTGCGAAATCAAGAGTGACGGGCATTGTTCAGGTGTCCTGCATCTGGTCGATATTGCCCCGGTGAACGTCAAACGAGTACGCAACCAGCCATGGGTTAACGTCCCAAGCGTCAGGGCCGTGCAGGCTGTTCCAGAGCTTGTGAAACGCATCCACTGGTCCTTTCAGCGGCATCATTTCATGCTCCGTCCCGTTCGGTCCTTTGTGAATGTGCGGATCGTTTTCATCGAAAAATGGTCGGCACCCTTCGTCAATTGCATCCGCCTCGATGATATCCTGCAACCGCTGCACCCGCGCATCCGTGACCGTCAGCGTTAGGCGGCTTGCCCAGCGTGGCATGTGCATACCCTGACGGAAACGGCCCCACGCGGCTTGATTTGGCCAACCCCATGTCTGCTCTGAACCGTCTGCGCAATAATGGACTGGCTCCTCACCTCCCATCTGGCTCGGTGAGAGGTCATCGTAAATCAGGTCTGACTTCCAATGCTCCCGCACATAGAGACGATCCCTTGATTGGATCCGAAGCATGCCAAGCATTTTATCATGCTCATAGTCTTCCCAGACATGGTCAGCGCGTCGGAAGGTCCAGTCGTATCCTTTCGTGTCGGATACCCCGAACTGGAAGAAACCCTTATATCCCTTGATCTTCAGCACTCGCCGCGTCTGCGTCTTGCGGCCGTCTAGTAAGGCGCGGACCATAGAGGCGCTGAACAGGATAGGTTTATCAGCCATCTTTCTACTCCAATATCAGGCGCGACCGGCGCGCTCGTGGGCAGGTGCGGCGCGGCCATGCTTGTCGGGCCAAAGTGCATCTGCGCCTGTCTGCTGTTTTAGAATTCCCGACACCGCGTCACGCATGAGCGCCATGAAGATCTGTTTCGCGCTTTCATCCTGAACAAAGGCCATCTGTATCGAGCCCAAAAAGATTGCGTCTTTCATCGTGTTGGGCAGTGCGTAGTATGCGACCCAAAGGTCACCCTCGACACGCATGGCGAGGCGTCCGATTTGGGTTTTGTCATTTGATTTGGTCATGTCGGCACCCCGTCCCACGTCCTGCCATCCAGCAGGCGACCGGCAGCTTTCTTGCCGATCTTGAAAACAGCACGATCAGTCTCGTTTCCTGCGGGATCGAACGGTGCAAATTCGCCCCATTGCTTGAAAAGAAACGGTGTGCCAGATGCCTCGCATTGGTCGCGCAGGCTGCGGATCCAGTCGGGATGCGTCGGGCGCGCGTGGTGGCCGCTCTCGCCGCCGACGATCACCCAGTCGATCGCCACGTCGCGCCAAGGGCCGTCGCCTGATAAGGACGGACCTTCACCGAACAACGTGTAATAGTCGCCGGTCGTCAGGCAATCAAACGTCCAGCCGTCGTAATTTTCACCCCAGTTTTTGGGGCTAACAATGCGATCAAGCCGAACCGGCCCCAGCAGAGGCTCCATTGAAAGGCCAACCCACGAAATTCCAAGCTTTGCCTTCAGGTCTAACAGCTTCGGAATATCCCGATCGGCTTCGGCTTGATTAACGACTGTGATCATCAGCCCGATATGCCGTGGCCAGTGCATTGCCCACGATTGTGGGATCATCTGAAACACGTTGCCGACGCGCTTTGTCAGCAGCTGTGGCCGGGTGTCGGTTGCCTGCTCTAATGCGCTGAAAGCTTCCAACCGCCACGCTTTGTCAACGGCATTGTCGAAGATGTCCGACAGACTAGAGCAGAACACGCGCGGCCAATGACCGTTCTCTTCGTGGAACTTCTCAGCACCCCGATTGATTTTGTGCAGTTTGGCAATGCCGCCTTTGACGTATCGTCTCGGCTTGCCTGGTCCCCAGTTATCGCCGTGAAAGCGCTGGTTGCGCGCCTCGGCATAACAGTGGTCGCATCCTGGTCCCACCTTCTGACAGCCTTCCCAAAAGTTAACCGTGAAGTCTGTCCATTCAATTTTAGTTTGCTGGGTCATGCCGCATCCCCCGCGATTTCATCGGGCAACCAGGCGTCGATCGCGGCGATCTGGTCGCGGGTCAATAGCAGGGCTTCTTGTGTCGATGCGTCGTTGAATAATGCTTCAAGTTCTTTGGTCTTTTCGCCCTTCTTGAGATTTCCGAACCGCTGCATCTCACTGTCGTCTTCGCCGTCTTGAATAACCAGCTTGCGCCAGATGCTGTCCAGCAGCTCAGCGCGGCAGGCCTTGAAGAAATTATCGGCTGACGGTGTCCAGATCGAGCGGGGGCTAACGCCGAGCTTGGTCATAAGGGCAAGGTTAATTTGGCTGCCGAAAGGCGCATTCATCGTGCGGACCAGTGCCTGTGACAGGACGGTGTTGCGGTGTTTCTTGCCCATGTCCTGAAACGTCTGGAAGGCCGCTTCGACATCACCGCCAAGATCGTTGATGCCACTTTTCAGGCGGGCGTCGAGATGCACATTGTCGACACTGCCGGGCGGCGTGTTTTGATCGGACACAGTGACATTGAAGGGGCCGGAATAACTGTAGATATCGTGGGACAGCTGGAAGGCTAGCAGATCCAGCGCCAGTTCTGGGTGCTTGAGCATTTCGGTCTGAAACGCGGCGCGCTGGATGATGCGCAGATCAGCGATGCCGGTCTGTGTCACCGGCGGCTTCGGTGCCACTGGAGAGGCGCTGTCGCCAGCGCCCGCAGCATTGCGGTTCTCCCGTTCCATGTAGGGGCGGCTTACCTCGATCGTTCCTTTATGCTCCACGTTAATGAACAGCGTGGCTTCGGCATATTCGTTTGCGTCGAAGTCCCCCAGCATGCGCTCTTCTAGCGCATCGATCTCGGCCAATTCCGCCTCGGAAAAGATCTCGTCGCCACCTTTTTCCATAAGACGATCATAACGGGCTTGATCGGCTTCAGGCAGATCGACTGGATCGCGGTAAAGCTGCTGCATGCCATCAAAATGCTGATAGCCTACATAGCTCTCAAAGATCGGGATCACACGGGCAACACCCGCGCTTGCTTGCAGATCCTCAGCCTTCTTTGTCAACTTGGCTTTGAATAGCGTATCAATCAAATCAGCGTTGTGCAGGCGGGATTGGTCGGAGAATAGATCTTCGTCCAGTGTGCCGCCTTCTGCCAGATAGAGGACGAGACCGATGAAAATTACGCGTCGATCGTCAGACGGCACGTTGCCCTCCATAAGCTGGCGGCGTAATTGGCTGGCGTTAAAGTTTCGGTCGGTGGCAAGCATCAAGGCATCTTGTTGTCGATCAGGTGCGCCGACGAGTGTCAGCACCTGAGCAACGTCGAGGCTAATCAAGTTGCGGCGCAGCGCGTCGATCGAGGATGGTGACAGACTGGCCAGCTTAAGGCGTCGCATCACGTGGGTTCGCGTCTGGCCGAATGCAGCAGCGATCAATTCGGGAGTGTTGCCCTGGTCTGCCATTGCAGCATAGGCGCGGATTTCTTCGGCGGGGTGGAGCGGGCGTTGCGTGGCACCTTCAGCACCAGCCCAGCTTCGCGCCATCGTTTCATCGGTCGTGACGTGGATGGGGATTGCATCAAAGTCGATCAGTGCGCCATTTTCCAGGGCTGTGCCGTCTTTTGTGAGCAGCTCCAATGCGCGTAGTCGCCGGCCGCCAGCGACCACGCCCAGACCTTCAGAGTTTTCAAGAACATTAAGGTTCTGCATGATCCCGTTGATTTCAAGAGACTTAGCGAGGGCGGCTATATCATCCGCATCGTGGTCTTGGCGGGGGTTCAGTGGTGAAAGGTGCAGCGCGCTAAGCGGCACGGTGCGCGTGGCTTGATTGAGCGGGGTTTGGTCATTCATGGCAGCGATCCTATCTCGGGGTTGCGATTTTGCCGGTCCACGCGTCGAAATCAGTGCGCAAGGCGGCAAGCTTGGTTTGGGCATTGGCGCTGGTGTTCAGCATCTTGCGACTGGGTATTTGGCAGCAGTCGCGCAGGTATTGGGCAGTTGCGCTGGTGGTGAACTGTTTACCGGGCAGCCCGCAGCGCATCGCCGCGAAGCGTTGGAACCGGGGGTCATTGCACAAAATGCCCGCTTGCTGCGCCGGTGGCATGTCCCCCAGCTTTTGACGGGACGGAGCGTTCATTTCTGTCCCTCTAAGGACCGAAGGCCCGGGCAGTCTGGACGCGTTGTACCGTCAGGGCAGTTGCAATGCGGCCATTTCGGGCATTCGAATGTGATCGCCGTCGCCTGTGGGTTATTTGGCTTCGGGAAGAGTGCTTTGCGTAGTGACATGAGGACTGACATGTTCCGATCCTGTATTGTCTGAAAAAGGCCGGCGGGTCTGGCCCGCCGGCAAGGGTGCGGCACCGGAGGAATTGTGCCGCAGCAGGTAACGGGTTCAGCGACTGCCAGATGGCAAAGAAGCTGGGTTCAGGATCAATGATCCCGTAATTTGATTGCCCCGATCGGGAAGTGCATTGGTGATTTCTTCGGCATGATTGCGGGGGATACCGCAGGGCGGGTAAACGCTGATGAAGCCGTCACCCTCGATCTCCGCGCCGGACGAATTCACCAGCTGCACTGTCGCAGCCATGCGCCAATTGCGTATTGCCAGCAGTTCGGATGGTCCGATTGCGCAGATGCCATGCACGCAAATCTCGAACATATGGGGCTGGTCGTCATGCGGCCGGTCATACTTCCCGCCGTTTTCGATCACCTCATTCATGAACGCGTCTTTCAGCGTTTCGGTGTCTCGCCCTGAAAGGTTATCGACAAAGGCGAAAAGGCGGTTGTGGAGCGCATCTATCACCATCACGCAGCATCCGGTGGCAGGTCGTAACCCTTTCGTGCGGCAATCTGACGGACAACGCCGGGAATGCGAGCGCTGCGCGCAGCTGCAATACTGGGGCACTCCGGCCCAACGACATAGCAGGGCGGGCCGATCCGGTTATAGTTGACGGTTTGGCCGCGTGCTGCTTTTAGTCGTTCCCAGTTGATCGCCAGCACGGCGGTATTGCGCAAGTGGTGCTGCGGATGGGTCACGACGTGGTGCGCTTGGGTGAGGGGTGTTTGCATATCAGCCTCCTGTGAATGAGGCTGATATTTAATTGGGTAATAACCCAATGTCAAAGGCATAATGGGATATTACCCAATTTTGCCATGCTAAGGCGATGAATCGTTTCGGCAGGGCGCTTCTTTACTGTTCTTCGTTGCCGTCAGTTGTTCTGATCGCTGTACCTATGCATGTGGCAAGTATTGCGGTGCCCTTGTTGCCATAGTCTGAAAAATGGAGGCCGACGCCGATGACCATATTGGCACCTTTGCGGTAGGCTTGCTGCTGCAGGTCTTCGAACAATTCTTCTTTGATGTCTCCTATGGCTTTTTGGGTGGTTTTGCTCCGTCCGCCGACCACATCCCTCACGCCTGTCATCATGTCTTTGACAATATTCATCCCAGCAATGATTTCCGCTGAAACCAACCCCAGTCTAGCATTGATTTTTATGTCTAGGGCGGTTTCGGTAGTGAGTGTGATTGCTTTAGTATCCCGCTTTTGGCGTAGCGGGTCTGGGAGAGATTGTTTCGAAGGAAGAGAAGGAGTGGATTGTGTCGAAGAGGCATTTCTTCTCATGTGAGATCGTTCTTGCTGGCACTTTATGCAATATCCTCCGGTACTAAGCTCGGAAAATTCGACATCGGAATAGCACCCACGGCATACAGACATATCTTGCCCTACAACTTTGTTCTGGTATCGTTCTCTTTATGGTAGATTCACCCAACGAACTGAACAGACTTTCACAACTAGATGAGCTGACTGCTAGCCAGGCTCTTCTTCTTCTATGGCATCTCGAGCTTCTGCCACCTGATGATCATAGATATCAGAGAGAATTGCATCTAGCGAAGCCTCAAGTATTGCCTGCTCTCGGGAAGAAAGCCGGGCTACTTTTTCAGCAAGAGTAGAACGGATTTGCGCCTCGCTTAGACCTAAAAACTCCTCAACTTTTTTACCAAAAACAGCTGCAACTCTGATCGCATCATCAACGGCCATGTTTTGGGACTTGCCGTATTTCAAGCTGTAGAGGGCGTCCTTAGACACCCCTGCACGAATGGCAATTTCTGTTACCTTCAGGTCCGATTGTTCAAGATGCTCAATAAAAGCTTGGGAGAAGGTTTTTTGCATGGTGTTAGTTTACTTTTAAGGCTCGCCAAATTCGAATGGGAAATTGCCCATTGACGTAAATGGGAAATTACCCAATAAAGCGTAGCTATGAGCTACAAAACTATCCTCACTGAACTTGAAGCATATTGCGGAAAGACCGGCCTTAAGCCGTCGACGGTCTGCGTTCGCGCGTTGAACGACAGTCGATATGTCACTCGGCATCTGCGTCGTATCGCTGCCTTGGATAAAGACGCTCAAAAAATCAGGAACTATATGGCCGCTCATCCGGCCCCAGAAGCACAAGAGGACGCAGCATGACTGTCGCGGCTTCTCGTTCTTTTCTCCACTCTGAACCACTGAACTCTTCACGGTTCAAAGATTGCTCAGAATGGCCCTTTCACCAAGAAAACAGGGTTTCCCATGCGTAATGTTTATGAAGGTGCTGCCATCCGATCGCTCTATCGTCAGTTGGTCGATGATTTCGGCGGGTTTGATGCGGCTGCGACCTTTCTCAAATGTTCCAAGGGCACATTGTCAAAACAGTGCCACGGTGACGCGGCCATTGGACCAGAGCATTTTGGTGCGCTGGAAGACGCGGTAGGGCGCTGGCCCATCACGCGGCTGCTGTTTGGGCGGCTGGCTGACGGCGGCTTTTCTGTCTCGCTGAGCCGTCAGGCGCAAGACACCCTGCGCGAGGCCGCTGATCTGACGCCCGCAATCTTCGCGCTGCTGATCAACGGCGATGCGGGGCCGATCCTGAAAGAGGGGCCCGAAGCGATCGCGGCCCTGGCAGATCTTCTGCGCGCGGTCGACGCTGATCCGGCAGAGGGCAGGGGCCAATGACACCACGTGGCCACGCTATCGCTTTTCGTATCTGGCAATTATGCAAGCCGCTGGGGTGGGATTGTACCCAATCGGAGATCGCAGATGCCTTGGGAGAACCGGTCGGGACTGTACGGAATGTAATTAAGCTGAAAAACTGGGGCGGGCGTTTGCGTGGCACCAATGCGCAGTATCGCAGTACAGGGGGTAATTCATATGCCATCGCTGCTGATAACGCCTTGGATGGTTACAGCAATCACCGGGTGGTCGAGCAGCTGATCGGCGGTGCGCTGTGAGCGTCGGCACATCATACAAGATTGGACGGGCGGATGCCTTGGGGCGGTTTGGCAGTAGCGACCTCACAGCGCGACCCTCGGCCATAAGGCGCGGCAGAGTTGTCCGACTCCTCGCCGCGCCTGCTATTTTGGCGAGAGAGCGTTCTGCTGTGCGCCTTTTCCCATCAGCATCTTTGACGATCGGACGCTGAACTGATGTGCATTGAGCGTGATATCACCATCGGCGTCTGCCGCCTGATCCAGGGCGATGCACGGGCAGTGTTGCCGGCGTTGGATTTGCAGGCTGACCTGTGTGTCACTGATCCACCCTACGCGCTGTCCTCTGGCGGGTCTCGTCCTGGTGCCATGGGCGGCAAGTTTTCCAGCGATGTCTATGACAACTCTGGACTGCTGATGGATGTGGTCGGCTGGCATGAAATAGGCGGCCCGATCTATCGCGCACTGAAGCCTGATGCCGACTGCTACGTCATGTCCGACGATAGCAATCTGTTCAGCGCACATGGTGGTTTCATCGGAGCTGGGTTCAAGTTTCACGCGCTGCTGGTCTGGGATAAGATCGTCCCGAACCGGACGCGGTACTACATGAAAGACAGTGAATTCACATTGTACCTGTGGAAAGGCCGTGCTGTCGATATTCGCCACGGTGGCAGTAAGCGGGTCGTACGCTTGGCGCGGCCCGATGGGGCCGTCCACCCAACGCAGAAGCCTGTTGAGCTGATGCAACTTTATATCGAGAACTCATCGCTGCCTGGGCAACTGGTACTGGACCCGTTCATGGGGTCGGGCACCACATTGGTTGCGGCGATCCAAGCGGGCCGCCGGGTGATCGGGATCGAGAAATCACCAAAGCATTTTGAAGCGGCCTGTGCGCGTGTGCGGGCTGCTGTTAGCGGCGAAATCCAAAATATGGAGCATGTGATATGAGCGTGATTGAACAGCTTGAAGGCTTGCGTAACAAGCGGGCCGATTCCTTGGTAGCTTTGCAGGCAGATGCCGCGAATTTAGCTAAAGCGGTCAAACAGGTCGACGATGCGGTGCTTTTCTTGCGTGGTGCTAGTGATGATCTGGGTCGGATCGGGTTTGCCCCTGAAATAGCTTTTGGTGACGGCGGAAAAGTCTCGGTAACTTTCATGTTGCCGGCTGTGGTTTCATCACCTGATGACGTGACAGCGAATGGGCCGGATCCTGTAGCCGAAATCTTGCAGGAAACGACCGCTCAGAATGAGAGCGCTGCGCCCCCAATTGCCGATATGGACGCGTCTCCGGCTGTCGCTGAACCTGAGTATAAGGTCGGGCGATGGACCGATGAAGAACTTCGGATGGTCACGGCTGCAGTTGCGAACGGCAAAACCTGTAAGGAAATCTCGGTTGTCTTAAATCGCAGCGAAATCGGGGTTGGCATGAAGATGCAAGCCATCGCGCGTAAAGACGCTGTGCCGCTCGTCAAAAAGGCTGACAAGCCCGCAGCCGACAAGGTACCTAAGTCTGCCGTTAAACCCATGCAGGATGAGGTTAAGCAAAAGAAACGCGCAGACAGTGTGCCCAAAGTTTCGGAACAATCGCTGTCCAGCGAGGATCGCGCTGTAAACACACATTTGGACGCAGTTGGGTATAGTGGCGGCTGGTCGAAAATTAAAGATTTTGAGGTGTTGGCGGGTCTTGTGAAGGGCAAAGCTGCGGCGTTGGTTGCGGATGAAATGGGTGTGGAGACCGGCGACGTGGTTACCCGGTTTCGGGCGTTGAATACCAAGGTCGGCGATATGGGGCATCAAACCCGACTGCTGCGGATATTGCGGATGCGGGCAGGGGTCTGATCGTGCCGATTATTGCTTCATCTGGGCGGCTCGCACTAATTGATACGTCAGATATCGAAGAATACCCGCTCACGCGGGATGATCGTCTGAACAGCCATTTCTTCATGGTATGGGAGCGACGGCGCTGGTTGAACTCAGACATGCGTTTAAAAGGTCGGGCGGAATGCCGTGCGCTATATTTCGATCTGATCAATATAGCATGCGACCAGTCGCCCGTCGGCACCATACCAAACGATATGGAAGTGTTGGCAAAGCTTCTGATGATTTCAGAATCCGAGTTAAAGACCCTGTGTCAGCTTGAATACGGGCCGCTACATAAGTGGCGACCGTGTCGCTGCGGTGACGAGGTGCGCCTGATGCATCCTGTCGTCCTGGACATGCTGATTGAGGCGGTTTCGCGTAAAGAAGACAATCGCGCCAAGATGGAAGCGGCGAACACCGTGAAGCGTGTGCAGCGTCTGAGGTCTACTGTGGCTGGGCTTCATACGGACCTAAGCAAGAACGACGCAGCTGTAAAATGGATGGATGAATGGCTGGTGAAGCAGGCCGTCGGCTATCGGAATACCAGCTGGGTCGAGCAAGCAATCATGGCTTGGTCAGACCATCGGATGGACCTTCAACGTGTGCCGCGTCGGGGGGCAATGTGATGACTGTCACAGACTGTCCACAGGACACTTTCAAGACATTTACAGGACAGTTCAAGGACACTCTTTTGGGATTGTTCAAGCAATTCAACGGTTTCGCAACTCTGTCCTCAAGTGTCCTACACGACAGGGACATAGACAGAGACATAACAGAGAAAAAGGCACAGCTGCGACGGTACGGGTGTTGAGACGGGATTAGGCTGAGAAAAAGGGGAATGGCGATGGATGGTGATACGGTAGAAACAAAACGCGACCGGGTACGCAGGTTGCTGCTTAATCCCCTTAAGGCTGACGGGTTTCGGTTTGCAAAGGGTGTGAAGGCTGAAGATGCTCAGACGCGGCTTGATCGGATGGCAGATGATTTGGCTTATTTGAATGATGATGGGCTGATTGCGCTGCGCATATCACTTCGAACCAAAGGCGAAGGAAGTGCGCGTTGCTTCTGGCCGATGCCGGCGACTGTGTTGGGATTGGCTGAAAGCTTCCAGCGTCGACCTCTTGATGAGCTACCGCAATTGCTGCGATGGTTTGCATCAGCGGCTGGCGGTGCCGCGCTGCTGGGAGATCGACTGGTTGCCGAGTATTGGTTCTGGACCATGCATAAGCGGCCCCCTGTGAAGCCGATGGATAAGAAGATCGTTGCGGATAAAGCAGCCGATTGGCGGCGCAGGGTCGAGTTGGCAGAAGATCGTATCCAGCGCGGTCGCACTATCCCTGATGATGACGTTCAATGGCTTGAGTGGTACCGCGGTAAGGTGACCTATGTTGAGGGGCTGGTTGGAAACCGTGCCGGTGTGACGGAGGATGCTGCATGATGGTGCACCGCGCGTTTCAATCGGGCCGTCGCATGGGCAAGACGATGGTAGCTCAGACGTCACCGGATGGCCTTGGGCGCATGCGCAGACCGATCAGCATCCAGTCGTTGTTGGAATGGGCTTTTGCCGATGAGTGCGCCTCGATTGACTTTGAAGACGAGGGCACGTTGGCGGCGGGGTATGGTGCTGTTGGGAATGCCTATCTGATGGCACAGCGTGGCGCGCTTGGCTGTCGGGTTGATGGCGGTGGTCGATCGTTACCTGATCACGATGCGGATCTGGTCGCTGCTGCTGTCGCCGTGTTGCCCGAAGGCTGCGGCGGTCGGCGTATGGCCGTACAGATTGCAGAAATGGCACGGGCTCGGGCGGTACCAGATGCGTTCGTAGGTGCGGAGCCGCGGTGCGAGCCGAAAGGCTGGCGTATCAATCAGTTCGGCCGAAAAGCCGAAACAGATAGTATTGGGTTCGAGATTGATTCTTCTGGTTTACGACCACGGCGCCACGATGTGCGCATCTGTCCGGTAGTCTACCGCCCAGATGGTCAGCAGGTTGCAGCTGCTCGTCGCAATTATTTGCAGTGGTGGTCTGCATTAAGTGAGTTGCGTATCACCTTTGAAATACATGAAAATCTATCTAGATGGGTGGTAAGTGACAGGATGCCAGCACAACAGCCTTGGAAGAAAGTTGTTGCGCCTCAGGTCTGCCCCCCCTAGACATGGTGCCAACAACGCTTCTGCGCCCGGACGGTAAACCCGCTCCGGGCGCTTTGCGTTTGGCCAAGCGGTAGGGGGATAAATGGGTAAGCTTAGACAGTTGCCTGATCGCCTTCATCGTGTTGCTCCAAGTCTTGGGTACCTAGTACCGCAGACGCGTGCTGATCAAAGCAGGGAAAGAGATAAGCGACTGGCGTGGCGTGGCTGGTATAAGACCGCACGTTGGCAACGGTTGCGCTGGTCGGTTCTGGTACGGGACTGCTTTACCTGTCGCATGTGCAGCATTGTTAAATCCGACACGTCGCAGCTGGTAGCAGACCACACGATCAGACACGGCGGCGATGCGGCGTTGTTCTGGGATGAGCGGAATCTGCAATGCCTTTGTTCAACGTGCCATAATAGTCACAAACAGCGTGCCGAACGATCGGCATCATAACCAGTCGCTGGAAAGGGAGGGGGGGTCCAATCCCTACAGCCTGATCCAGACCTAGACCGGCTCCTTCCCTCACGCGGAGAATTTTTTTCGGTGGATGAACTTTTTGACCTCTTTGGTAACCCATCTCAGCCTGGTCTCGGGCAGAAAGGGCGACCAAGATATCAGGCAACCGATAAAGATCGTAATAAAGTCAAGATGTTACTGGCTTTGGGCTGGGGCAATCAGCGTATCGCCAACGCCTTGGATGTGTCTCTGGCCACGCTGAAACGCTATTTTAGAGCCGATCTGAAAATACGGGACGTGATGCGAGACCGTCTGGTTGCGCGTCAATTTGAAATCGCACTTGAGCAGGCGAACGCGGGCAACATGACTGCGCTCAAACTCCTAGATCAAATGATGGACAAAAACGATCGCATGTATGCCGAGCGCAGACTTGAGCGTGCGCAGACCGATGATGATCCCAAAGAAAAACTCGGTAAGAAGCAACGCGCTGCGATGGAAGCAGAAGAAGCTGCTGGAAGTCCCGCCTGGGGAGATGATCTTCAGTTTGGTGACGGGCAAACGCACTAATGCTGGATCAGATGCCAGATGAGCAGACCAACTGGTCAACTGCTGTTCCGGACTGGGAAGAAAGGATCATGCAGGGCCGGTCTCTTATACCGGATTTACCGCTCTTTGATGCTGTAGCTGATAAGGCGCTGCGGATATTCAAGCGCCTCAGGGTGCCGGATATCATCGGAACACCGTCGTATGGCGAGGCCTGTGATGAATGGGTCTTCTCATTCGTTCGGGCGATCTTTGGATCTTACGATCCAGTAACAAAGCGCCGCATGATCCGCGAATTCTTCATGATGGTGCCGAAGAAGAACGGTAAGTCGAGCATCGCCGCGGCAATCATCGTGACCGCCGCGATCATGAACGAGCGCCCTGAAGCCGAGCTGCTGTTGATCGCGCCGACAAAGACGATTGCTTCGATCGCGTTCAAGCAGGCAAAGGGTATCATTCGCCTCGATGTAGATTTGACACGCACGTTTCACCTTCAGGACCATCTGAAGAAAATCACACATCGCATCTCTCTGGCAGAGATCGTGATCAAGGCAGCAGATACCGACGCGATTACGGGCGGCAAATCGACGTTCACGCTGATCGATGAGACGCATGAGTTCGCGACCAAATCGAAAGCCGATGCGGTATTTATCGAGGTCCGAGGAGCGCTGGCAGCGCGGCCTGATGGCTTCTTGTTGCAAATTACGACGCAGTCGAAAGCACCGCCGGCCGGGGTGTTCAAGAAAGAGCTAGACCGTGCCCGCGCAGTGCGCGACGGCGAGTTGGTTCTGCCGCTGCTGGCCGTTCTTTATGAGTTACCGCCAAAGGTGCAAAAGTCCGGTGGATGGAAAGACGCAAAAACTTGGGGCCTGGTAAATCCAAACCTCAACAGATCCGTTGATGAAGCGTTTTTGGCGGATCAGCTGACATCGGCGCTGCGTGATGGCCCAGCCGAGCTTGCGCTTCTGGCATCTCAGCACTTCAATGTCCAGATTGGTCTCGGCCTCAAGTCAAATAGCTGGGTTGGCGCAAACTATTGGGAAGGGGCTGCTGAGCAGGGCCTCGACTTGAATGAACTGATTACCCGCTGTGAGGTTGCTGTGGTCGGCATCGATGGCGGTGGTTTGGACGATCTGATGGGGCTGGCCGTCATTGGACGCGATCGCGCTACTAAGGATTGGCTGCATTGGGCGAAGGCTTGGGCGCACCCGGAAGTGTTCAAACGCAAAGAAATCGCGCCAACGTTGCAGGATTTTGCAGCAGCTGGTGATTTGGTCACCGTTGGAGACGACGAGCCGACCAGAGACATTGTCGAGGTCGCAGACATTGTCGAGCAGCTGCTGGATTCTGGGCTGCTGCCCGAAGAGGGCGCGGTTGGTCTCGATCCAATGGGGGTGAGCGCGTTGGTCGACGAAATGGCGTCGCGTGGTGTCGAGCACAAGATGATGGTGGCCGTAGGGCAGGGGTATCGATTGACCCCGGCCATTAACGGCATGGAACGCAAGCTGAAGAACGGGACTTTTCGCCACTGCGGATCGCCGATGATGGCTTGGGTTCTGGGTAATGCCAAAACAGAACAACGGGGAAACGCGGTTTTGATCACCAAAGAGACAGCCGGTAAGGCAAAGATCGACCCGCTCATGGCGACCTTCGATGCCTTTATGATGATGTCGCGCAATCCGGTGGCCGCCGGCGCACGTGCATTCGAGTACACAGGGATCTGATCATGGGCATTATGGACTTCTTGAGGCCTGCTCGCGGGCAGGTTACGCAATCGGTGCGCGCTGAACCTCCGCTTCAGGCATCCGGTGCCGATGTCCAGAGCGAACGGCACTGGAACGGCATCGTGACAGCCGGACGCTCCAAAACCGGTGTTCGCGTCGACGAAAAGAGCGCACTGTCAATTCCGGCCACGCTGCAGGCACTGCGGATCCTGACTGGTGTCTTTGCGATGACACCGTTGCACTATTACGAGCGTCGGCAAGGTGGCCGCTTTGCCGCCTTGGAGGAGACCGAAGGCAAGCTCTTCAAGGTTTCGCCGAACAGCCATCAGACGCCATTTGCGTTCCTTGAACTGCTCATGGCCGACATCCTTCTGGCCGGTGATTTCTATGCCTATGTCAGTCGGGGCGCGGACGGACGGGCAAAAGTGCTGACGCGGCTCAAACCAGGCACGGTGCTGGTGGCTGAATACTTCGATCGGCAAGAGGGCACGATCCTCTTTTACGACGCCACCCTGCCTGATGGGTCGCACGAGCGGTTCCCGGCGCGGGACATCTTTCACGTGCCGGGGTTCTCCCGCAATGGATTGAACGGCCTGAACCCGATCCAGTATGCGCGTGACGCCCTTGGAGGTGCAATCGCCACGTCTGACCACACCTCACGGTTCTGGAACAAGGGCGGCAGACCCTCGACCGTTCTATCGACTGAACAGAAAGTCGGACCAGAGGACAAGCGTCGCATCAAAGATGACTGGTCAAAACTTTACGCTGGCCAAGACGGTGAAATGATCGCTGTTCTTGATCAGGACTTGAAGGCGAACTTCCTCACTCATGACATGCGCCAAAGCCAATTTCTCGAAACACGACAGTTTCAGGTGGTTGATCTTGCACGCATCTGGGGCGTGCCGCCGCATCTGATCTTCGATCTGTCGAAGGCGACTTTTGGCAATATCGAACAACAATCGCTTGAGTTCGTAATCTATCACCTCGGGCCGCATTACGCGCGGTTGGCACAGGCGGCCACCAAGGCCTTTGCGCGCGAAGGGTTCTACTTCGAACACGTAACCGACGCGCTTGTAAAAGGCGACCTCAAGAGCCGGATGGAAGCGTTCTGGCTGCAGCGTCAGATGGGCATGGTCAACGGCAACGAGCTGCGCAGCTACGAGAACAAGCCGGACATCCAAGGCGCAGCAGGCACCGATTACTGGATGCCGTCTAACTTTCAAGTGGCTGGCAAGACTGCCGACAGCCCCCCTGCAAATGGAGATAACTAGTGAGCAAAGATCTGACTGCACTGATTGCAGCTATCCGGTCGCAGCCGTGGGCAATCCTTCCCGACTATCTCGCTGCGATCGAGGCCATCGCGGCGCGTGCGCTGGATGATGACGTACTCGAACGCATTGCGCGCGATGGTCATATCGAGAACGTCGATGCGTCCAAGATGGCAATAGCAGCTGTGGGCACCCGGCTGGAAGGCGCACGGATGTCGACCATTCGTGACGGCTGCGCGGTGATACCTGTGATTGGTGCGATCTTCCCGCGGGCAAGCATGGTTGGCGCATCGACGGATGGCACCTCACTGGATGCGGTCATGCGGGATCATCGTGTGGCATTGGCGTCAGCTGACGTCGAGCGGATCGTCATGCTGTTCGACAGCCCCGGTGGCGTTGTGTCAGGTCTTGGCGAGGCTGCTGAGATGCTGCGCGCGTCTACCAAGCCGATCACGGCGTTCATCACCGGTAACGGCGCGTCGGCTGCATATTGGCTGGCATCGCAGGCCAGCGAGATAGTGATGGATCGATCTGCAGCTGTGGGCTCGATCGGGGTTGTCGCTTCGATGACCCGTCAAGAAGCACCGGATGCCAACGGTCGCCGCTCCTATGAAGTGGTGAGCACCGGTGCGCCAATGAAGCGTCCAGACCCCAGCACCGAAGAAGGCAAGGCCGCCATTCAACGTGACATCGACGCAATCGAAGAGATTTTCATCGCCGATGTCGCCGCCGGGCGCAAAGTGACCGAAGCGCGGGTTCGCGCCGAATTCGGGCAAGGGGCGATGCTTTCCGCTGCCCGTGCTGTGGCGGCGGGTATGGCTGACCGTATGGGTACCCTTGAGGCGCTGCTGTCAGAGAAATCCGGGCGCACCCGGCAACCAGTGGTGGGAAGCCGTGCGCGTGCTTCTACCGACATTGAAACGCGGCGTGCCGCAATAAGGAGCTGATCATGGATAAAATCCTTGAGCTGAGAACCCGCCGCGCGGGTATTATCGACCAGATGGATGCGCTGCTCGCATCTGTGCCCGATGGTGACGATATGACTGCCGAACAGGTAACTGCTTTTGATGCGCTGAAAGCGCAGGATGACAAAGCAGCGACTGAACTGACACGCCTCGAAGATCTTGAGCGCCGTCGCGCCGCCGCTGCGCGCACGCCTGAGCCACTTCCCGGTAGCGCCGCGCCGGTTGCTGGCACCACGCCTGCAAAACCAGCCGAAAAGGGTCTGACCTTTGGCCGCATGGTCCGCACGATCGCGGCTGCGGGTGGCAATCACTACGTCGCGCAGCAGCTGGCCGAAGCCAGCGGCGACAGCGGTCTCTTTGCCAACCAGAACATGAGCACCGGTACCGCTGGCGGTTTCCTTGTGCCCGAAGATGTATCGACCGAAGTGATCGAGCTTCTGCGTCCCGTCAGCGTTGTGACTGCAATGGGCCCACGCATCGTGCCGATGCCCAACGGTAACATGACCACCAACCGCCGCGTTAGCGGTGCCAATTTCGGCTATGGTGGCGAGCAGGAAGATGCGCCGGCAACCGGCTACGAATACGGGCAGGTCAAGCTGTCTGCGAAGAAGCTGAGCGGGATCATTCCGGTATCGAACGATCTGCTGCGCTCCAGCTCGACAGCTGTGGATCGGATGATCCGCGATGATGCGGTCGAAGACGCCGCGCAAATTCAGGATCGTCACTTCCTGCGCGGTGCTGGCACTGAATACAAGCCCAAGGGGTTCCGTTACCAACATATAGGCACCCCATTCGAAGCAACGCACATCCTGACCATGACAGCGATTCCTGATGTGCAGAAGGTCGATAATGACCTCGGCGCGATGGAGCTTGCCCTTGGTAATAACAACATAGTCTACACTGGCGCGCATTGGATCATGTCGCCCCGGTCGGCGATGTTCCTGACCAACCTGCGCGACGGCAATGGCAACAAGGTCTATCCAGAGATGGGGGACAACATGTTGCGCAAGAAACCTGTGCACATCACGACCGAAATCCCGGACAATCTCGGCGGTACCGGTGTCGCCTCCGAGATCATGCTTGTTCACCCTGCGCATGTCATGGTTGGCGAACACATGGGCATCGAAATCGCCATGTCGACAGAGGCGGCGTACAAGGACGCCAGCGGAACCATGCAGGCAGCATTCAGCCGCGACGAAACTTTGATGCGCATGATCATGCAGCATGACATTGGCCTGCGCCATCTGGCTGCGCTGTCCATCATGACCGGCGTCACGTGGGGCGCACCCGGCTAATTTTCACCTGATCGACTTCTGAACCAAACACGCTTCGGCTTGGGTGAATCCAGCCGAAGCCCAGATGGGCCTTGCCCAAGGAGAAAGTAAGATGACCACTCAATTGCGAAACATCGGCGCGCTTATCGCAGTAATGGGCGCATCGGCAAATGCCGCGGCCACGGCCGGCGGTGCCGGAGACGCAACGGCCGTCACGGGCGTGATCTTTGACCGAACTGCGATCGGAAATCCGCAGTCTGGGGTCGTGGCAATTCCGTTTTCTGCTACGTTGGCGGCTGCGGAAACGCTGTCGATCGGATATAGTGTACAGAGCGGTAACGCCGATGACCTTGTCGACGCGTCGCCCCTTAAGTCCGCCGCCAGTGCAGTTGTTGCCACGGGCCCAGTCGGAGGCGGGACTGTAACTGGTACGTTCGAAATTGATTTGTCCCTGGCTGGGGCGGGCCGTTATGTCCGGTTAACCTTTACGCCTGACCTAAGCGCAGCAACCACCGACACGGCGGCGCTTTCGTCTGTGATGGTATTCGGCGGTTTTGACCGCCTGCCGCAATGATGGTGATACGCCTGGTCAAGGCGTATAAAATGTATCAGGCCGGTGAGACTGCTGGTTTCAGCGAAAAGCTCGCTGCGGAGTTGATTGCGTCGAAAATCGGAATTGATCCATTGGAAGAAGCCAAGGCGAAGGCCGACGCTGACGCCAAGGCGAAGGCTGATGCTGACGTCAAGGCGAAGGCTG
>DRFG01000256.1 GCA_011050655.1 Roseobacter sp.
ACCTCGCGACCTTATGCAGACAGGGTGCTATAGTTCGTAAACAGCACCGGATATAACGCTTAAAAAGTTATCCGTTTTCGCGAAGGATACCACCTGCAAGGTACAGCGACCCGCAGATCAACACGCGAGCTTGGAGGGAGCGCGCAACTATTTCGTTTAATGCATCCAGTACGCTTGATGCCTCGCTTGCCATCATGCCCACCGCTTGCGCGGCCGCGGCTGTTTGCTGCGCTGGCAGGGTGGCTGCTTCCCCCGGAATGGATACCGCAAAAAGGTGATCGGCATGCTCGGCCAGTGGCTGCAAATACCCACCGATATCTTTGGTATTCAGCATACCACAGATCAAATAGGTGGGTCGTGTCGGCATATCCGCCAAAAGCTTTGAAATCGCTTGGCCAGCGGCGGGGTTATGCCCCCCATCCAGCCATATCTCAGCCTGCGGAGCCGTATCAGTCAACGGCCCTTTGCGCAGACGCTGCATACGCGCGGGCCACTCGGCTCGGGTAACGGCAGCTTCGCAATGGGGCGTTGCAATCCCAAGATGACGCAAAGCCGTCAACGCGGCCCCTGCATTTGAAATCTGGTGCGCGCCCAAAAGGTTGGGTTGCGGTAAATCCAGCAGCCCGGTTTCATCCTGATAGACCATTCTACCGGCCTCTTCCGACACGTGCCATTGTTGTCCGCGTGCCAAAACCGGAGCATAATGACGGGCGGCTTGAGCTTCGATGACAGTCAGTGCTGCGTCTTCCTGTGGGCCAATAATGCAAGGTACGCGCCGCTTGATGATACCGGCCTTTTCCCCGGCGATCTCGGCCAGGGTATTTCCCAAGTACTGCTGATGGTCGATCGACACCGGAGTGATAATCGTCAGCGCCGGTTGTTGTACGATATTTGTCGCATCCAAACGGCCGCCAAGACCTACTTCCAACAATGTGAAATCCGCAGATGTCCGCGCAAAGGCAAGAAAAGCGGCACAGGTGGTAATCTCGAAGTAAGTAATATCCCGGCCGGCGTTCACATCATAACATTCGTCCAAAATAGCTGTCAGCGCGTCTTCTGAAATCAGCTCTCCAGCGACGCGGATGCGTTCGTGAAACCGCGCCAGATGCGGCGAAGTATAGGCATGGACCCGCTTGCCTGCATCCTCAAGGCCTGCACGGATCATGGCCTGGGTCGATCCTTTACCGTTGGTGCCTGCGATATGTATCACCGGAGGAAGATCATCTTGGGGATTCCCCAATGCGTCCAGTAACCGCCACATCCGGTCAAGCGTCAGATCTATGATCTTTGGATGCAGAGCCATCATACGCGCCAGCACCGCATCAGAGCTTTGGTGGGTCATTTCTTGGTTTTTTCCGCTTCGTTCCCCGCAGACAATGCGTGGGGTAAATCACCCCCTTCGGTAGGAGCGGGCAAGTCGCCACGCACCGCAGGAGGCATCTTCATCAGCATGCGGGTGATCTCTATCAGCTCATCGCGAAGCTTGGTGCGCGGGGTCACACGGTCCAGCATCCCATGATCTAGCAGATATTCTGCACGCTGGAAACCCTCGGGCAACTTCTCGCGAATCGTCTGTTCGATAACGCGGGGGCCCGCAAAACAGATCAGTGCACCGGGCTCGGCAATTTGAACGTCCCCCAACATCGCATAACTTGCCGTCACCCCGCCCGTCGTCGGGTGGGTCAGCACGACGATATACGGCAATCCGGCTTCTTTCAGCATCTGCACTGCGACTGTCGTGCGTGGCATCTGCATGAGGCTAAGAATGCCTTCCTGCATGCGCGCACCCCCAGCAGCAGAAAAGAGAATTAAAGGTGCTTTCAATTTCACGGCTTCTTGCGCTGCGGCGATAATAGCGTTGCCGACATACATACCCATTGACCCGGCCATGAACGAAAAATCCTGCCCCGCTGCGACAATCTGCGTACGACCGATTTCGCCTTTCGCGACCAGCATTGCCTCGGCCTCAGATGTTTGTTTCTGAGCAGCTTTCAGACGGTCTGGATATTTCTTTTGATCGCGAAAATGGAGCGGATCAGGCGTTGGCGCAGGTACCTTCACCTCGACGAACACGCCGCCGTCGAACAAAGCCTTAAACCGCGCACGGGGAGTGATCGCCATATGGTGGCCACAGCTTGTGCATACATTCAGGTTGTCTGACACCTCGCGGTGAAACAACATAGTCCCGCATTCTTCGCACTTGGTCCAAAGATTATCAGGTGTCTCGCGGCGCGAGAAGATTGAATTGATATGGGGGCGAACGTAGTTGTTGATCCAGTTCATGGCGAACCTTTGCTTTCAGTTTCGATATTCAGATAAGCTGGCGAGGGCGAAATTGCAATCAACGGCGGATCGCCAGCCGGGCCGCTAACCAACTTACCAGCATAAGGGCAAAATCAACAGGCAACCATGCCCGCAACTCTTCGGGATTATCCATCCCAAAGGGCGTCAGGTACAAAGCCAACCCTGACAGGTCATCCGGCATTGAGGTTATCAGAATAGCGGCAACGTTGTTTGAAAAGTGCACGGCGATCGCCGGCCCCAACGACCCAGACCGCGCGGTAAGGTCAGACATCAGTATGCCGAAAACACCTGCCCATAGCGCGATGAAAAATGCGTTTTCTCCCGCTTGGTCAGGCAGATAGTGACCCAAGGCAAACAAGGCGGCAGGCAACACCATCCAGACAAGCGGAGACCGAAATCGTGCTGCAAGCTGTTGCTGAACGTAACCGCGAAAAACCATTTCCTCCGCAGTGACTTGAACAAGCACCCCGAGGAGTGAAAATGGCAGCAGCAGAACCCACTTGGAAAATTCCATGTTGGAAACATAGTCTGCTCCCATATCCCAAGGCGGCAGAATGTAAATTACTGCGCTCAGCAACACCATTATCCCCAAAACCGCGCCAAACTGGCGCAAAGCCAGTTCCATAGGCCCGATCAAGCCCAAGAAAGAGCGCCGGTGGATGATACGTGTAACCACAGCTACGCCAGCGATCATCAACCCGAAACTTCCCAGCAACAAGAGCATCGCAAAAGGGGTGCGCCCTGCCAGAAGATCTCGATAAAAAACGTCACTTTGCGCGCCTAGCGCTGAAAAAACCGCGCCAAACAAGAGATTGTTAAGCAGCAGATAGATTGCCGATGCCGCTAAGAATCCAATTACGACGCGCCAAAGCGCTGCGCTAGGAATTGCTGGCGCATAAAAATCGGCGTGGGCCGAATATCTGTTCACGAGCGTTTATCCCCCAAGGGTGCTGGTAAATTCTCACCGGCGCGAGGGATATCTATCCCCGCCGTGCGCAATAAATCGGCAGCGCCCGTCAGGTGACTGGAAACCGTGCGCAGCAGGCTAAGCAGGATAACCCGGTCATTTTCGACAACCGACCGGAACTGATCGGCCCCGATCCTCAAAAAGCTACTGTCTTCGACTGCAAAAAAGTCAAATTGCCTCGGTTCGTTCATCAACACCGCAAGATCGCCGATCAGTCTGCCTGCCTCTACAGTAGACACGTGGTGGCTTGCGCCGTTCGGGTCTACCCAATTTAGTTCGCTCTTGCCCGAAAGGCACAGATAAACCGCATCCGGTCTCTGCCCCATAGCAAATATCTGGCCGCCCTGTTCAATCGACACCCACTGCGCGGCAAAGGCCAGCAAACGCTGATTGCGCGGATCAAGGTTGTTGAAAAGATCGTTTCGCGCAATAATCCGAAGCTTGCGCCTTAGGTCATCCGAGATGGTGTCTTCCTGGTTGGGAGTATCAATCTGTGCCACACCATCAACCCGACCTCCCCTTATCTCGATGGACATGTCAAAGTCATTGGGGCTGTCAAAATGGCTTTCTAGATAGATTTGAGTCATCTCCGGCAGCAGTTCACTCAACTGGTTACGCAGCCCGCCCAGTGCCTCCGCATCATGCCCCGCGAGCGAATGATTCATTATCAGCACATCAGGGCGCTTTATTGCGGCTCGGGCAAATGACATGCGTTCTTGAAACAAGGCGGGCATGTTAGTGCCGCCCAAGGTCGTCGGGAAGTTTAGCGCATTGATCGCCACCGCTTGCTGTAGCCCGTGTGATTTGAATACATCCGAGACCACATCCAATACTAGGTCGGCCTGCAATCCGGCAACGGCTGAAATGCGGCCATAAAGCGCGTTTTCCAGCACTGTCATGCGGGGCAGATACTTGTCTGGCGTGATCGGTGTGAAAAGATCCCTAGCCTTTTCACGTATAAGCGCCCCCTTGTTCTTGCGAATTGACAGAATTTCTTGCTTGAAGTTTTCGGGGAAAGCCGGGCCGATCTGTTC
>DRFG01000257.1 GCA_011050655.1 Roseobacter sp.
GGCGGCGGCGGAAACATCGTGCGCGACACGGCCGAAGTATTCCGCGAAAACACGGAAGCGGGCGCGCAACGTTCAGCTTCGGCGCAAAATCAGGCAATGATTCAGTACGCTGCCGAATTTGGTACAGCTTCCAGAGGCCGATTTGACCGCTTTATGGACGGGTTGAACCGTTTACCGCGCCCTGCTTTGGCACTTGGCACTCTGGGAATGTTCGTCGCCGCAATGATAAACCCTATTTGGTTTGCTTCTCGGATGCAGGGTGTGTCGCTTGTTCCCGAGCCGCTTTGGTGGCTATTGGGAGTGGTCGTTTCATTTTATTTTGGCGCGCGTCATCAGATAAAAACTCAGGAATTTCAAAGCTCTATTGCCCGTACAATTGCTAATGCCCCGCAAGTTGCACAAAGCATCCAAAGCATACGGGCCATGCGTTTCGATGCCTCAAATAGTGCTGAAAACGACCTTGATGCTCCGCTTCACACAGCGGTGGAGGTAGCGGCCGCAAACCCTGCGCTTGAGGACTGGCGCAAAGCCGTCCTTTGACATAGGCGGCACCGCAAGAGACCTGCGACGCTTTGTTGCGCACAAGAACGTGATTAATATGTAAAAGGGCATGGAAAGTTTTCAAACGCCACCTATGATCGCGCCATGATTACAGAGCTCGGACACTTCGCCCTTATCCTCGCCTTCGGTGTTGCCATTGTTCAAATGGTCGTGCCCATGATTGGTGCCTATAAACGTTGGCCAGGTTGGATGGCCGTCGCCGAACCGGCGGCCGGGGCGCAGTTTGTTCTAACCGCATTGGCCTTTGGCGCGTTGATGTGGGCGTTTGTGACCTCTGATTTTTCCCTGCGCGTCGTCGTTCTTAATAGCCATTCGCTCAAGCCGATGCTTTATAAGATCAGCGGAACCTGGGGAAACCATGAAGGTTCGATGTTGCTATGGGTGCTGATCGTATCGCTTTTTGGTGCCATGGCTGCTTGGTTTGGTGGTAATTTGCCCGAAACGTTGCGAGCACGGGTATTAGCGGTGCAAGCGACCATCGGCGTGGCGTTTTACGCCTTTATTTTGTTCACTTCCAACCCGTTTTTGCGCTTGGCGACACCGCCATTCGACGGTCAGGACCTGAACCCGCTTTTGCAAGACCCGGGGTTGGCATTTCACCCGCCATTTTTGTACTTAGGCTATGTTGGGTTGTCGATGACGTTCAGCTTTGCAGTTGCCGCCTTGATAGAAGGCCGCGTCGATGCAGCATGGGGTCGCTGGGTGCGTCCATGGACCTTGGCCGCCTGGATATTCCTTACCATTGGTATCTCGCTCGGATCATGGTGGGCTTACTATGAGCTGGGTTGGGGTGGTTTCTGGTTCTGGGATCCTGTCGAAAACGCGTCCTTCATGCCTTGGTTGCTTGCCGCTGCGCTGCTTCATTCGGCTATCGTCGTCGAGAAACGAGAAAGCCTGAAAAGCTGGACGATTCTGCTGGCGATCCTTGCATTCGGATTTTCGCTGATCGGAACGTTTATCGTACGCTCAGGGCTGCTGACGTCAGTGCATGCGTTTGCCAATGATCCCGAACGGGGTGTGTTTATTTTGATGATCTTGACGTTTTTCACGGGCGGCGCACTGCTGTTGTTTGCCTTTCGTGCCAGCGCTCTCGAAGCAAAAGGCGTGTTCAGCATGGTCAGCCGGGAATCGGCGCTGTTGGTGAATAACGTCCTGTTGGCCGTGGCTTGTTTCGTGGTGTTCACGGGTACAATGTGGCCGCTGCTAGCCGAGATGTTCTTTGAGCGGAAATTAAGCGTCGGACCTCCGTTCTTTAATGCGGCATTTACGCCCTTTATGGTGCTTTTGGGGCTGCTTTTGCCCGTGGGGTCCGCGATGCCATGGAAGCGCGCCTCGATCGCGCGGTCCTTAAAGCCACTGCGCTATGTGTTTGTGCTGGCAATCGCTTTGGGTGGCTTGGCCTATGCCATTCAAAGCGGGCGCAGCTTGCTAGGGCCGTTAGGGTTATTTCTGGGTAGCTGGGTGGTCATGGGCGCGGTGATGGACCTTTGGGGACGCACTGGTCGTGGCAAAGACCGGTTTGGTCGTCTGACCCGGCTGCCGCGCGCCGATTGGGGCAAGATGATGGCCCACGCGGGGCTTGGCATCACCATGGCGGGTGTCGCGGGGATTACCGCGTGGAGCACTGACGATATTCGTGCTGTCAAACTCGGTGAATCCTATGATGTGGGACGCTATACGATCCAGTTGGACGATGTGACCCGTCAGCAGGGGCCAAATTACATGGCTACGATCGGTAGCGTTACGCTCTTTGAGGATGGTAAAGAGATTTCCCAGCTACGCCCGGAAAAACGGTTTTATCCGGTGGCTCAGATGCCAACTACAGAGGCTGCCATTGACTATAATCTGGCACGGGATGTCTATGTGGTTATCGGCGATGAACAAGATGCCGGTGGATGGGTGGTACGGACCTATATCAAGCCTCTGACAAATTGGATATGGATCGGCTGCGGGCTTATGGCGCTTGGCGGTTTGATGAGCTTGACCGACCGGCGCTATCGCGTGGCCGCAGGGGCTGCGAAATCCGCCCGCACGGTGCCAGCAGAATGAGGGGACTGGTTCTTGCGTTGATGTTGCTGGTTACGCCGGCTTGGGCAGTTCAGCCTGATGAAATTTTGTCTGATCCGGTGTTGGAACAACGCGCACGTACCCTCTCCAAGGGCCTTAGGTGTCTTGTTTGCCGCAACGAAAGCATCGACGAGAGCAATGCCAGCCTTGCGCGTGATTTGCGCATCTTACTGCGCGAACGTTTGGTCGCCGGAGATAGTGATACCCAAGCCGTAGGATATATAGTGGACCGTTACGGCGAATACGTGTTGCTAAATCCGCCCGCCGAGGGGTCGACCTGGTTGTTGTGGGGGGCAGGGCCTTTGATGCTGTTGCTCGCAGGCGGTGCAAGTTTGCTCTACGTGCGGGGGCGGTCACATGCGAAAGCGCCTGACCAAACGCCTCTCAGCCCTGAAGAGCAAACTCGGTTGGATGATATTCTTAACGGGTAACGCGCGGTTTCACTGGCCCTGACGGGATGCTTGTCTAGACTGCCACAAAACTTGCATAAATGGACCTGCACAATGGATTACCAAACTCTCATCTTTGATGTCACAGATGGATTGGCGGTTGTCACTTTGAACCGCCCCGAACAGATGAACGCTCTGACCACGCAGATGCGCGCAGAGATTGAACATGCTTTTACCCAAGGGGCAAAGCTGGCGCGTTGCGTCGTGATTACGGGTGCTGGGTCCGCGTTTTGTTCAGGCCAGGATCTGGGTGACAGTGGTGCGTCCGGTGCAATGAACCTAGAACGGACCCTTCGGGACGAATACGCGCCTATGTTAAGGGCTATCATCAACTGTCCCGTGCCGACAGTCGCTGCGGTAAATGGGGCCGCTGCTGGTGCCGGTGCAAACCTGGCGTTGGCCACCGACATCGTTATTGCTTCTGAAAACGCCTACTTTCTACAGGCATTCGCCCGCATAGGGCTTATCCCCGATGCAGGAGGTACATATACGCTGCCGCGGCAAATGGGGGCAGCAAAGGCCATGGGTGCAGCCCTGTTCGCTGACAAGATCAGTGCCCGGCAAGCCGACGATTGGGGGATGATTTGGCAAGCGGTATCCGACGATACCTTTGACACGCATTGGCGCGAACGAGCGGCGCACTTGGCTATGGGCCCTACAGCGGCTTATGCCGCGACTAAAACCGCCATTCGCGCAAGCTGGGGTAACAGCCTTGAAGAACAACTGACACTGGAAGCGCGCGAACAGGGGAAAAGCGGTCAGACACGAGATTTCAAAGAAGGGGTGATGGCGTTTATGCAAAAGCGCTCCGCCCGTTTCGAGGGCCGTTAGGTGTATCGTCAGACTGAACGCTCAACCAAAAGTACGTCAGCGGGATCTAATGTCGGTCGCGACGCACCCGCGATGATAGCAACAGCGACTCCGTCTGCGTGGATCGTGTGCACCGACCGCGAAATTTGTGTCACGGTAATATGGGGCGGGGTCTGTCCCTTATTGTAAACAACCGCCACTTGGTCACAGTTGTGCCGCGAATCGTGGACCAACGACCCCATAGGTGCAATCTGTTCCCGTGCATCCTTAGATGTGAGACTGGTTGCAGTTTCCCATTCTAGGCCGGTATCTCGTGTTGCCATCACGATAATCTCCTTGCTCAGTCAATATGACACGGGCCATGCCCAGCGACACCCCACGCAGTAATCAATGGAATATGTGGGCTTTTTAACCTGTGGGCGTCAATGATTTTGCGACATTGTAGAACAGGTGGAAACATTATCTTGATTTCCCCGAGGTCACACCGCTAGGCGGAGTTTTTGGAAACCAAACCAAGAAACAGTGCGCGATCAGAGCGCTCTTTGATCACAGCGCACCGGTATATTTGATTCTTTGTTATGCGGCCTAAGTGAAGAGCCCCGACCTTCCGTAGAAGCACCGTTGGTACGCTTCGCAAAAAAAACGCCCCGCAAAATCGCGAGGCGTTGTTCTGAAATCAGATGATCAACGGTTTTCGATATCGACGTAATCGCGGCTGGTTTCACCCAGATACAATTGACGCGGACGTCCGATTTTTAGCTGCGGATCGCTGATTTGCTCTTTCCACTGTGAAATCCAGCCGACCGTCCGCGCTAATGCAAAGATGGGGGTGAACATTGAGGTGGGAAAACCCATCGCTTCCAAGATGATGCCGGAATAGAAATCAACATTCGGGAACAGTTTTTTATCTGCAAAATACGGGTCTTGCAGAGCCTGTTTTTCTAGCTCTTTTGCGACTTGGAGGATGGGGTTGTTTTCGACACCCAACAGCTCAAGCACTTCGTCCGCACTTTCCTTCATCACGGTCGCGCGAGGGTCAAAATTCTTGTACACGCGGTGGCCGAAACCCATCAGACGGAACGGGTCGTTCTTGTCTTTTGCACGGGCGATAAATTCCGGAATACGATCAGGAGTTCCGATTTCCTTAAGCATCTCAAGGCAAGCCTGGTTTGCGCCGCCATGTGCCGGCCCCCAAAGGCAGGCAATGCCAGCAGCGATACAGGCGAACGGGTTAGCACCCGAAGACGATGCAAGACGCACAGTCGATGTTGATGCGTTTTGCTCGTGATCCGCGTGAAGCGTAAATATCCGGTCCATCGCTCGGCTCAGGATAGGGTCGACGACGTATTCCTCGGCGGGTACTGCGAAACACATGCGCAAGAAGTTACCGGCGTAATCGACGTCGTTGCGCGGATAGATGAATGGTTGACCGATGGTGTATTTATAAGCCATCGCAGCTATCGTAGGCATCTTGGCGATCAGACGGATCGTCGCGACCTCGCGCTGGTGTGCATCGTTGATATCAGTGCTGTCGTGATAAAACGCAGACATCGCGCCCACGACGCCAACCATGATGGCCATCGGGTGTGCGTCACGGCGGAAACCACGGAAGAAATTGATCATCTGTTCGTGGATCATGGTATGATTGGTTACCAGAACTTCGAACTCTTCCAGCTGCGTAGGCGATGGCAATTCACCATAAAGCAGCAGGTAGCAGACCTCTAGATAATGCGATTTGCCTGCCAGCTGTTCAATGGGATAGCCGCGATGTAGCAAGACACCTTCGTCGCCGTCGATGAAGGTGATCGTGCTGTCACAAGCGGCCGTAGAAGTGAAGCCGGGGTCGTAGGTGAAAACATTGGCTTGGGCATAAAGCTTGCGGATGTCTACCACTTCCGGGCCAACCGTCGGAGAATAGATAGGCAACTCAAAGCTCTTGCCGTCGATGGTCAACGTTGCGGATTTTGTACTTTCGGCCATGAAGTCCCTTCCTGTCATATGCGGCGTGCATTCTGCCGCCGTCTGGCATGGCCCTGAATTGGTCCATGCCGTGTGTTTGTCGCGCTACCTGTGAATGTGCCGAAGCATATATCAGATAGCTGCGTCGTTCAGCCTAGCAAGGCTTTCTTCGCGCCCTAGCACCAGCATCATGTCAAAAACCGATGGGGTGGCTGCCCGTCCAGCCAAAGCTGCACGCAGCGGCCCCGCCAATTTGCCAAATTTGGTGTCATGTTCAGCGGCAAAGCCGTTCAGCGCCTCTTCCAGCGTTTCTTTGATCCACGTAACATTCTGCAACTGCGACGTCAATTCTGTCAGTATACTACGGGATACATTATCAAGGTTTTTAGCAGCCTTCTCGTCGGGCACAATGGGCCGATTGGAAAGAATAAATTCTGCTTTTTCAAGAAGATCGGGAAATATTTTCGCACGATCTTTTAGACAATACATTGCCCTTTCAAGGTCATCACCCTGATCTTTTGTCAGAGGTGGAAGGTCCGCCGCATTGAGATATTGTTCAATTTCGTGCCGCAACGCGGCATCATCGCTGATGGCCATATGCTGTCCGCTAATATTCTCGAGCTTTTTCAGATCGAATTGTGCGGGACTCTTGCGAATTCCACTTAGGTCGAACCATTCCTGCGCCTGAGCGTCTGTAAAGAATTCATCATCTCCATGGCTCCAACCTAAGCGGGCAAGGTAGTTGCGCATGCCCGCAGCCGGATAGCCCATGGCCTGATATTCCTGAGCGCCCAAGGCACCATGCCGTTTGGAAAGTTTCTTGCCGTCTGGTCCATGTATAAGCGGGATGTGAGCCCACGTGGGCACATCCCATCCCATTGCATCATATATCATCATTTGTCTTGCTGCGTTATTCAGGTGGTCATCCCCCCTAATGACATGGGTCACCCCCATATCATGGTCATCGACAACGACGGCCAACATATAAACGGGTGTGCCATCGGACCGTAGTAAAACCATGTCATCAAGCTGTTCGTTGCTTATTTTGACATCGCCCTGCACCTGGTCACGTATAATGGTATCACCTGTAAGCGGCGCTTTGATGCGTACCGCGTAGGGCGCGTCTGGATGGGTTTGCGCGGTCGCATCGCGCCACGGCGAACGGTAGAGCGTACTGCGACCCTCGGCCTTGGCCGCATCACGAAACTCGGCAATCTCGTCTTGAGTCGCAAAGCACTTATACGCTTTGCCCAAGGCAAGTAGCTCAAGGGCAACTTCGGCATGGCGCGCTGCGTTGTCAAACTGGCTGACGATATCACCGTCATGATCCAGCCCCAGCCACGCCATCCCCTTAAGAATCGCCTCGGTCGCCTCGGGTGTGTGGCGAAGTCGGTCGGTATCCTCGATCCTGAGAAGAAATTTCCCACCACGCCCGCGCGCGTAAAGCCAGTTGAAAAGCGCCGTGCGTGCCCCGCCAATGTGCAGATAGCCGGTCGGCGATGGGGCGAAACGGGTGACGACAGGCGATGTCATAAATCTGATAGTCCTTTCAACGGGAATGTCGGCTAACGCTCGAAACGAAGTGCCGTTTATCTTTTGCTAACCAGCGTCGGGATAGCGTTACCCACTATCTATCCAGTGCGATGATCGGGGGCAAGTATGGGCCTGAGGCTTGGCCTTGCGCAGATGATGCAACAACAGCGTGGCCATTTGGTTGGATGGGTACCGGTATGTCTGGCCGTCGGGATCGGGACATATTTTGCCATAGGGGTAGAGCCATCAAATATACTGCTTTTTACCACTGCGGCATTCGCTTTTTGCTTTGGCCTAGCGTCAAGATTTATGCCAGAAGCCGCTTCGCCCCTGATAGTGGCCGTCGCGCTAGCACTGTTAGGTTTTGATATCGCAGCTTGGCGCGCACATTCAATGGGTGCGCCGGTGCTCGGCTGGCGCTATTATGGCCCTATAGAGGGTCGCATCGTTGCCATTGATCGCAGTCAATCCGACGCTTTGCGTCTAACCTTGGACCGTGTGGTTCTGGCACGGGTGGCACCGCATAATACCCCCAAGAGGGTCCGTATCTCTCTCCATGGTGACCAAAGCCACAGCATTGCTGCCGCGCCGGGGTTGCGCGTTATGACGACAGGGCATCTATCTCCACCCAGCGGTCCGGTAGAGCCGGGCGGTTTCGATTTTCAGCGCTATGCATGGTTTACCAGACTGGGTGCTGTGGGCTACACTCGTAACCCGGTGCTTGGCGCAGCCCCTGCATTGGCGGGGCGTGCTGGCCTCGCGATATTTCGCCTGCGCATGGCGGCGTCCGCAAGGATCCAATCCGTTCTGCCGGGCGATGTTGGTGGTTTTGCGACAGCGATCACCACCGGCGACCGCAGTGCGATGAGCCAAACGGGGCTAAACAATCTTCGCGCTAGCAACCTTGCGCACCTTCTGGCCATATCGGGGTTGCATATGGGGCTTCTCAGCGCGGTGGTGTTCGGCGCGTTGCGCACATCCCTCTGCCTGATCCCTTGGGTCGCGTTGCATTGGCCAACCCGCAGTATCGCGGCGGTGGGTGCCATGATGGCAGCCGGTGTCTATCTGGCGCTTTCGGGGGGTAATGTTGCGACCGAAAGAGCATTTATCATGGTGCTTGTCGCATTGGGCGCGCTTGTCATCGGGCGTAGAGCGTTGACCCTGCGTGCAGTGGCGATCGCTGCTATCATCGTGTTGTCATTGCGCCCCGAAGCGTTGACCGGCCCCGGATTTCAAATGTCGTTCGCCGCGACGACGGCACTGGTTGCTGTATTCGGCTGGCTACGCGACGCTGGCCGGTCGCTGGGGCCAAGATGGCTGGCCCCAGTAACCGCGACTTTCTTGTCATCCGCCGTTGCTGGGTTATTTACTGCCCCTGTAGGTGCGGCACATTTCAACACTATCGCTCATTATGGTTTGGTCGCCAATCTTTTGTCGGTACCTCTGATGGGGTTGATGGTGATGCCTGCGGCGGTGGCCGCGCTCGTCTTGGCACCCTTCGGGCTGGATAATCTGGCATTTTGGGTCATGGGAATCGGCCTGCGATGGATTTTGGGGGTCGCCGATTTTATTACACAAATCGATAACTCTCAGAGTCACGTAAAAGGCCCCGGCCCATGGGTTTTGCCTTTGCTTGCGATGGGGTTCCTATGGCTGCTGCTTTGGCAGGGCAAACTTCGTTACGCGGGGTTAGCCATGGTTTTAACGGGCTTTGTCTTATGGGGGAGGACCGAACGACCTGCTTTATTGATTGCGGACAATGGCAGTATCGTCGGGTTGATGACACCCAAAGGGCGTGTGTTGAGCAAACCCAAAGGCGCGGGGTTTATCGCGCTGAATTGGTTGGAAAACGACGGTGACAATGCCGATCAAGCAAAAGCAGCAGCAGGGTGGCCAAACCGGAAAAAACTGGCGGGGAAAGAGATCGTCCACCTATCAGGAAAACGTGCATTGGCGCAGTTTGGGATCTGCGATGGGGGCCAGATCGTTGTTTCGTCAACCGTGATCGAACCGCCCTGGAAAGGCGGTTGCGATGTTTTCGACCCTAATCGGCTTGGTACCACCGGGGCCGTTGCGCTATTTGTCGCGAATGACCAATTACACATGCGCACTGCCCGTCAGATGACGGGCACACGACTTTGGACACATTGGCCGGATGCCAAACTTCAATAAGTGCGAATCAAGCCAACCAAACGACCCTGAATCTTGACCTTGTCAGAGGGGAACACCTTGGTCTCGTAGGCCGGATTGGCGGCCTCAAGCGCGATGGAGGATCCGTGCCGCTTGAACCGCTTAAGGGTTGCTTCGTGATCTTCGACCAATGCCACGACGATTTCGCCGTCTTGGGCGACGGATGTTTCACGGATCACCACAACGTCGCCATCATTGATGCCGGCTTCGATCATCGAATCGCCTTTGACCTCAAGCGCATAATGTTCGCCTTTGCCACTGATCATATCCCCGGGTACCGCGACAGAACGCGTCATCGTACTTATCGCCTCAATCGGCACACCCGCCGCAATACGCCCCATCACCGGCAGTTCATAGGATGCATTGGACACTGGGGCCGCCGAGGGAGGAGGGGGCGCATCGGGGCGGTCGCCGTCGATCACACGCGGCGTGAAGCCGACTTCGGAATGCCCACCTAAAGTATCGGGAAGTTTCACGACTTCGATGGCACGAGCCCGATGCGCCAAGCGGCGAATAAAGCCGCGCTCTTCAAGAGCTGTTATAAGCCGATGAATGCCCGATTTTGACCGCAGATCCAATGCTTCTTTCATCTCATCGAAACTGGGTGGGACACCATCGCGTTGAACGCGCTTATGGATGAAAGACAGCAGGTCGAGTTGTTTTTTGGTCAGCA
>DRFG01000258.1 GCA_011050655.1 Roseobacter sp.
CTGTTGCAGAGACTTGTTCAGCCCCTGACGGTTTTGCATGTAAAACCATCCCGCCACCATCAGCAACAGCAGGATAAGATAGATCAGACGGCTGGTTTCAATTTCGGGCATGACGGCTTCCTTGACTACTGAAAGGAATATGGGGAGTCATTGGATAAATATCAGCCCGGACCAGGAGTAAATCCGAACGCGCTCAGACCATCTAGCACGAATTGCACCGACAGGGCGGCCAATAACATTCCCAAAAGCCGTGTGATAACGTTGATGCCGACCTTGCCCAGAACCCTTTCCAGGTATCCGCTGGCCTGCATCGTGAGCCCCATGATAATAAGCACCCCAAAGGTAATGGCCATCACCGTTACCAATCCCTCAACCCCTGGCTTTTCTCCCGTAAGCAGGATAACCGACGCGATAGACCCGGGCCCTGCGATCAACGGAATCGCCAGCGGAAAAACCGAAGGATCATCATGATCATCATCGGCCTGCGCCTCGGCCTGACCTTCGCGTCGCTTGGTACGACGGTCGAACAACATGTCGAGCGCAGTCAGGAACAGCAAGATACCACCCGCAACGCGAAAAGCCGGCATTGAAATACCGATAAACCCCAGCACTGCTTCACCAAAGGCTGCAAATACCAAAAGTAAAAGACCAGCAATGAAAACCGAGCGCCAAGCAATTCGCCGCCGTTGACTGGCTGTCATCCCCGGCGTCAGCGCCAGAAACATTGGCCCGATTGCAAAAGGGTCGATAATCACGACCATCGTGGCAAAGGCGGTGATCATGAAAGCGGTATCGAATGTGATCATATGCTCTTGCGGGGGCCATGCCCCGGCCCCTTAATAAACCTTTGCGCGATGAAGCCCTTAAGCCGTGGCTTTTTCAAGTTTTTCAAGCGCGGCCATCCAAAGCGTTTCTGCGCGCTCCAGTGCATCCATCACTTCGGCATATTTTTTATTCCAGACCTCAAGTTCGCCCACCTTGTCTTTTTCATATAGGGCAGGGTCGGCAAGCTTTTTAGCCAATTTGTCGCGCATATCATTAATCTTGTTGACCCGCGCTTCAGAGCTACGCACCTCGGACCGCAACGCCAAGACATCTTCGCGGCTGGCCCGTTTTGGTTTCGGCGCTTCCTTGACGGGCTTTGCATTTTTGCTAACTGGCTTTTCGACGGTCAACAACATCTTGCGATAAGCTTCAAGATCATCCTCATAGGGTTTTACAGTGCCGTCGGATACCAACCAAAGACGATCTGCCACCATCGACAGCAAGTGCATGTCGTGACTGACCAGAATGACAGCACCGTTGTACCGAGTAAGCGCTTCGACCAAGGCTTCGCGAGATTCGATGTCGAGGTGGTTCGTCGGTTCGTCAAGAATCAACAGGTGCGGCGCATCAAGCGTGGCAAGTAAAAGTGACAATCGAGCTTTCTGGCCACCTGACAAACGCCCGACTTCGGTGTCCGCTTGATCCGGTCCAAGGCCGAAACCGGCCAGTTGTGCACGCAGCTTGGATTGCATCACGCCGGGGCGTGCACTGATCATGTGCTGCAGAGGCGTTTCTTCGATAACCAGCTCGTCAACCTGATGCTGCGCGAAAAACCCGATGCGCAGCTTGTTAGAATTGACAGCTTTGCCTTCGAACAACACAAGCCGGTTCGACAGCAACTTCGATAGGGTAGACTTACCCTGACCGTTCCGCCCCAGAAGTGCGATGCGGTCATCTTGGTCAATGCGCAGGTTAAGGCGCGACAGCACGGGCTGACCTTCGGTGTAACCGGTGGATCCACCTTCGATGCTGATGATCGGGGGCGACAGCTCATCTGGTTGGGGAAAGGTGAAGACCTTGCGCGCAGCTTCTTCCGGCGGCGTGATCGTGACCATCTTTTCGATCATCTTCATGCGGGATTGGGCCTGTTTTGCCTTGGATGCCTTGGCTTTAAAGCGGTCGACAAATGCCTGCATGTGCGCCTTGTGCGCTTGCTGCTTTTTTGCCTGCGCCGTCAGTTGCGCCCGTTTTTCAGCCCGCATTTTAGCGAATTGGTCGTAGTTACCCTGATAATAGGTCAGCTTGCGGTCTTCGAGGTGCAAGATGCCGCCGACAGCGCGGTTCAGCAGACCCCGGTCGTGGCTGATGATAATGACGGTGTGGGGGTACTTGGACAGATAATTTTCCAGCCACAACGCCCCTTCAAGGTCGAGGTAATTGGTCGGTTCGTCCAAAAGCAGCAAATCGGGTTCTGCGAACAACACACCGGCTAGAGCGACGCGCATCCGCCAGCCACCGGAATACGCAGAGCAGGGTTGCTGCTGGTCATGGTCGTCAAACCCCAACCCCTTAAGGATCGATGCCGCTCGGCCTTCGGCAGACCAGGCATCAATATCGGCAAGACGGGTCTGCACTTCGGCGATACGTGCGGGGTCTTTGGTGGTTTCTGCCTCGTGCATCAATGCGGCGCGTTCGGTGTCTGCAGCCAGCACCGTGTCGATCAGCGACACGTCTGACGATGGAACCTCTTGGGCCACGCCGCCGATCTTGGCACGGGAAGGCAACGAGATGTCGCCTGCGTCCAGCCCCAATTCGCCACGAATAATCTTGAACAGCGTGGTTTTACCCGCACCATTACGGCCCACAAGACCCACTTTGTGGCCTTCGGGGATGACGGCGCTGGCTTCCTCAAACAAGGGGCGGCCTTCGACGGAGTAGTTGATTTCTGAAATGCGTAACATCCGCGCGGTGTGGACCATGTCCGGCCCGGCGTCAATCGCGGCTTTTCATGTGA
>DRFG01000259.1 GCA_011050655.1 Roseobacter sp.
AGTGAACGGCGGTTAACCAAGCGAAAATCACCTGTGTCCTGCGGAATCGCTACGTCAGACATGGCATTCAGGAACCGATAAAACAGATGTGCGCTGACCTTTTTGAAGAGCGTCTCGCCTCGACGTTCGCTGCGACGGCCATAGACGACGTCAAAGCCTCGATCCATCATGAACATCATATCGGTCAGCAGCTCTGGTGGGTCCTGAAGGTCCGCATCCAACATAAAGATCCTGTCACCCTGTGCCGCTTCCAGTCCGGCTGTCAGCGCAATTTGATGACCTCTGTTTCCAGAAAGCTTTAACCCGACTAACTGGGGGCAAACGGCTCTTGCCGCTTCAATCGCCTGCCACGTCGCGTCGGTTGATCCGTCATCGACCAAAATAATTTCGGCGCGCTCTTTCCATGGGCCAATTGCTTGCGTCAGACGCGCGACCAGCCCGGGGATAGACGATTCTTCATTCATGCAAGGAATGACAACTGAAAGATACATTACGACGCTCCGCCACGATTACTGACCTTTCAAGACATAATCGGGCGATGTGGCCGAAATTGGGCAACTATTGGTTCAATTTAGGGACTGGATTGTTTTTAATATAGCTACAATCTGAACCGAGGCATATTTAGTACGAAAAAGGCCGGACCAAGGCCCGACCTTTGAACAATCTCTAAAAGATATGTTTACCGTCCCGTTATGGTAGCGCCCGCGCTGATAATCTGAGGCACGATCTGTGTAACCGCACGGCTCCAACGTGTAACAGGCTGCTGTGCCACAAAGATGATGTCATCTGGGCGAAGCTCGAAATGCGGAAGAAGTGCAAGATTAGCGGCATTTCGGGCATCTAAGTGCCATGCCGTTACCGCCCCAAGTTCGCGGGGGTCAGAAGACGAACGCAGTACATATACCTGCGACACATCTCCGGTCGCCGACGCAATACCCCCAGCGTCGTAAATGGCATCGGCCAGGTTGGCTTTACGCTCAAAGGGCAGCGCGAACCTTGATTGTTTCTCGACTTCACCGGTCAGATATACGTACTGTCGGTTGTCAGCCCCTAGGTCGATACGGGTTTGGTAATTGGTTCTCGCCTCTTCAAGATCAGCGCGCCGCAACGAAACCTCTAACTGAAGCTGCTGCAAAGCGGTCTGTCTTGACACCTGACGGGTCTGCGCCAACGTGATCTGCTGGGTAAAATACGCCTGTGCGCGGTTCAGCCAATATTCCGTATCAACAAAAATAGAATCGCCAGGAAGCAGTCGGGTCTTTTTCAGGCCGACACGGGAATACAGCTCCATCAAAGGAATTTGATACAATGCGCCGTTACGATAAAGGCGGATCGAAGCGTAATCTTGATCTTCTACCGTAATGCCCCCAGCAGCGGCCAAAGCCTCTTCCAAATATAAGGGCGTAAGGGTCACGGGAACTACGGTGGGCTTGCTCACCGCTCCGCCGATGGACACTCTGCGAGAGTTAAACTCAGCTATTTCAAGGCTGAATGTCGGATCAATCTGGTTTTCGACCAAACGCTGAAACAGCGCGGCTTCGGCGTCTTCGATGGTCAGCCCTGCGATACGCACACGTCCCACGTCAGGGATGTTGATCGAACCGTCATCTTGTACAGTATAGCCCTGTCGAGCATTTTGCGCTGCCAGTAGACCTGAAAGTTGCTCGACCGAGGTCGCGGAACGCGGTGTGGCAAGCAGAACAACATCGCCTACTCCGATCTCATACGGTCCTGGATCTGCCGGCGGGGGCAGACGCAGTTCTAACGCATTAGGGCGGGTTTGGCTTTCAATAGTCGTAGAAGGTAATGCACCTGCACCCCTAAGCCCCGAGCCTGTCCCTGTGGTCTGAGAAAACACCGCAGGAAGGGTTTGCGGTGCATATGCCGATTTGTTCGCCTGAACCACTGTTTCAGCAGTCAGAGCCATTACTCGAACATTGGTTCCGCGGGCATCACCGTCAACGACTTTAGGCGCACGATAGACAGAGCCACAACTGGCAAGGCTCAGACCTAAAACGGCCAGCAAAAGGTATCGCACTAGAAACTCTCCCATTCACTCACTTATCACCACCCCGACTTCGGATACTGGTGCCCCTGTCATCTCGCGGGTTGCAGATTGGGTTTTAATATACCCTATCTCGTCGCCGGCCCATTGCCGCGCTTGCACGATTGCACCGCTTTTACTACTTACCCAATAGGTATTTCGAAATGCTTGGTCCAGACTTTTACAGTCTTCTGTCATTATACGCGTCGGAATAGTACCTATCTCAAGCGCAATGGTGCCAGTACCGCTAACTTCAACTAAACAATTGAACGTTCTGGTGACGATTCGGTCGTTACCTTTCAGGTTGCTGTGCAGCCGACTGGAATACCCTGTCTTTCCTGACAAAATTAGCGCCATCGGTTCGGATAGCTCAGCCGCGAACAATTCGGATCCCAGCCCGCGGGTTCCTTGCAACATACCGTTTTCCAATATCACGGCGGTCAAATCTGAGCTAACCCAGGTTTCTACTCCGTTAACCTGTGCCTCGCGCAGCAGACGACCCGATTGCGACCGACTTTCTACGGTCACAATCATAGCCGGAACCGATGTATCCGCGACCAGCGCCGCAAACCGGGGGGGAAATTGCCCTGCGGGCCTCGCCACAGAAGTTTTGTCATTCACTGCAAGGGCTACGCCTCGATTTAACAGATCTTGACCGTTGCTACAGGCTGCGACACCTACGAATAACAGACCCAGGATGGTTGCACGTATGATCATCGCAGGTATCTCCCCCAGCCATCACGCAGTTCTTTTCCCCGGTACTCTGTCACTAAGCCGTACAGTCGGTTTGCTACCGCCAACCTTGCACCTCCATCACGGGTAATAGGTTTGATGGTCTGTTTAACAGTTTTACGCGATGGGCGCCCGGTCAACCATGATACCGGCACTTCAAACCTTAACCCTTTATCAAATGATCCCTCTCCGAAATCGGCGAACGACACGTTGGTAAGAGTAAAGAACCCCCCAACCTTAAAGCCGTTGTTGAATTCTCGGTCGATGCTTAGGGTAGCCCCGTAATCACCTGCCAAATAGCGACCGACATCAAGTTGGCTCGAGAAACCGTTGCCAAAATCGTAATAAGCTGAGGCATGCCCGCTCGCGACCCCGTAATCCTGAAAGCCAAACAGCATGTCGAAATCACGTTGTTTGACATAGTTCAGCTCGGCTCCTAGTGCCAACCGGCTTGCTACGGGGTACCACAACAGTTCGGCAGATATGCCGCCAAACATACTTTCGAGATACCCAAAGGACACCCGGCCAAACAGATCCTTACCGGGGCGGAATATATATTCTGCTGACAGTGTGTTAATTTCGAGGCTGGATTCTTTTGCATATCTAACTGCATTGGTTCGGACAGGCTCCAGAACCGAATTCGAGCCACGGAAAGATTGGTCAATATTGCCGACCAGTGGATAACGGAAGCGACCCGAAAACGTCAGGCCGGGTGCGGGTCGGTATAACGCCTTGAGCTGGGCACCGAAATCTGCGCGGATAGGGCTATTGGGATCAAAAAACGAGGTCGCAAGATACGGGCCAAACGAGGTCTCGATCACAGGATAGACATCATCTAGCTCCCCCAACCGGCCTTGGTCATACGCGTCGGCAATATCGGTACGCGCCAGCGTACGCCATGCGCCGTCATAATCAAACTGAAGTTCCTCCAAGTCTGACCGCTGGGTTACAACACGGCTGATCGGAACGCCGCGCTCTTGGAATACCACGGTAAACTGTTCAATCTCCGGAGGTAAGGTCGTTGCCATAACACGAGCCGCGCGACCCGCAGCTTGGGATTCGTTGTTCCATCGGTTATTTTCGACACGCAAGGTCGCTTGGCGCCCACTCATGGTGAAACCCTGAAGCTTCATGCCGTCTTCTGACAGCCGCGCTGCGACAACACGTTGAACAGCGGCCTTGCCGCCCCCTTTGGCGGAATTGTTCCAATCCGCTATGGCAAGACGATCCCGGTTTCCAACAACCCTGGGTGACGTTTCCAATCCCCCTGAAACCCTAGGTCGTTTGGGGTTGATCACATAGCTGAGCTGAGCACCTATTTCATGTCCACCTACAATGTATCCCTTAAGCTTTGGTCCGTTCTTAAAGCGATATTCGACACCGAAATTGAGCGGGGAAGATACGTTAATTCCGGTACTCACCGATTCAAGCGTGTATAAATCCGGGGAATATTCTGCAAAAAAGGTGGTTTGATCGCTAAATTTCCACTTCACACCGGCAAACGGCGAAGTGGGGCCGCGGAACCAGTTACCAGTTTCAACCTGACCCCCAGTACCAGTGAACCCGGTTGGTCTCGTTTTAAAGCGGTCAGCGATGACACTAAGCGGATTAGAAAAGGAATTTCTCCCAGCGAACCGCCCCCAACCTAGCCCGCCGGTTACTTCCAGCTTGGGCCCAAAGCTCTTGGTTGCCACAAAGTATTCGCCACTTAGAAGACCTGTTCCCAGAAAATCGCGCAGGCCGATTGCGACCGCAGGGCGACGCGCGGTTTCATAAAAAATCTGATAGTGAATGTCAAAGCTTCTGTCGAATGTATCCCCGCCCAGATATCCTGAAGTACCAAAAATATTTTTAATATGCGAATATCTGAAACTGCCATAAACCCGCGGTAACACTTGGAACGTACCGGTGTATCTCCGGTTGGGTCCAAAGAAGCTGGCGGTAAATGCAAGATCACCGTCTTGCATGACTTCCGCTGTCGGCATCTCGATCAAGCCGGGGGTACCGTAAGTCGTCAAAGACTGCGCTGAAGCGTGCGGTGCAGCAAGCGCCCCAATAGCTGCAATAAGGGTGGCAGAAGCTTTGTTAATCGGACGCCCTTGCATCTGCAGACCTACTTATTAATTGTTGTTAATAATGAGACTGTATAGAATATTAAATTGGAGTTCACTTTGCGGTATTCCGGTTTTTCGAACTTACCAAGTCGTTGCGCCAGTTTTGCAACACACAAACGGTGGAAAATAAATGTTTCAACGATGGTTTAAGCGCCCCAGAGATACTGAGCCGCAATTTACTCCGATTAACCCAGACCAAACGATTGTTGCATTGGGTGATATTCACGGGCGATATGATCTGCTTCAAAAAATTCCCGAAGCGAAACCCGGCGCTCAAATGATCTGTCTGGGCGATATGATCGACCGTGGAGAACAAAGTGCACAGGTGTTGCGACACATGTTCAAGGCGACGAACGTGATTACCTTAATGGGGAATCACGAGGAGATGATGCTGAAGTTCCTGCAAAATCCATTGGACAACGGGCCACGCTGGCTGCGAAATGGCGGATTGCAGACCTTGGAAAGTTTTGAGGTTACCGGTGTCTCTCAAACCTCGTCAGGTGAGGACTTAGAGCACGCACGCGACGCGCTTTTCGCTGCCATGGGGAAAGATTTGCTCGATTGGCTGACCAACCTTCCCAAAATTTGGGTGTCAGGTAATGTGGCCTTTGTACATGCTGCAGCCGATCCATCTTTGCCCATCGAAGAGCAAGATAATCGGACTTTGCTTTGGGGCCATAAGGACTTTGGCCGTGTTGCACGCACTGATGGGATATGGGTCGTTCATGGGCATACCATCTTCGATTCACCAAGAATTAATCGAGGCGTAGTGTCGATTGACACCGGGGCCTATGCCACAGGAAAGCTAACGGCAGCGACCATTCACGTGGGCGAGGTGGATTTCGCATACGCCTGATCCGGAAGGTCAGTTCATTTAACCAATACTTAGGACCCTCTTGCTTAAGTGGCGACAGTCTCCCATCTGTCCCTACTTGCAAAAGGTAATTAAATGGCATTTCTGGATATTTTGCCCAGACGCTACGGTTCGGCAGAAGTTTTTCTGTATTCAAAAGGTGGTAAACGGCTTTTTGATCTCATCCTCTGCCTGTGCTTGATACCTTTTGTTGTGCCTCTTATCGCAGTGCTGTGGTGTATATCGACCGCAAATGGAAACCATGGATTCTATGGGCATCCGCGGGTTGGCAGATATGGCAAGACGTTTAAGTGTTGGAAAATCCGCACGATGGAGCCTGGTGCCGACCTCCTCTTAGACAACATCCTCGAGGTTAACGCTGATTTCGCGCATGAATGGCGTCACAATCAAAAACTGAAGAACGACCCAAGAGTGTTAAGATTCGGTCGGGTTCTTCGCGCCACCAGCATGGACGAGTTGCCACAAATCTGGAATGTCCTCAGGGGGGATATGTCATTCGTCGGGCCACGCCCGATAACGCGTGTCGAATTGGCACGTTATGATGATGCCGCCGACGATTATCTTAGCCAGCGTCCGGGAATTACCGGCCTTTGGCAAGTAAGCGGCCGGGGGGAAGTCAGCTTTAAACAGCGGGTTCGTTTGGACCAAGAATATATTCATAATATATCGTTGGTCGAGGATTTGGTGCTACTGTTCCGGACGATAGCGGCCGTGCTTAGGGCCACCGGGCAATAAGCACGCTCGAAAGACCCAAAGGTCATTCCGAGCGGCTTTTGGAGTTACGCTTAAACGAGCCCTGTGATTCCAGTTGCAGTAGTACCAGTAAACAACACCTTGCCGACTCGAAACGGATAGACAGCCCCGGGGATCAAATTTTTCAGCACAATTGCATCCCCGCTTTTCAGCTCCACAGACAGATCACCGGATTGCGAGACCATGATCGCGCGCGTTACCTGGGGAATCTCATCGGTGTCACTGGGAATAATGTCAAAGCCACCACAAATCGGCCCGCTTAGACCAGAGCTGTAGTCGCTAAAGTTATCAATTATTGGCATATCACTCTCCGTTAAAGGGAGAATGCACGATCCATCAAGTAGGTTTATCGGGCATTAACCATCCGTGCGGTACCCGCCAGAATGGTTCATAGTTTCGAAAGTCCTTACCCAAGGTGGGAAGTTTAAACCGTTGGTTACTCAACTTTGCCGTGGCAATGCTTGAACTTCTTACCAGATCCGCACGGGCATGGCTCATTCCGGGCCGGCGTTCCCCAAGTTGAAGCGTCGCTTTCATCAAAAGCGGAAACTGCCGGTGTAGAATGTTCCTCTGATGCGGCCGCCGGAGATTCCTCCTCGGCCACCTGTTGCCGTCCCTGCAATTGTGACATGATCTGCTGCTGCTCTTCTTCGGTCATTGGACGTATCTGAGCAAGCTTTTGTGTCACCTCGGTCCGCAAGCTATCCAGCATGGTCTCGAACAACTGGAAGGATTCATTCTTGTATTCATTCAGTGGGTCACGTTGCGCGTACCCTCGGAACCCTACGACCGAACGCAAATGCTCCAGCGTCAACAGGTGATCACGCCATTTTCCGTCGATCGCCTGCAACAGAACCTGCTTTTCAATATTGCGCATATTCTCTGCGCCGAAGGATTCGGTCTTTTCCGCCATCATCTCATCGCTGGCACCCACAAGGCGTTCGCGAATAACGTCGTCATCAACGCCTTCTTCCTCGCACCATTTCGCGACGGGTACGTCCAGATTTAACCGTTCGGCGACGGCAACCTGAAACCCTTGGGCATCCCATTGGTCCGCATAAGTCTTTGCAGGCATGAATTCTTCGATCAGATCATCGATGACCTGCTCGCGCATGTCTGCGGTAATTTCATAAAGGTCGGCGGCTTCCATGATGTCACGGCGCTGGCCAAAGATAACCTTGCGCTGCTGGTTCATCACGTCATCAAATTTTAGCAACTGTTTACGAATATCAAAGTTGCGGCCTTCGACTTTGGCTTGGGCGCGTTCCAAAGATTTGTTTACCCAAGGATGCACAATCGCTTCGCCTTCTTTCAAGCCAAGCGTCGTCAACACTTTTTCCAGTCGTTCAGACCCGAAAATCCGCATCAGATCGTCTTCCAGTGAAAGATAGAAAGACGACCGGCCAGGGTCACCCTGACGGCCAGAACGTCCCCGCAATTGGTTATCAATACGGCGGCTCTCATGGCGCTCTGACGCTAAGACGTATAAGCCCCCCGCCTCTATAACCTTTTTCTTTTCATCCGCATGTTCAGCCTCGATCTTGGCCCGAATCGCGACAGGGTCAGCTTCCGGGTCAGCATCCAGTGCCTCGATCACCTTCAGGTCTACGTTACCGCCAAGCTGAATATCAGTGCCACGTCCGGCCATGTTGGTTGCGATGGTTACCGCACCCAGCTTGCCTGCATCCGCGACAATTTGCGCTTCCTGTTCATGCTGTCGGGCGTTCAATACGTTATGAGTGATACCTGCTTCGGTCAGCATACGGCTCAACATTTCGGATTTTTCAATCGAGGTCGTCCCAACCAGCGCGGGTTGGCCAATAGCATTGGCCTCTTTAACCTTTTCGATCATCGCCTGATATTTCTCTAAGGCAGAACGAAATACCTGATCGTCTTCGTCCACCCTGGCAACCGGCACGTTAGTAGGGACGACGACGACTCCCAGTCCATAAATCTCGGCAAATTCTTCGGCTTCGGTATCGGCGGTGCCTGTCATACCGGCCAGCTTGTCATATAAGCGGAAATAGTTCTGGAAAGTCACCGAGGCGAGCGTCACGTTTTCCGGCTGGATCTGGCACCCTTCCTTGGCTTCAATCGCTTGGTGCAAACCTTCTGACAAACGACGCCCGGCCATCATACGGCCTGTAAATTCGTCGATCAGCATTACTTCGCCATCGCGAACAATGTAATCCTTATCCCGTTGAAAAAGCTTATGCGCACGCAACCCTTGGTTAACATGGTGGACAAGCGTGGTGCTCTCGGGGTCATACATGGTCATGTCCTCCTCAAGCAGCCCTCGCGCGCGCAACTCTTGCTCGAGGAACTCGTTACCCTCTTCGGTAAACGTCACATTACGTGTCTTTTCATCCAGTTCGTAATGGGCTTCCTGCAAAAGCGGAATTAGCTCATCAACGGTTTTGTACATCTCGGAACGGTCTTGCGATGGACCGGAGATAATCAGCGGCGTACGGGCTTCGTCGATCAAGATACTGTCAACTTCATCGACAATAGCGAAATTGTGATGCTTATGGAAAATCTGGCTCAGCTCGGACTTCATATTGTCGCGTAAATAATCAAACCCAAGCTCATTGTTGGTGGCATAGGTAACATCGCAATTATAAGCGGCACGTTTATCTTCTTCGGCCATACCCGACACGGCCGCGCCGGTGGTCAACCCCAGAGATGCAAACACCTTACCCATCCAGTCAGCATCACGCTGCACCAGATATTCGTTGACCGTTACGATATGAACGCCCTTACCCGTCAACGCATTCAAATACGCGGCCAAGGTCGCGGTCAGTGTTTTACCTTCACCGGTCTTTTGCTCGGAGATATTTCCTTGATGCAGGAAAATCGCAGACATCAGCTGTGTGTCAAAAGCGCGCAAGCCCAAGGTGCGCCGTGCGCCTTCGCGACAGTTGGCAAAAGCTTCGGGCAGCAAATCGTCAAGACTTTCGCCTTCGTTAGCCCGTTTGCGAAGCTCTTCCGTTTTCTGCTTCAGCCCGTCATCTGTCAAAGCTTGAAATTCGTCTTCCAGCGCGTTGATTTGTTCAACCAGCGGGCGTGTCGCCTTGATTTTACGGTCGTTGGGTGTCCCAAAGACTTTTTTGGCGAGTGTTCCGATGCCCAGCATGCAATCTCCTGCCGAAGTTATGTTGCGAGGCGCCATCTGCTTGCCGAGCCGCCATACAGCCCCTAGATACAAGACTGAACGTACGCCAAGCCGCGCCCATAGGGCGATGTAAGGGTCGTACTAAACCGTGTCAATGTAGCAGCCGTTGTGGTGCTCAAACCTTAGGACAGATATATGCAAAAAACTCTCACTTTTCTGGCACCATTCGCGATCGCTGCATCGCTTGCTCTGCCTGTCTCCGCACAAGAGGAAGTAAAGGCCGACACTGTTGTGGCCACGGTGAATGGCAAGGATATTACCATCGGGAACATGATAATTGCACGCGCCACACTGCCCGAGCAGTATCAACAGCTACCGCCCGAAGTTTTGTTCAAAGGTATCCTTGATCAGTTGGTACAACAAACAGCGATCTCTCAGGCTTACACCGATGATCTTCCCAAACGCGTGACACTTGCGCTTGAAAACGAACGGCGGCAGTTGATCGCGGGCGAAGTCATCGAAAAATCGATGGCCAAGGAAATTACCCCGGAAGAACTTCAAGCTGCTTATGACGAAAGCTATGCAAATGCAGAGCCTACGCAGGAATTTAATGCGTCGCATATCTTGGTAGAAACCGAAGAAGACGCTTTAGCAGTCAAGGCCGAAATCGAAGGCGGTGCTGATTTTGCCGAAGTCGCCAAAGAAAAGTCCACTGGTCCTTCCGGCCCATCGGGTGGATCGCTGGGGTGGTTTGGTCCTGGCATGATGGTCCCTGCGTTCGAAACAGCAGTGGCCGAACTTGAGGTTGGTGGCATCTCAGCACCTGTGAAAACACAGTTCGGCTGGCACATCATCAAACTGGAAGACAAACGCAGCAAAGAAGCGCCTGCCATGGAAGAGGTCAAAGCGGAACTTGAAACGCAAGTGCGTCAGATCAAGGCCCAGGCCATGATCGAAGAGTTGACAGCCGCTGCGACGGTTGACCGCACCGCCGCAGAAGGCATTGACCCGACTGTTCTCTCCAACATTGGCCTTCTGGAGTAACTATGGGCAAAGTCTCGGCCGTATCCCCGCTAGCACCTGATCACTTTCCACAACTACCTGTGATCGATGGAGTGCGCTTCGCAACCATTGCGGCGGGGGTGCGGTACCAAGGCCGCACTGACGTAATGCTCGCGGTCTTGGCGCCGGGGTCGACGGTGGCAGGTGCCTTTACAAAATCTGCCACCCGCGCGGCACCGGTTCTTGATTGTCAGGCTAAAATAGGCGGCGTATCCGAAGACGGTGCCGCAATTCTGGTAAATTCAGGAAATGCCAACGCCTTTACCGGCAAAAACGGCGTCACCGCCGTTGAATCGATCACCGCGGCCGTGGCCGAACTTTGCGATATATCGCAGTCTCGCGTTTTCACATCGTCAACCGGTGTGATCGGTGAACCCTTGCCGCACGAACGCATAACCGCAGTGCTGCCAGATCTAAAAAACAAGCTCGACCCTGCTGGCATCTCTGAAGCTGCCAAGGCGATCATGACCACCGACACCTTTCCTAAAGGTGCCCAAGAAGACGTGGAAATTGAGGGAAAAACCGTGTCTATTGCGGGGATAGCCAAAGGATCCGGTATGATCGCGCCCGATATGGCGACCATGCTGGTTTATATCTTTACTGATGCCAGTGTCAGTCAAACAGCCTTACAAAAGATGTTGTCGCGGCACACCGAAACAACGTTCAATTGCATTACCGTAGACAGTGACACCTCTACCTCTGACAGTCTCATCTTGGCGGCAACCGGTGCTTCAGGCATTGATGCCAGTGAAAGTGATGCGTTTTCGGATGCTTTATACCGGGTGATGCTAAACCTAGCGCACCAAGTCGTGCAAGATGGTGAAGGGGCCACCAAATTCGTTGAAATTGTTGTGACCGGTGCCGCAACAGATGAAGACGCCAAGATTCACGCTATGGCTATCGCCAACTCGCCTCTTATCAAAACCGCGATCGCGGGGCAGGACCCGAATTGGGGCCGCGTGGTAATGGCCATTGGTAAATCCGGGGCCGCAGCAGATCGCGACCGGCTCTCGATCCGCTTTGGCGATATCGAGGTGGCAAAAGATGGCTGGCGCAGCCCGAACTACTCGGAAGAAGCGGCTGCTTCTCATATGAAGGGTCAGAACATAGTAATCGGCGTCGATCTGGGGATAGGTAAAGGCAAGTCCACTGTGTGGACGTGTGATCTGACCCACGGCTATATCGACATCAACGCGGATTACCGTTCGTGACCATGATGCTGGTATCGGCTGTCGCTTTGATCGACGTAGACGGACGGGTGCTTTTAGCACAGCGCCCGCCCGGAAAATCCATGGCGGGTCTTTGGGAATTTCCCGGCGGTAAAGTCGAAACCGGCGAAACACCCGAAGCCGCTTTGATAAGGGAATTGCAGGAAGAACTTGGTATCGACACTTGGGCGTCCTGTCTTGCTCCTCTTACCTTTGCCAGCCACGCTTACGATGATTTCCACCTGCTAATGCCGCTTTTCGCCTGTCGAAAATGGCAAGGGACCCCACAGGCAAAAGAAGGTCAGGCGCTAAAATGGGTGAGACCCAACGCGTTGAAAGACTATCCGATGCCCGCCGCTGATATCCCTTTGATATCAATTTTGCGTGATTGGCTCTAACCAAACGAGTCATTGTTGCTGCATTCTCGTAAATTTGACTAAAATCCCCAGAATGTCGCTAGACAGAACAAACCCCCTACTTGTATCTGTTTCATGACTACTTTTTGGGAGGAATTCATGCTTCGCACGATCACAATCGGTTCGACGGTGTCTATTCAGGGGGTATTCGTACGTGATCTTCCTGACGGACGTATCGCTGTTCAAGTTGACAGCGAAGTCTTTTCGGGCAAACCGATCAACCAAAAAAATTAGAGCTTTCTTGCTTGGCTACATCTGAACCAACCCTATCCTCAGGCGTTTACCTATAGCAGTATAGGTAGGACACAGATGAAGCCCCAGCATGTGATTATAATATTGAACAACGGTTCAGGGCTTGAAGATGGACCCGAACGCAAGGCGAAGATCGCGGAACGGTTCGAACACCACGGAATTCCAGCTTCATTTGTGACCTTCGATCCCGGCGCTGACCTAGAAAAAATCGCCAAGGATACAGCGCTGAAATCCCCTAATTCGACAATTGTCGCGTCCGGCGGCGACGGGACGATCAGCGGGGTTTCGGCAGGTCTAGCTGGGCTGCCCAACCAATTTGGGATGATTGCATCCGGTACCTTCAATTATTTCGCGAGGTCTTTGAACCTACCCGAGACTGTCGAAGAGGCGATTGATGTCATTGCACGTGGGAAAATTCGCCCGACTGGCATTGCGATGATCAACGATAAGGTATTCTTGAACAACGCCAGCATCGGTGCATATGCCGCGATCCTGCAAACCCGAGAAGGCATATATAAGAGATGGGGCCGCAGCCGAGTGGCCGCCTATTGGTCAGTAGTAAAGGCGCTGGCCACATTGCGCGCCCCGCTAAAGTTGACCGTCACCTATGACGGCAAATCCTTTAACCACCGAACGCCCATTGTTTTTGCTATCAGTAATGCCTTTCAACTCAATCAGATGGGGCTAAGTGGCGAAGACTGTATCGCCAATGGTGGAATGGTTTTACTTATCGCGCCCGATACTAACCGCTGGGGGCTTTTAAAACATGCTGCGGCATTGGCCTTTGGGGTGGCCAAGCGCCAGACTGATTATCAAATGCACTGTAGTTCAGAGTTTACCTTGGAAATGTCTCATAAATCGCGTGCTGTCGCTCGTGACGGAGAACTAGCGCGCATGAATGGGCCATTTAAGTTAAGTATGCGGCCGAATGCGCTAAACCTGATCGTCCCCGAAGCGTTCGATGAGCCTGTTAGATGAGCAAACTGATCCATCTATCCGACCTGCATTTCGGTAAGGATCGACCAGACCTTCTGGAACCCCTCCTTACCTGTGTAAATGAACTTGATCCTGCCCTTGTTGCGATATCCGGGGATTTCACTCAGCGGGCAAGAGACTCGCAGTTCGAAGATGCCCATAACTTCATCTCGATGATTAATGCGCCGGTATTGGGCGTACCCGGGAACCACGATGTATTGTTGGACCGGCCATTCAAGCGGCTCTTTTTACCGTGGCGAGGTTATAAGAAGTGGATCAACCCTGATCTGACGCCGCAATTTGAGAATGACACCATGATCGTCGTCGGGGTTAATTCGGTTGATCGTTTTTCCTGGCAAACCGGTCGTCTGTCCCCCGCCCGGATCAAACATGCATGTACCGCCATGTCAGATGCGCCGCACGGCAAAGCACGTGTACTTGTGGTTCACCACCCCCTTGAACACCCAGCTGAGACCAAAAAGAAGCCGATACCGGGTGCAGAACAAGCTCTTGAGAAACTTTTGGGGTGCGGGGCAAACCTAATTTTATCCGGCCATCTCCACACATGGCACGCAGGAAACTTTACGGTAAAGTCAAATGGGACCAAAGCGGTGCAGCTTCATGCCGGTACCAGCCTGTCTTTACGGGTGCGGGGCGAACCTAATGATTTCAACGTCATAGATATTTCAGACGATCATATCACAATCGAACGGTACAGCTTTAACGAAGAATCTCGGCTGTTTGAAACGGCAGAAGCCCGGCAATTTAGCCGGACTTCTGAAATCATTTCTGACTAACGACAAATCAAGCCAGCGTACGAACGACCTCTTCACGTGTGAAGATTTCGATGACATCGCCTGCGCGGATATCTTCGTAGTTCTCGAATGCCATACCACATTCTTGGCCGGAGGGCACTTCGGCGACTTCATCCTTGAACCGCTTGAGGGTCTTCAATGTCCCCTCGTGGACCACAACATCGTCGCGTAGCAAACGCACACCGGCGGCGCGGCTTGCTTTGCCTTCGGTGACCAGACAACCGGCGACCTTGCCAACACCTGTGACCTTGAACACCTCTTTGATCGACGCATAGCCGATAAAGTGTTCGCGGATTTCGTTGCTTAGCAAACCACTTGCAGCAGCTTTCACGTCGTCAACCATATCATAGATGACCGAGTAATAGCGGATCTCGACACCCTTTTGGTTAGCCGTGGCACGGGCTGACGCATTAGCCCGTACGTTAAAGCCGATGATCGGTGCATTAGACGCTTCGGCCAGACCCACATCGGTGTCGGTGATGGCACCAACGCCGGAATGCAGAACCCGAACCCGAACTTCCTCGTTGCCGATTTTCTCCATCGCCTGAAGGATCGCTTCGGCAGAACCTTGAACGTCTGCTTTGATCAACAAAGGCAGCTCGCTAACAGTTTCGTTCGCCTTGGCATTCGCCATCAGCTGCTCCAGCGTCGTCGCAGCGCCTGCGGCAGCCCGCTTGTCCTTAGCCGCGTTGGCGCGATATTCTGCGATTTCGCGTGCTTGGGCCTCGGTACCTGTCACGTTGAGAACGTCGCCCGCACCGGGTGTACCGTTCAGACCAAGAACTTCAACTGGAACAGATGGTCCCGCTTCCTTGATACGCTCGCCTTGGTCGTTGATCAGCGCACGGACCTTACCGTACTGCTCGCCCACAACAAAGATATCACCTTGGCGCAATGTACCATTCTGAATCAGAACAGTTGCTACCGGCCCCCGGCCAACGTCAAGCTGCGCTTCGATAACAGCACCGATAGCTGGACGGTTGGGGTTGGCTTTCAACTCAAGCAATTCAGCTTGAAGCGCGATTGCCTCCAAAAGTTCGTCAAGGCCCTGACCAGTAGTGGCCGACACTTCGACGTCCTGCGTGTCACCTGACATCTTTTCAACAATAACCGAATGTTGCAGCAGGTCCGTGCGAACCTTGTCAGGGTTTGCTTCATATTTGTCGATCTTGTTGATCGCCACGATCATCGGCACCTTTGCCGCTTTCGCGTGGTTAATCGCTTCGATCGTCTGTGGCATGACTGCATCATCTGCGGCAACCACCAGCACCACGATATCCGTAACCTGAGCCCCGCGAGAACGCATTGACGTAAACGCAGCGTGACCGGGCGTGTCGAGGAAACTAAGGACCTGGCCGCTGTCTGTGGTCACCTGATAGGCACCGATGTGCTGGGTAATACCACCTGCTTCGCCGGACTGAACCTTAGCTTTGCGGATCGCATCCAGAAGCGATGTCTTACCATGGTCAACGTGACCCATGATCGTGATGACCGGAGGACGGGTAACCAAATCTTTCGGATCGTCTTCGGCTTCCTTGATCACATCTTCGACATCCGCATCGGAAACGCGTACAACTTTGTGACCAAACTCTTCGATGATCAATTCCGCTGTATCGGCATCGATGGTTTCATTTTGCGTTACCATCATACCGTTGTTCATCAGCGCTTTTACGACGGCACCGACACGTTCGGCCATACGGTTGGCCAGTTCGGATACCATGATCGCAGGTGGCAAGTTCACGTTGCGCACGACCTTTTCGCGCTCAACCGACCCACCCATCGCTTTTTGACGTTGACGTTCCTGCTTGCGCTTCATCTGCGCCATGGAGCGTTGACGACCCCCTTCGCCACCGGTCAAAGCTTGGTTGACCGTTAACTTGCCGGAACGACGGCTGTCATCTGCGCTCTTGTTGCGCTTGTTGGTTTCCTCGCGGTCACCTTCTTTTTTGCGGACCGCTGGGGTCGGTGCGCCACTTTTGATGTTCGGCGTGCGGGGCGCTGCGGGCTCAGCAGGGGTTGCTGCAACAACAGCAGCGGCTTCCGCTTCCTGCTTGCGACGCTCGTCTTCTTCGGCTTTCGCCTTCAGACTTTCTTCGCGCTCACGCTCTTCAGCCTCTTTGGCTTCGATCTCGGCACGACGACGCTCGCGATCTTCTGCGCGCGCCTTTTCATCGGCTTCACGCGCTTCGGCTTCTTCAGCCTCACGGGCACGGGCTGCTTGAACAGCCTTTAGCCGGCGCTCCATTTCGGAGTCCGTAATGCCTGCTGGACGCTTTGAGGGATCCCCAAGCGATGGATTATTACCGCTGCCAGGCTTTGCGCCAGCAGGTTTGGGCACCACAACGCGCTTGCGCTTGGTCTCGACCACGACGTTTTTGGTACGCCCGTGGCTAAAGCTTTGCTTTACGTTACCCGGGCGCGAAGGCGCACCCCGAAGGCCCAATGTCTTTTTGCCGTCACTATCGCTCATGAAGCTCGTCTATCCTTTCGGGTGACCGTTGCCACCCTCGTTTATGCGCACGCCTTTTAACCGCTGAGCTTCCTCTACAACACGAGAGGTGAGTCCACCAGAGGCGAGCGCCCCATGTATCACAGTTTGGCGACCGAATGCCAAACCCAATTCGTCTGCCGTCAACCAGCCAATATAATGACCGAAATGCGGTGTACTAAGTTTCGATTTGCCGCGCCCGGACCCATCAACTGCTTGGATCAGAACCTCGGCCTCTTCCATTTGCAGCCAACCTTTAACTTTCTCATAGCCAGCGACTGCCTTGCCGGCCTTGCGCTGAAGCGAGATTAGATCAACTACACGGCGGACGAGCTGCTTTTCAACTTCGTCTACCAAATTCTCATCAACCTTAACAGGTTGCTTTGCGGCCCGGGCAAAAAGCCCTTTTTTCGCCGCGTTTTCCAGTGCGGTGCGATCCGCCGAAACATACATACCCCGTCCTGGCAGCTTTCCCATAATGTCCGGGAAAACCTGCATATCGGGGCCGACGACAAAGCGGATCAACCCGTTTTTCGGTTGTGATTCGCCGGTGGCGATACACTTCCGTTCAGGGCTATCTTCCCGCTCTTTCGAAATGTCACCGCGCCCCATATTGTTCCCCCTCGACCTGCGCTCAGGCCTCGGCCTCGTCGTCTGTTAAATCATCTTCGTCGGCGTTGTCTGCCTCAAGCTCGGTCGGGTCAACCCAGCCCAATAGAACACGGGCTGTCATGATCAGCTTTTGGGCTTCCTCCAAAGACATATCAAAGGGTTCCAACGTACCATCGTCCTTGGTGCGCTCGCCATTAACGGTGGTCCACCCACCGGCCAATTCCCAATCTGCGCAGGTGGCGAAATCTTCGAGCGTTTTAACGTCGTCCTTTGCCAGCGCTTCAATCATTTGGGGTGTCAGACCTTCGAATTCAATAAGCGTGTCGTCCACGCCCAACGCACGGGCTGCATCCAACGCCGCTTTGTTCTGCGCTTCCAACACATCACGGGCACGCGCCTGAAGTTCGCTCGCGGTGTCTGCGTCCACACCATCGATGACCAAAAGTTCGTCAACCTCGACATAGGCGACTTCTTCAAGGTTGGTAAACCCTTCGGATACCAGCAGTTGGGCAAAGAATTCGTCCAGATCCAGATTGTCCATGAACAGCTTGGTACGCAGTTCGAATTCTGCCTGACGGCGGGCGCTTTCCTGCTCTTCAGTCATGATATCAATATCGAGACCGGTCAACTGCGACGCCAGGCGCACGTTTTGGCCACGGCGGCCAATCGCAAGGCTCAACTGCTCTTCTGGTACCACAACTTCGATCTTGCCGGCTTCTTCATCCAGAACAACTTTGGACACTTCAGCAGGCTGAAGCGCATTGACCAAGAATGTCGGCTGGTCTTCGTTCCACGGAATGATGTCGATCTTTTCGCCCTGAAGCTCGTTTACGACGGCCTGAACACGGCTACCGCGCATACCAACGCAAGCACCGACAGGGTCGATAGAGCTATCATAGGAAATCACAGCGATCTTGGCGCGCGAGCCCGGGTCGCGGGCAACGGCTTTGATCTCAATGATGCCATCATAGATTTCCGGCACTTCCATCTTGAACAGCTCGGCCATGAATTCAGGCGCAGTCCGCGACAGGAAGATTTGCGGGCCGCGCTGTTCGCGGCGCACGTCCTTGATGTAGACGCGGATACGGTCGTTCGGGCGATAGGATTCGCGGCCGATCTTTTCGTTGCGGCGCAGGATCGCTTCGCCAGCGCCCACATCGACGATAACGTTGCCATATTCTTCACGCTTGACCAGACCGTTGATGATCGTGCCGGCGCGGTCTTTGAATTCTTCGTACTGACGGTCACGCTCGGCTTCACGGACCTTTTGCAAGATCACCTGCTTGGCAGATTGCGCGGCAATCCGGCCCATTTCAACCGGCGGCACTTCTTCGGAAAACTCCTGACCGATTTCAGGGTTCGCCATATACTGCTTGGCCTGATCGACTGTGAATTCTGCCTGATAGTTCTCAAGCTCGTCGTCTGCTACAACTGTGCGCACGCGCGTAAAGGTCGCGCGACCTGTCTTGCGGTCGATCGCCACGCGAATGTCCATCTCAGCGCCGTACCGCGACTTCGCGGCACGAGCGAGCGATTCTTCCATCGCTTCAACCACCAAGTTAGGGTCGATCATCTTTTCGCGGGCAACAGCCTCGGCGGTTTGCAGCAGTTCAAGCTGGTTGGCAGATGTAATGGCCATTTAGTCGTCTCCCTCGGTGGACCCTTCGGTCTCGATGTCATCGAATTTGGTTTCGTCAATCGCGCCCGCCTCTTTGCGTTGGCGCAGCATTTCTTTAATCAGATCATCGGTCAGAACCAGTTTGGCATCGGTAAGCCAATCAAATTTCAGTCCAATTGTACCTTCTTCAACGTTGATCAACACTTCGTCGTCTTCGACGCCCGCCAGCGCGCCTTTGAAACGGCGGCGCCCGTCAATCAAATCAGCGGTTTCAATTTTGGCCTCATATCCCTCGAACATCTCAAAGTCCTTGAGACGCGTCAGGGGCCGGTCGATACCGGGGCTGGAAACTTCGAGCGTGTATTCTTCGATAATTGGGTCTTCAACATCCAGAACGGCGCTTACCGCCTGACTAACCAAGGCAAGCTCATCAACTTCGATACCGCCATCTGGGCGGTCCGCCATAATCTGCAATGTCGTCAGTTTACCCGACATCAGTCGGACGCGCACCAATTCAAATCCCATATCCTCAATCACCGGAGTGATGATTTCGGCCATGCGACGGTCAATGGCAGCTTTTGCAATCAGGTCGTTATTCATAGTCTCACTTATCGTCCTACAGTTTTCGGCAGGCACAAAAAAACGGGCGCGCGGCCCGTGTTCAAGATCGGTGGAGCATTTGGTGTGGACCCCGATGCGCCGCTGTTGAAACGTCATATACGCCGGTACATACGAAACCGCAAGCCCCGTCTGGTCCGTACCTATGAACCGCCGTTAAGCGAACCACCACCTCTCGGCAGCGCGCAGATTATCCAAGGGACGAAATTGACCGGTCTTGCCTGGCATAGAGACACTGCGGGATACTGCATGCGTCATGCCCCGCGTCGACGGCATGAGTACGATATCATCTAATCCTGCAAGAAATTCCGCGTCTTTTACGTCCGCCACGTCCACCATGTATTCGGCCATTGCCTGGGCACGCACTGCTTCTGAGGGAATGGACACCAGTTCAACCGCATCGAACCAACCAGCGTTAGAGCCCTTATAATGGTCGCTCACACGTTCGGCCAAAACTTGCTGACCGGGCGTAAACCGACGCACCCGATAAAGACCTGTACCGACTCCCGACAAGGGTGCGTGCCCAGCGCCAATAAAATGGTTAGGTCCCGATAAAGTGAACGGCAAATTCATCGACGGTTCGACCAAGGTGATACGTACTAGATGTGGCGTGACTGCTTCAACTACTCCATCCATCACTAAAGATGCCACTACGTCCTTTGCGGTCATGGGTCGCCCGTCATGGAACTGCACATCGTCGCGCAGGTCGAATTCCCAGACACCGCCATCGGCAGAGCCACGCCAACTGGTTGCCAACTCACCGCGCAATGTACCATCAGCCGCTATTTCCGTCAGCGTGTCAAAGATAAGCCCCTGCCGGGCAACCTGCATGAATAAACCATCGCCCCGATCCCAGCTGTCGCCTCGCGATGCACCCGAAAGTGCCATCCGCAAGCGACCGCCCACCTTGGGAACCGAAGCCGCCGATACCCCTGTCGCCGCCAGCAATGCAGCGGCGGCACCGGTCGCAAACAATGCACGACGATCCATCAAGGAACGAGTACGGGTCATTCGGCAGCAATCCTATCCATTGTGCGCACCAATTCCGCACTGATGCCCGGTTCGGACAGCGCGTGCCCAGCGTTGCGCACCATCTTCAACTCCGCCTTCGGCCACGCCTGCGCCAGATGATAGGCGCTCGTCGGTGGGCAAATCATATCATATCTACCTTGGACAATTACCCCGGGAATATGGGCAATCCTGTCTACATTGGCAAGGATCTGTCCGTCAAACTCAAGAAACCCTGCATTCATGAAATAGTGATTCTCGAGTCGCGCGAATGTGCGAGAATATTCCCCCGGCCCCTCATGAGATCCACCGGATGAATGAATCGACGCCAACGCGTTTTCCCACGCAGCCCAAGCCCTGCCATATTTGACCTCGGTCATGCGGTCGCCACAGAACAATCGTTTATGATAGGCACCGATCATATCACCGCGTTCGTCGTCTGGGATCAAATCACTAAATCGAGCCCAAAGTTCGGGCCAGAATTTCCCTGCACCACCGCCGTAAAACCAATCCAGCTCTGCCTGAGTCATCATGAACACGCCACGCAGGACGATATTACGCACATGTTCAGGATGGGTCTCGGCATATATTAACGCCAGCGTCGCGCCCCAACTTCCGCCAAACGCGATCCAACTGTCGATCTCAAGTTCTTTGCGGATGCATTCAATATCGCCAACCAAATCCCACGTGGTGTTATTGGTAACCGATGCAAACGGCTTAGATCTGCCACAGCCGCGTTGATCAAAAAGAATCACATGGTATTTTTCGGGGTCGAAATAACGGCGCATTGACGGGCTGCACCCCCCTCCCGGACCACCATGAAGCACGATGACGGGAATACCTTTGGGGTTGCCGCATTGTTCAAAATAGACTGTGTGACCGTCGCCCACATCCATCATACGCTGATCAAAAGGATCAATCGGCGGATAAAGATATTGCACTGCGCGCTTTTGGTCGGAGAATTTGTCCATTACAGCCCTATATAGTTGTTAAGCCCAAAAGAGCACAGAGAGATCAGAATGCAAGCGCCACAAAGCACCGTTGACCCCGCCGAGATTGAAAAGTTTCAGGCCATGGCCGCCGAATGGTGGGACGAGAACGGCAAGTTTAAGCCGCTGCATATGCTTAATCCCTGTCGACTGGATTATATCACCAGCCAAATTGCCGGTGAATTCGACCGCGACTTGAAGTCGTCCCAACCGTTTCACGGATTGCGTATTTTGGACATCGGCTGCGGCGGCGGTTTGTTGTCCGAACCCATGGCTCGATTGGGTGCTGAGGTCATTGGCGCAGATGCAGCGGCTGGCAATATCCCAGTTGCTCAGGTGCATGCTGAACAATCCGGCCTGACGATAGATTACCGCCACACTACAGCAGAGGCTTTGGCCGAAGCGGGTGAACAGTTCGACGTGGTGTTGAACATGGAGGTGGTGGAACATGTAGCGTCGCCCATTGATTATCTTATCGCCTGCCGAACCCTGTTGAAACCCGGCGGGCTGCATATCTGTTCGACGCTGAACCGAAACCCAAAATCGTTCATGATGGCGATTGTCGGTGCGGAACATGTAATGCGCTGGTTGCCCAAGGGTACGCATGATTGGTCGAAATTCATCACCCCTGACGAATTGTTCGCCCTGTTACATGACGCAGGCCTTACCGCTGTTGATCGCAAGGGGTTCGTTTTCAACCCAATTACCTGGTCCTGGAGCCTGTCGGACCGCGACTTGAGTGTGAACTACGTTACTGCCAGCCTCAAACCAGAGTAATCCTAGCTCTCGGCGTGGCGGCGCAACGCTCTAAGGGTTTCAAGCGTGGCCCGGACCTGTTCTTCACCTAGTTCATCTGCGACATTGCTGATCAATGGGGTGATTGCCCGAATAGCATCGTCACGGGCATTGCGACCCGCCGGGCTGATGGCCACCATCTTGCGACGCGCGTCATCCCAATCGGGCCGGATGTGCACATACCCTGCCCATGCCAGCTTGTTCAACGTATTGGTCATCGCGCCGCGTGTAACGTTGAAAGTTTCGGCCAGTTGTGCGGGTGTCTTTTCACCATCATGCCAAGCAAGGTTATTGAGCACAGAGAAATGCGAAATCTCCATGCCTTTTGGAAGTACCCGCGTCAGACGGTTGCGCATTCGCTGATCCGCCGACAGCAATTCGCTGATTAACGTGATCGCAAGAGAGTTTCGGTTTTCATTCATGTGACATTTACGACGGTGCCCTGAACACGCGGCGATTGGCAAGGCTGGGAACGCGCCTGCGGGCCTCGGCAACGCGACTCATATCCATCTCAAACGGATAAACACCCGGTTCTTCGCCTGCATCCAAGATCACCTCGCCCCAAGGGGCCACAACCAGCGAATGTCCATAGGTTTTTCGCGTCTTGTGCTTTTCGCTGGCGTGTTCACCAGTCTGTGCCGGGGCTAGAACAAAACACCCGGTCTCAATGGCTCGCGCCCTTAGCAACGTATGCCAATGCGCGGCACCAGTGACGGGCGAAAAGGCGGCGGGCACAGTTATAATTTCAGCACCTGAGTCTGCAAGAGCTTGATATAGCTTGGGAAACCTCATGTCATAACAAATACTCATTCCAATTTTACCAAACGGCGCTTCGGCGACGACTGCTTCTTCCCCTGGACGATACCCTTGCGATTCCCGATAGCTTTCGGTTGCATCGATGTCGACGTCGAACATGTGAATCTTGTCATAGCGTGCCTCAATTGACCCATCCGCCCCGATCAGGAAGGACCGGTTGGCAAAACGTCCGTCGGCATCGTCAGTCTTAAGGCCAAGAGACCCGATCAAAAGCCAGACACTTTTGTTACGCGCAACATCGCGGAGCGCCGCAAGAGTCATGTCGTGATCTTCATCTGCAAGCACGTCACGCTGATAGGCGCGGTTGGTCGAAACGCAATTGGTTACCTCGGGCGTAAGAATAAACTGGGCCCCGCCGGATGCGGCATCATTCACCATATCAACCGTGCCCGCCAAATTGCGGGCCGGGGTGTCGGTGACGTTCAACTGAACAAGCGCGGCTTTCATTCGGCGGCCAATAACGCGTCCAGCTTGCCAGCACGTTCCAGTGCATTCAGGTCATCATACCCCCCAACATGGGTATCCCCTACAAAGATTTGTGGAACCGTGCGACGCCCATTCGCGCGCGAGATCATCTCGGCCTTGCGCTCGGGTTTGGACAAAACGTCAATCTCGGAAAAATTGACGCTTTTTTCATTCAATAAACGCTTGGCGGCATGGCAGAAACCACATAGCGGCGACGTATAAATCTCAACGGGCTTCATCTTGCTAATATCCTTTCCAGTAAATCGCTTGAATAAAGACTTAGGTCTCTTTTGCCACTCTTGCCAGTGTAACGACACGTATCGGACCAGCACCAGCCTCAATACAGGCCCGCGTCGCACAAGATAGCGTTGCTCCAGATGTCATCACGTCATCGACCAAAAGTATCGGTCGCCCCACTATCATCCCGTGTGCGCCTGTCGATACCCTGATCGCACCATGCAGTGCCGCATATCTTTCAGGGCGGGTTTTTCCTTCCAGCGGGCGGGTGTGGCGTACGCGCTTCAACAGATCGAGGCAGCAATCATGGCCGGTTTCTCGCGACAAAGCCTTGGCCAATAATGCCGACTGGTTGAACCGTCGTTTCATCATGCGACGCCAGTGCAAGGGAATGGGTGCAATCAGCGTTTCGTCCGGTAAGATATTGGCCACGCTTCGCGCCATCCAGCCTGCGCCGGGTTTCGCAATATCCTGGCGGTCACCATGTTTGAGCGCCAACACCAATTTTCGCCCCATGTCGCGATAAACCATAGCAGAACGACCCTGCACCCATAATGGTGGGTCGAACAGGCAGGAATCGCAATGAGCGACTTCGCCCGGCGCACCCCCTGGCAGCGGAACACCACATCCGTCACACACCAGACCTGCGATAAAGGGGGTATCGCGCCAGCATGTACCGCATAGGCCACCGTGACATGCGATAGATCGCGCGCACCCCATACAGGACGGCGGGTAAAGTAATCCGGCAGCGGTTTGTAACTGGGCCAGCATGAGCTTATAATTCCTCGTATGAATATGCAAAATGCCCTGACTGACATTGAAGCCCTGACCAGCAATCGTCGGCGCACCAGTGATGATGCACTGTTTCTGCACCGCACCGCGCTCGAAGATGTAGATGATCGACTGCATATAATTAACAGAAGCTTTAAATTGGCTGCGATCGTTACCGGTTTCCCCCAAGTATGGAATGCACTGCGCCCCGAAGCGCAGATGGTGCCGGACACTGATACGCTTGCTCTACATCAAGGTGCGCATGATTTGGTTATACATGCGCTTGGCTTACATTGGGCTAACGATCCGGTTGGCCAAATGATCCAGGCACGGCGGGCGCTGGTACCTGACGGGCTTTTTCTGTCTGTCAGCTATGGTGGCCAGACACTGCATGAACTTCGCGCCTGCCTTGGTCAGGCCGAGGTAGCCGTCACCGGAGGCTTGTCGCCTCGCATTGCCCCGATGGCAGAACTGCGCGACATCGGGGGGCTTTTACAACGTGCTGGGTTTGCCTTGCCGGTAGCAGACACAACCACGCTCCAGATTGAATACACCGATATGTGGCATCTCATGCGTGACCTGCGCGCCATGGGCGAAGCCAACGCTTTGGCGGCCCGGCTCCGCCGCCCAACTGCCCGCGCGGTATTCGATGCAGCCGCCAAACTTTACCACGATCATTATGCGACCGCTGGGGGCCGAATAATTGCCACGTTTGAACTTATCTTTCTGATGGGTTGGGCACCTGATGACAGCCAACCCAAAGCCTTGCGACCCGGATCAGCGCAACACCGGCTTGCTGATGCCCTGAATACCGCGGAAACTCCCTTGTCCGATTGACCTGCCAGTTAAACTGGCTATCTGACCACTACCCACGCAATAAGGAATGCCAGATGTCGCTAACGCGCCCAGCCCATACCCAATCTGACCACCCGGCCCTGCCGACGCCTAAGGTGGGGGTGTTGCTGGCAAACCTAGGCACCCCGGATAACTATGATTACTGGTCAATGCGCAGATATCTGGGTGAATTCCTTTCGGATCGGCGGGTCATTGATTACAGCCCTTGGCTTTGGCAACCTCTGTTGCAGTTAGTGATCTTGACGAAGCGGCCTTTTACCAGTGGTGCCGCCTATAAGTCGATCTGGAATGAAGACGCGGGGGAAAGCCCGCTGATGACCATTACCAAAGCGCAAACCGCAAAGATAAAAGCCGCTATGGAGCAGCGTCACGGCGACGCAATAATGGTTGATTTCTGCATGCGCTACGGTAATCCGTCGACGCAATCCAAAGTCGCCGAAATGACGGCGGCTGGGTGTCAAAAGATCCTGTTCTTTCCACTTTACCCGCAATACGCCGGTGCTACATCAGCCACAGCGAATGATGCTTTTTTTGCCGCGCTCGGCAAAGAAAAGTGGCAGCCCTCCGCCCGTACCGTCGAACCCTATTTCGATCGCCCCGATTATATAGATGCTCTCGCAAGCTCTATCGAAAATGCTTACGCCAAGATGGATGTCAGACCTGACAAGCTTCTTTGTTCATATCACGGGGTACCCGAGCGGTATCTGAAAGAGGGTGATCCTTATCACTGCCAGTGTCAGAAAACGACCCGGCTGCTGAAGGAAAGGCTTGGGTGGGACGACAGCGAAATCATGACAAGCTTCCAATCCAAGTTCGGGCCGGAAGAATGGCTGAAACCCTATACGGTTGAAGAAGTTGCGCGGCAGGCGGAAGCAGGCAACACGAAAATAGCCGTCTGCGCCCCCGCTTTTTCGGCGGATTGCATTGAAACCTTGGAAGAGATCAACGAGGAAATCAGAGAAAGCTTTGAGCACGCGGGTGGCAAAGACTTCCACTACATTCCCTGCCTGAATGACGACGATCTGCATATCAAAGCACTGACGAATGTAATCGAGGAAAACCTGCAAGGTTGGATCAGCATGTCCCCGGCACCTAGGTAAGAGACCGCACAGTTTAACAATCTGTTCTTCCATGCCTGTTTAGTCTTATTGGCCGCCCTATATTCGTGCGCATATCAAATTTCCAAAAGGACACCTCAACATGAAAGATTGTATCGTCGTAGGTGGCGGCCCTGCCGGGTTGACCGCAGCACTGTACCTTGCCCGGTTTCTAAGAAGTGTCACGGTGTTTGATGCGCAGGAAGGTCGGGCAAGGATGATCCCGAAAACGCATAACATGGGCCCGTTTCCCGACGGAATCTCCGGGCTGGATCTTCTGGACCGAATGCGCTCTCACGCCCAAACCTACGGCGCGATCATTAAGAACGAAAGAGTGAGCCACGTCTCAAAGGAGAACGGGGTGTTTCAGGTCACCACTAAACAAGGGGTGGAAGAGGCCCGCTGTGTTATCTTTGCAGTAGGAGTGTTTAATCACCGGCCCCCTTTACTGACCGCCGACCACGATCAAGGTCTAAGCCGTGGATTGCTGCGGTATTGTCCGGTCTGCGACGCTTACGAGGTGCGCGGCAAACGCATCGCAGTGTTAGGCAGCGGCCAGCATGGATTAGCTGAGGCGCAGTTCATTCGCCCTTACTCGCCGACAGTGACACTTGTTCCCGCCGACGGGTCAGTGGCGCAGGCGAAAGATGGAATCAGTGCACTGGATTCACCAATGACCGAGCTTGAGTTATCGGAAACGCATGTTCTGGTTAAGCTCAAGAACGGCAACACGGAACAATTTGATACGCTTTATGTTGCTCTTGGTTCGACGGCGCGGTCGGATATCGCGGCCTCGTTGGGCGTACAGCTTGCCGCGAACGGCTGCATCATTACCGACACCAAGCAAAGAACCAATGTCGGCGGGGTCTATGCGATCGGGGATATCACAGACGGGCTTGACCAGGTTTCTCGATCTATGGGGCAAGCCGCGATGGCAGCAACCACCGTTCACAACGACTTTTCCTGACATGGATTCAATCAGTTAGCGCAGCGCCCACTTACGTTTTGGTCGCCTAATAAAAAACGCAAAAAAAAGACGGTGTTAAAAACACCGTCTTTCTCTTTGTATATGTCGCTTAAATTAGTTCGAAGCGACAGCAGCAGCTACCAATGCCAAAAGCAGCAGTGGAACCAGAACGCCCGAGGAAGAGCTTGTGGCTTCTTCAACGATTACAGGTGCTTCGATAATAGGCTCTGCCAGCGAACCAGCAAATACATTTGACGCAGCTGCTGTAAATGCAGCGGCTAGAACGAGTTTCTTCATAACATAACCTCCAGAAAAGGCGTACCTCACATAGTGATAGCACGCGCCCAAGACTTACCTCGTAAGACTTTCTAAACAGGATCAATGAGAAATTGCAAACCCGGATTCAGCATTTCAACATCATAATCAACAAGATGTCGTCAAATTAGCAACACTTGAGTGCCGACCTGAGTCATGCCAAAAAGTTCGGCGATATGTTCATTATAAAGCCCGATACAACCATTCGATGAACGGCGGCCGATCTTCCGCGTGTCATGTGTGCCGTGGATACGATAATATGTCCAGCTTAAGTATAGCGCATGTGTACCCAAAGGATTATCTGGGCCCGGTCCAATCACCGCCGGCCATTCAGGATTACGCTTTAACATCGAAGGCGTAGGGCGCCATGTTGGGCCCACAACCTTTTGCGTGACACTTGTGCGACCACGGCGCGTCAAATCTTCGGTAAGAGGCACACTGGACGGGTAAAGCTTGTAAATTGTCTGATCTTCGGACCAGAAATGCACGGCGCGGCTATCAATATCGACTAGAATCGCGCCTTTATTGGTATTCGAGAAGTACGGCTGCCAATTTAGCGTGCGGAAACTGGATACGTTCCGGCGCACAGATTCTGTCAGATCCCGTTCTACCTCGGTTGTTGCTTCACTTTGTGAGCTGCTTTGAGCTAATGCGGGGGATGCTAGCATTGCCGCGCTACCGGCAAGAAATGCGCGACGTGACGAAAGAGTAAATTTCGTGTCAGACATAGGAATGTCTCCTGAGGAAGGAAAAAACCGAAGTTTCTCACCTATATGGCTCGAAAGTCGCAGTTTCAATTCAAACCATCGTTAACAAGCGATCTCACGCCGATGTGCGTTTGATCTGCAACGCCGCACCATGTATGGCACCGGAAAGTCAATTGCGTGGAGCTGCGCCATGGTACGTCTGTTTTCTATCCTAATCACGCTTGTTGTAGCGCTGTCTGCTTGTGCGCCGGCACCGTCAACCATTGGGTCCGATGGTAAAGCATTGCCTAAAGCATATCGTATAAGCGCAGGTGACACTGGCAAGATTCAGTTTCGCATGCTGGATTCGGTTAATGCCTTGCGGGGTGCCTCGGGTCTATCGCCGGTTCAGCTTGATGCCAAACTGAACGCAGCCGCGGCAACCCATTCGCTTGACATGTCCGTGCAGAACCGGCCGTGGCACTTTGGTTCTGACGGCTCCTCTCCTGTAGATCGCATTCAGCGCGTTGGATATTCCGGTGAGCTTATCGGCGAAGTGATCTCTGAAACATACGAGACCGAATTAGAAACCCTCGCTGCCTGGCTGGAGCAGCCTGAAACCCGGCGTATACTCATGGCCTCGGATGCTCTTTCTATGGGATTCGCTTGGTATCAGGAAAAAAGCGGCAAGATCTGGTGGACGCTCGTTATGGCTAAATGACCGTTTGGCCATTTAGCCTATCTTTGACATTACTATTGTTATCAAGAATTTATAGCGATGGGAGTGTTGTCCCCTACCATCGAATAGATGTCCTCGATGTCCTTATTCGATACGGCGATACAGCCCCACGTCCAATCGGAAACATTCTTTTCCTGAGCGGTCTTCTGGCCATGGATAAATATATCTCCACCGGGGCTTTTGCCCAACTCGGCCGCTACAGCACGATCGCGTTCATTAGGGTACGAAATACCTAACGATAGGTGATAGTTGCTGTTCGGGTTTCGCCGGTCGATCCAATAAAGCCCTTCTGGTGTGCGTCCATCACCTTCGTAAACCTTGTGTCCCATCGGGGCAAAGCCCAGCTTCATGTCATAAGACTTTAACACCTTGTCCCGGTGCATCAGGAACATACGGCGATCACCCTTGTTCACCACCACATAAGTGACTTCCGGCCCGTTGTACCGTTTGAACTTACTGGAACTACATGCGCCAAGTGCAACGAGCGCTGTGCCCCCCAAAATAAGATTTCTTCGCTTCATACTTCGACTGCCCCCGCGCCATTGGCCTTTTGACCGTTATTATATGCCCTAACATGTAGCATAAATTCGTGTGGTCAAAAATATGTTACCTGGGAAAATTCTTCACCCGTTGTATCACGGTCACCCGACTTGCATAGCGGATGGAACGATTCACTGGCATCCTATCTACGTTTTCGCACGACTTCGGGCGCGGTAAACCGCGCGACAAGCTCCACGTGTGATGACCAACGGAACTGGTCCACTACTTGTATCCAGTCCAAAGAGTACCCAGCCGAAACAAGGGTCGCTGCATCGCGGGAAAATGTTACAGGATTGCACGATACATAGGCCACAACCGGAGGCATGGCTTTGGCAATCTCGGCCACCTGCGCCTCGGCTCCCGCACGCGGCGGATCAAGCACAACAGCATCTGTTTTGGCCATTTCATCCGGCAACAGCGGGCGCCGATAAAGATCGCGTGTTTCGGTGGTGACAGGCTTTAGGCCCTTGGCCATACGCCACCCCTGATCCAGCGCCGCGGTCATCGCTGCGTCGCCTTCAATAGCATGTACTTCGGATTTCTGGGCCAAGGGCAAGCTGAACGTGCCACAGCCCGCAAAAAGATCTATGACGTGCCGCGCACCGCCGACGGCTTCGCTTACAGCGCTGACCAACGACGCTTCGCCGTGAGGTGTGGCTTGCAAGAATGCGCCCGGCGGCGGCGTCACCTTTGCGCCACCAAATCGTTGGACCGGCGGGGTGCGCATCGCAATGATTTCACCGTCCCACGTCAGGCGCGCCAGCCCAAGCGTGTCGCACAGGCTCGCTAATTCCTGCCGCAGTGGGCCATCCAAAGATTTGCCATTTTGCACCGAAATATCCAACCCGGCAGCAGACGCAGTCACGGTCACGGCCAATACTGCTTTGCGACTTGTCCCGATAACGGCAAGCTTTTCGGCAATGGGCAAAGCGTCCATCACTTTAGGATCGAGAAGTTGACAACCTGGGATTTCCAGCACGGTATCCGATCCGCGCGCATGAAACCCAGCCATCGCTCCCTTTTTCGTTCGCTTAGCGGCAAAAGTGGCGCGGCGCCGCGATTGTGCTGGCGAAGTCAGAATAGGCCTGAAAACAGTCTCTAGGCCATGTGGGTCAAGCGACGCTTTAACCACCCCAAGCTTGAAGTCAGCGACAAAATTATCTGATCCGTGTTGAAGCTGACAGCCGCCGCACGCTTTGAAATGTCGACAGGGCGCGGTAACTCGGTCGGCTGACGGCGTGACGATACGAATGTCGGTCAACG
>DRFG01000260.1 GCA_011050655.1 Roseobacter sp.
TCTCCTGTGTCATGGGAACCTCCTGTTTGACGATTGAGAAGGTCCCAATCATCAAGCAAGAGCCCCAAAACACGAAAACAACGTCAAATCAGTAAGTAGAACGACCGCAACAAGCGCCAGTGCCGCGCGAGCGGCTTAGTCCAAGTCCGCACAGTGGGCCTTGAGGTATTGAATATCAAAGTCCGCTCTGCCGTGTTTGCCAACCAATTGAGCCTCTGACGAAATACCCAACGGTCTCCCCTGCTCGGCTGCGCGTGTCACAGGTGAGAACGTCCCTGCGGTCCGTCGCGCATGCGGCCATGCGGCCTTACCGCGGCGTTGTGCTGTGGGTCCCGGTTTGCCCGTCTCGCGAGCACGGCGGCGCTCGGCCACGCCTGCGGTCTTCGCTCTGGTCTGTTTTGCGAGGCAAAACGATCCCGTCACTGCACCCGCCTGCGTGTCCGGCCCCACCGCTTGCCTGCTCGCGTCGGGCAAACCTGGCGTCAAAACACACACACATGAGTATGGAAGCATATCCTCCGGATGGCCCCCAAATCAGCCCGCCTCAAGGATCGCAAAACTTTTCGGCAAAAGTGAGCTGTGTTGGCAGGTCAGTCGTGTGCGCGAGGGCGCGACTTTTGTCGGCGTCGTGCTTCGAAAACTTTTGCGCCCAGCAAGCTGGCGGCTGCGCCGTCCCTGACCCGGACAGATTCGGTGAACCAGAAATCGGCCATGCCCCCACAATCACGTGGTGGTCATCAAACTCAAACATTGGAGATGAACACATGGCCTACGATCAAGCGACAACATACGAGACAATCGAACTCTTTGGCCTAACGGAGAAGGATGCACACCTGCCAATCCCGCAGGACGATATCCTGAAAGACAGCATCATCCGCGAAGCTTTCGAGACCCTGCTCGGACAGCTACGGGGTACTGGACTTGAAGGAGAGATCGAACCTCTCGCGCACGGGTTGGCAACAATCCTGCAGCGCCGCAAGGTTGCTCTCGGCAAGGAAGTTGATCGCACAGCTGACAAGATCGGCGCATTGGCAAAATGTCACGACGGATCTGAGATCGCAGAGACAGCTCTGGAAGAGGCGCAAGTGCGCTTCGTGCACTTGCGCGAGATCGTGGACGCCATCGAGACGATGGGGGAGGCGGCAGCGGAATGCTATGAGGTCGAGACCGGCAATGCCTTCATTCCGGCAGCGGGGTCGCGCGCCAGCGTTCGGGCGCAAGAGACGGGAGCCGTGTTCGAGGCGAAGCAACTTCTGGAGCAGCATGATCGTGAGACTGCCGCCAAGTCGAAAGTCGAGGGCGTCCCGCTGATCGTCTCGGGCGCGACGGACTGGACCGACATCGACGTCATCTTCCGAACACTCGATAAGGTTCGGGACCGCATCAAACAAAACCGCAATCAGGATATCTTCATCTGCCACAAAGGCGGCAAGCATGGGGCTGAAATGATTGCGGCCCGGTGGGCACGCGCGCGGGGCGTCAACCAAGCGCGCTTTGATCCGCGTTGGTCCGCACATGGACGCGCAGCACCCTTCAAGTGCAACGACGAGATGCTGGACGATAAGTTCGCCGCAACTGGAGTTGTCCTCTTTGGAGGCAACGGGGTCGCACTGAACCTCGGCCAGAAAGCCGAAGCGAAAGGACTGACGGTGATGCGGGTCGCGGATCCAGCGAATTCGATAGGCGAGGCATAAGTCAAAGAGGGTCACCTTCGGGTGGCCCTTTCTTCGTTCTCAAGGGTGGCGATCGACGTACTGCTATACAGCGATGATCTCCATCGACGGTTCGTTTAGGTCGTTGTGAGGGCAATCCGAAATTCACATTTCCCGATTGGCAGAGCGGTATCTCAATGTAATCCCTGTCTATTGTGCCTGAGCTGCAAATGACATTTGTTGTGCGGCATATCACGCGCGCAGGTTTTACAGTCGATGCCCTTTTCCCCGGAACGCACCAAAGAGATTCAATCGCGCATTGATGCGCGACTGCAGTCTGGTCAGGCGAACGATTGGGAAGTGTCGTTTCTAACAAACATGGCCGCGCGTTTTAGCAGTACGGAACCGACACGCGTCTGAGTAAGGCCCAATATGCCAGTCTGCATAAAGTCCTGAAGTTGGAACGTGAGCCATCATCTCGGACGTCAGCGCAGACCAACGATGTTACTTCGCGTCCGACTTCGAAGCGCCGCACCAAGTCTTACCAACCAAAGTCCAGACCGATGTCTGTCACCCGCGCAATCACTGCACCTCGGCGGGCGGTCCGTAGGGCCCAGCGGCAAATCATGGTGCCGCTTGTTATAGCTGTCGCATTCTTTGCGCTGATCGGATCGTTCTTCGATTCAACATCATCGCGATCCACATCCTATAGCCCACCAGCGACGTCTGCACCGCAAACAACAAGCTCCGCTTACGTCTATGTGACGGGCACACGGGTCAATCAACGGGACGGGCCGTCCGCGTCCAATCCGGTCATGGGCGTTTTGGTTGAAGGCACGCGTGTCCAACTGCTTCGTGACCAAGGACAATGGGCGCAAATTAGGTCTGACTTGGGAACCGGCTGGATGTCCTCCAGCTTCCTTTCTTCAAATGGGCCTGCCGTGGCGCAACCCACACCACCGGATCGGACCCTCCGTTCAAGCGATGTGCGGGTCATTGATGGTGACACAGTCGACATTCGTGGGCTGCCGGCGAACGTCCGCCTTGTCGGATTCAATGCCCCCGAGACGTGGCGGTCGTCTTGCACTGCTGAGCGTCAGGTCGGGGAACGTGCAACAGCGCGTTTGAGCCAGCTGGTGCGGAATGCGGCATCGATAGAATTTGAACGCGTGGCATGTTCGTGCAGGCCCGGCACCGAAGGTACTGACCGATGCAACTTTGGACGCCTATGTGGATCGCTGTTCGTAGACGGTCAGGATGTTGGACGCACTCTGATTGGGGAAGGACTGGCCGTGCCATACCGGTGCGGCCGCACCAGCTGTCCTCCGCGTCCTCAAGCTTGGTGCGGATAACATCACAACCATCTCAGCACCGAGAAATTGATCTCCGCCCGAGGCCGAACAACCGCCCTGCCTTTCGATGCGCGCGACAGACCAAACCCCAACACGTTGCATCAAGGCGCACCCGACCTTCACCTAACTCGAGATCAACGAGAACCGTGGCGACTGCGATGTGGGGGCATACATTTTGGTCTCTTCTTTTTGCTCATTGATGTGGATCGCATGGGGTCGGACCGGCCGTTCCCTACGCTGCGCTCCGGCAAGCACAAATACGGCTTCCACGCCTGTGGCGCAGACCCTCCGCATTTGCGCTTGCGACCGGTCCTGATGCCCCCGTGCTTTTTGATCCCCATCGCAAAAAGGAGAGACCAAAATGACCAACCACTACGTCGCAACAGTTCCCGTCAAATACACCGATGGCGAAGGCCAGGAACGCACCCGTTTCCAACGCGTCGGAGCCATGTTCCGCAACACCCGCAACGGGGATGGATCGGAGTTCTTCAGCCTCAAGCTCGACTTCCCCGTCGGCGTTCAAGAGCTGGTGATGTTTCCACCAAGCTCAAAGGAACCCCAAGAGTAAATCCTCCCTGAGGATGGGCCGCCGTAAGGCGGCCCTATCTCTGTTCCAGAGGTCGCTGCGCGGTCCGTTGAGACCCCTGCCTTCGGCAGCGGTTACGGTTGCCGATGACAGGACTGCAAAGCAGTCCTGATGGTTTCTGCTGAGGTTGAAGAAGTGCTGCGACAGAGCCGCCAGCCAGCCTCAACGGTGCCATCCGTAAAAACCTTTCGGCGGGGCCTTCAGGTTCTTACGGCAGAGAATTGGCAGGCCAATTCTGGCCTCCCTTGACCCTGTCTGTCAGCCCTGTCGGTTGAGATCTGTCCCGCCGCCTCAATTCCGTCCGAACATTACATGTTCAGACAGACCTCAGGCGCGGGCCCTGTTGAGAGCGGCCCATGTTAGAGCATGGGGCCGATGTTTGTTGGCGCCCTCTCGGGCGCGGCCTCGCACCTGCGGCGCTCGGCGTTAAACGGAATACAAGGCTGCCAGCGCCTCAACTCATCGTAAGTATATTATTGACATATTAGTATAGTTTCGTATGGTGGGTGCAGCCTTGTATGAAGGTGGCAGGAAATAGGGGGTCTTTCTTCGCATGTCTCGCTCAAAACGTCTCACCGATGCGCAACGCATGGAGATCGTGCGCGAAGCCGCCGACGGAGTGCCTACGTCCGTGCTTGCGGAGAGGTTCGGAGTGACGCCGCGGGCGGTGCAATACACGGTGAAGAGTGACGCAGAGCGCCAGCGCGATACGGCGGTTTCGGTCTTGGCGGTGAGTGTGAAAGTGACCTCTGATGAGATGGCAGCGTTCGATGCGGTGCTGGCGTCAGCGGGGATCGAAACGCGCTCGGAGGGGTTGCGCCGATTGATGCAAGCGGCAGGTGGCACCTTTGTGGCGGACGCAACTTTGGCGGCAGAGATGGCGCGCTATCGCGCTTCTTTGAATGACGTTGGAAACGGTGTCGCCCAGATTGCCAAGCAGATGCAAAAAGCCAATCGGGCGGGGCAAGGATCTGGTCCTGAATTCTCCGAGTTGCGCCTCGCCCAGATGCGCGGGTTGGCGCGGTTCATCCTTGATAGTGCAGACGAGATTGATCTGCTTGTGCGCCGCCGTCGGGACGCGATGCAGTTGACCGCAACAGCCGCTCTGAAGGAGTTTGCCCATGCAGCGGAATAATGCGGTTGGTGCCGTCACCGGAGAGATATTTGAGGATGGATGGAGTCGTATCCGTGGCTCGATGCAGGGTCTATATGCTTCAAAGCAAAAGCAGATGGTGCGCGCCGCTGCGGGGCATCGGGCAGCTGTGTTCAAAGCGATCAGGAGTGGTGGGACACACAACAAATCCCAGCTTGCAAACCAGCTCGAATACCTCACCACAAAGTCCACCCATATCGTCGACAGCAGCGGGTTTCTGGATGGGAAATCTAAGCTTGATCGTGGCGAGATCAAAGACCTGACCGAGCGCTTTGCCAAGAGGTGGGATGGCGGGTTCAAACCCAAACTTGGGGAGACCACGCATCTGCTGATGTCCTTCCCGATTGGCACGCGCGGAGAGGATGTACGCGACATCGCTACGGATGTGGCCGAGCGGTTCTTTCAGAACGATGAGGGGCACTTTGATTATATCATTGCGGTGCATGAGGACCGCGACCACCCGCATGCGCATCTGGTGTTGAACCGCCGTTCGCAAGAGGGCGAGTTCTTCTATTTGGCGCGCAATCATCGGTTCAACTATGACGACTTCCGGTTGGCGATGGTCGAAGAGGCCGAAACCTACGGCGTGCGGTTGGAAGCAACGCGACGGGTGGATCGCGGCGAGGTGCATTACCCGGCCAGGACCCGCGAAGTCTATGCCGCCAAGGAAGAGGGCAGGGTGCCCCAAGAGCGCGAACGGGTGGGTAAAGACCTGACCCGCACGCTTGCCGAAATCGCAAACACTAAAATCATGTTCCACTCGCTGGCCGCTGAGGCGTCTTCTGAGAACCGCGAAGACATTGCTGAGGTCCTGTTCCGTGCGGGCGAGGTTCTGGCGAAGGGTGGTCACGTTGAAACCGCAGGAGGCATTTACATGGCCGAAGACGAGTCTTTTGAGGATCTGCGCAGCCGTTACGCTACGAGGGTAGCAAACATCACAGACCTGATCGCGGCAAAGCCGGATGCAGATCGGCCCGCGCTGGAGAAGTCCCTAAACACCATCCAAGCGCGGGTGCAGCATATGCAGCCGCTTGGATTACGGTCCAATTCCCTCTCGGAAGTCCCGTCAGAAGGCGGAATCTATTCTGAGGCCAACATTCAGCAAAGCCAGCTGGAGCGACTTGTCGAGCCCCGGGTGCGCGCCCGCGTCGATGCGGCACTGCGCGGCACGGGGATCAGCACATCCGAGGTTGTCGCCCGGATGGAGACGGGGGCGCAAAACGCGGCTCTGGAACATCAATGGATTGCAGATGATCTGTCCAAAGTGGCCGAGGCGAAGGATCTCAACCTTGAGCGCCGCGCGGATTTGGAACAGGCGCGGGATATTCTCAATGATGTACATGTGCAGCTTGGAACCATGTTGGAGCGGGAAGGTGTGTTGCGCCGTGACGGGGTTATTGAAGCCGCCCGCGAGGTGCAGGCGCATGTCACAGAAAGTCAGATCGAAACCGCTGCGAATGCCGTGCGCGTCGAAACTCGGATTGAAGCTCAGAGTGTGGACCTTGATGAGGCTGTGATCGAAAGTCTCGCCGTAGAGCGTTTGGAAGACGAACAGCGGGACTATCTGCGCGACCATCCAGAGCTGATTGCGCGCCCGACCGATGTGATCCGCACGGATGAGGAGGGCAGGGCGGTGATCGTAGATCAGGCCGCTGCAGACCGGATTATCATCGAGGTTGAAGCGGCGCGTATGGGGGCGCACAGCAGCACGCCAGTCTCCGTTTCCGTCGCGCGCGATTTACAGACGCGATACCCTGATATGCCCGAGCAGCTGGCGGAGGGTCTCAGCGACACTTACGCGCGGGTCTATGAAGCGCACAGTGCGGAACGGGAGATACGCCTTACGGAGCGCGAGACCGACCAGAACGAGACGCCCGAACTTTCCCGTGTTCTCGTGCATGAACGGGCAGGGGAGTTGTCTTCGCCCTTTGAAACTGCAACCGAACGCGAGGCCTTCCGCACTGAGGTGGCGCGTGTTTTGGACGCGGCGCAGCTTGATCGCCTGAAGGAGGGCGATAGCGACGCCTTGGAAAATGTAATCGAAGATCGCCTCGACCGTCTCTATGCCGCAAAGGTCTATTTGCAATCGGATGCGGCAACGGCAAACTCGGATGCGTTGCGACAGGTTGTCGATGAGCTGGCAGACGTTGAAGTCGAAAGACACCGCGCGGCGGACGTGGACGGCGAGACGGAGCGGGGCCAGATCCATTGAGCGGCTCCATGGGCAAGGCGTGGATAGCCATCGGGGTGGTTCTGGTCACTTTGGTGGCAGGTGCGATGGGTTACGCCATCGCCTCGGCCGTGCTGACTTTCAAAGCCCTTGGGTTCAGCGCCGATATCGACTTTGGATATATCGCGCAGAATTACCTCTGGATCAGAGATAGACGGCCGGACGATTTCCAACTGATCAACCTGATCATCGGCGGTGCTGCCGTCGCCGGGCTGATGATGAGCCTTGCCATGTCCGGCTCTGCCCTCACACGCTTTGGTCAGACCCATTGGCAAAAGCGCGGTGAGATGAAAGCCAACGGGTTCTTTGGCAAGCCGGGAACTGGATTTATACTGGGCAAATTAGGCAGCCCAAAGTCGCGGGCCCGCTACATTACCTCGAAGGTCTTTCCCCATGCGCTGATTGTGGCCCCAACGGGGCGCGGTAAAACCAGTGGCTTTGTGATCCCGAACCTGCTGACATGGCAGGGGTCCGCCGTCACGTTGGATGTGAAGGGTGAGTGTTTTGAAGCGACCGCGCGACATCGTGCGGCACAGGGCGATAAGGTCTTCCGCTTTGCGCCGACGGACTGGGAAGGCAAGCGGACCCATCGCTACAATCCGCTCTTGCGCATCTATGAGCTGAAAGATCCCGCGCGTCAGCAGATGGAATTGCAGCTATTGGCGACCCTGTTCTTGCAAAGTGACAATGATCGCGTGCAAGGTCTTCTGAAAGGCGGTATCGATCTCTTCGTAGCCGCGGGCTTGCTGGCCTTCCAACGCAAGAAGCCCAACTTGGGCGAGATCTACCGGATCGCGGCCTCGGGTGGCAACAAGCAGAAAGAATATGTGGCGCGGGGCCATGAGATCGATAACAAAGCCGCGAAGTTGATCTTTACGCGGCTGGCCTCCACCAACAACGACACGCTAACCTCCTATGTCTCGCTTCTGATGACCTCAGGTCTGGATCAATGGCAGAACCCCGCCATTGATGAGGCGACGCAGGTTTCCGACTTTGATTTTCGGACGATCCGCAAAAAGCCCTTCACGGTCTATCTGGTTGTGCAGCCCCTGATGGTGAAACCCCTCGCGCCACTGATCCGGTTATTTTTCTCTGACCTTCTCTCGGCAATGCAAGAGAAGGAACCGGGCAAAGATGAGCCTTGGCCGGTGATGATTATGCTCGATGAGTTCAACCGTCTTGGCAAAATGCCCATCGTGGTCGAAAGCATAGAAACACTGCGCACCTATCGTGGCCACTTGGCGGTCGTCACGCAAACCATTCCCGCCCTCGATGAAATCTATGGTGAAAACACCCGCCGCGCGCTGCAGGGCAACGCAGGCGTAAAGCTCTATCTCACCCCCTCGGATGAAAAGACCATTGAGGAGCTGAGCAAGGCCGTGGGCAAAACAACAAAGACGGTCATCACGCGGTCTCGGTCCATTGGCAAGAACCCGTTCGAGGGGCGGAGCCAGTCCACACGGACGGAAGAAACGTCGCTACTGCCCGAAGATGAAGCGCGCCGGTTGCCGCTCGATGAAATTATCATGGTCGTGGATGCGCAGATGCCAGTGCGTGCAAAGCGGATCCAGTATTTTGATGATCGGCTGTTTGCGGCAATACATTGCGCGCAGAAAGGCGAGTTGCCGTTTCCGGTGATGGGTGGAGGTGGGGCAGGGGGATCAGGCTCTGAATCGGGAGGTTCAAGGCAGAATGCTGACCAAGATAGGATAAACGCGAAATCTCATAAGCAGGATGAGCGCCTAAGCGGTCCGCAGGAGGTGGGCGCTACTAAATCAGTCTCTCGCGTCAAAAAACGATCGGGAGCAGTTCAGGTCGTTGTCGAAGAAGGGCAACGACAGCAGGAAATGAACTTTGCAGATCAAGGTGAAATGCAACTTGAGGAACGCGACGGGGGCGACCGAGATCGTCTCGATCTGGCGGTGGATGATTTGGGAGGGTTGGAAGACCAGCTGAAGCAGGGTGAGGGGGTTTCGAGTTGACGCGAAAACGGTGAGTTGGACGCGGCTCTGGACCAATCTTCATGAGATGTGCCGCCCCCATTCCAGCTTGCAGGCGAGGGGGCGGTGTCAGATTACATCATCAGTGCCTTGTTCACCTTTGCGGCTTTGCCCTCATATTGAGTAACATCCACCCCTTGCTGAGACAGTGCCTCAGCAAGTTCAGCTTCGCTCAGCGCTTCGATCGCTTGTTCTGTCATCTTCATGAAGTTGATCTTGCGCTTGTACGGCGGGTTCGTTGCCCCAGAAAAGCTACGGTTCTCAAATGCAACTCGTCGGCGTATTTACCCATGAAGAACGACAGAAACGTATTGATGCTTGTCCGAATACGCGGGTCATCTGCCATCAGATGCATTGAGGCACCCAAGGTCTCCAGCATGAGTTTGGACCAAAGCTCCGCCCCCTTGTCGTTCATCAGCTGCATTGCGTTGTGCGTATGATGAAAGTTCAGCCGGAACTCAGCGCCATGGTAATACGGCCCGCCACCCATCACGTCGATCCACATCGATGCTTGTGTGTTGATGTGGTGGTTGATGCCTCCGACGCGCTCGAAAACAGATCTGAACCATTCGTCTTGTTCAAACACACGTTGATAGAAGCTCTGGACGATCACGACGATAGGGTCCTGACCAAGCACAGCGTACAGTTGCCAAAACTGGATCGGTTTTGACACATCACTTGGGGCCGTCAGTGACAGAATGTCAGCCATGCGATGCGCTTGTGCGGGCAATAGGTCCTTGGCCATCACAGCCTGAATGTAATCCCGCTGGATTTTTTCGGTCATATAGCCGGGTTTTGTCGGAAACCTGGGAAGGTCAACATGTTCCATGATGTGCTTTCGCGGGATATTTCGCCCTCTATGATGTTGGATTGAATTTCACCCAGGCTTGGCTTGGTGGCGGACCGATGACGTATGAAGGGAACGCAGGACATTCAACCCTCGTGGCATTTGACGGGGCAATAGGTGCAAACAGGCGATCCTCCCTCGGAGAAGTGTTTTACGAAGTGTCCTAAGGAAAGCTGCTGCGAGTTCTTACGCTGGCCAATTTGGGATCGAAAAGTTGATAGGATCAAGTTTTCCGGTGATGCGGACATTCGCTGCACGACGCGCGAACTGACACACTGCAGGATTTAGTTGCCGTTTGCTTCCGCAGCGAGTGCTCGCGCAGCATTCCCTTGCGAACGCAGCACAGGACTTTCGGCGGTGCAGCAATTTTCACCAAACCTGCCATTGGATCGTGTAAAGCCAGGTGGAATCCAAACCGACCTTTCGCTGTGGCTTGCCCCAACAATCAAGGCGGCGGGACATTGCTCCCGTTGGCTACGGCTGCGTGAATGGCTGCTTTAAAGGAAAAGAGGCATGGGATGCCCCTGGGACGAAAGGCCATTTGAATAAGATTCTAAAGCACCGGAGTAATCCCTCAGGCGCATTGACCTCAGTTTTGAAAAGATTAGCTCAACACTGAATGCGATATGGTCGTTAGACCATGCTACGCGCCGATCATCATATCAGCCACGTTTTCTGCAATCATCATGGTGGGCGCGTTTGTATTTCCTGCAATGATCGATGGCATGACGGACGCATCGACAACCCGAAGGCCGTGGACGCCTCGAACACGAGCCTGAGAGTCGACAACGGAAGCGGTATCCATACCCATACGGCAGGTGCCAACAGGATGGTAAATGGTTTCTGCGCGCGCCCGAATATCGGCTATGAGGTCCGCGTCTGACTGCACACTTTCGCCTGGCAATACCTCTGATTTTAGATGGCCCACGATCGCGGGTGCCGCCATGACGCGGCGCGCGATCTTCAACCCGTCCAATAAAACTTCTATGTCGTCGGGGTGACTGAGGTAATTGGGCTCGATCCGTGCGGGCGTCAGTGGGTCAGGGCCTGATAATATGATCCGCCCACGGCTTTTCGGCAAAAGATCGCAAACATGCAGTGTGACGCCGTAGCCCCAAGACGTCTTGCGCCCATGATCGCGCAGGTAGGCCGGAATGAAGTGGAATTGCAGATTCGGCCTGTCGCGCGACGGATCTGATTTAACAAACCCGCCTGCTTCGGCTGCGTTCGACGTCAGTTCGCCAGTGTTGCCGGTCAGATATTTCCATCCAGCAGTGATAGCGCGGGGAACAAAGCTGGGGGCGATGCCGATACCTTGCCGACCCTTGGTGGACGACATAACCGTAATATCCAGATGATCGGCGAGGTTTTCGCCGACCTCGGGCGCGTCATGAAGGACGTCTATGCCTTGTCGCGACAACTCGCCCGCAGGACCGATCCCTGACAGCTTCAAGAGCTGCGGTGAATTGATGGCACCGCCGGACAGAATAACCTCACCCCCCGGTTTGATCATGATGTTACGCCCCTTGAGGGCGACGCCGACGGCGTGGCGGTCCTCAAACAATACTCGCTCGACCTGTGCGCGTATTTCTATCGTCAGATTTTCACGGTGTCTGACAGGATCAAGAAACGCACGCGCGGAGCTGCACCGTTGGCCGTCGCGTTGGGTGACCTGATAGGTGCCAACGCCGTCCTGAGTGACGCCGTTGAAGTCGGGGTTATGCGGGAATTGGCACTGGGTTCCTGCCTGGACGAAGGCTTTGCTCAACGGGTTCACGGAACGCAAATCGCTGACAGCCAGCGGACCGACTGTGTTGTGGTTAGCGTCATCAAGGGACGTATTTCCCTCCATCCGCAGGAATAAGTCGCGGGCGCGATCCCAACCCCAGTCAGGGCCAGCGGCCTGTTCCCATCCGTCATAATCAGCGCGGTGACCGCGAATATAGATCATCGCGTTGATCGAGCTTGATCCGCCCAAGGTGCGACCGCGCGGCCAGTATAACGTCCGGTTGCCAAGGTTGCCTTCGGGCGCTGTATCATAGCCCCAGTTCACGCTTTTGACCCGCGACAATAACGCCAGCCCAAGTGGCATGTGGATCAGCGGATTCCGGTCACGTGATCCTGCTTCGATCAAGCAGACCCGTTTGGTCGGGTCCGCAGATAGGCGGTTTGCCATAACGCATCCGGCAGAGCCTGCGCCGACGATGATGTAATCATACATGGTCTATCCCAACACCCGTTTGACAATGCCGATCAGGCGTTTGACGCTGGTCGTATAAGGCGCGAACACCAGTGGCAGCGCCGACAATTGATTGCGCATGACGGCGCGTTCGTGACTGAAGGCGCGGAATCCGTATCGGCCGTGCGCGTTGCCCAGTCCCGAGTTGTTCACGCCGCCAAACGGTAGCCCGTTATGGATGAATTGGATCAGCGTCAGGTTTATTCCAACACTACCAGAACTGGTCTCATTGATGATCCGATCAATGCGGCTGCGGTCTTTGTCGAAGATATACATCGACAGCGGCTTGGGTCGGGCGTTGATCTGCGCGATGACATCAGACAAATCGTCGTAGGCCATGATCGGCAGGATCGGACCGAAGATTTCCTCATGGCCGATGTCCATCTCTGGCGTGATTGCTTCGATCAGTGTCGGCGCAAACCGGGTTCCATCGTGGTCGCCCCCGTGGATTACGCGGGCACCTTTCATGGTTGCGTCCGCCAGTAGACGGCCAAGGCGGTCAGCGTGGTGCGTATTCACAACCTGGGCGAGGTTGGCGGAGCTGACTTTATTGCCGTAGGATATTGCCATCCTTTCACGCAGCAAACCAGTGAATTTTTCTTTGATAGACGCATGGACAAACAAGTGATCCGGCGCGATGCAAGTTTGCCCCGCGTTTGAGAATTTGCCAAAGACGATCCAGTCCGCCGCATGTTTAAGGTTGGCATCCGGCCCGATGATCGTGGGCGACTTGCCCCCCAGTTCCAGCGTGATGGAGGCCAGCGTTTTCGCAGCCGCCGCCATGACGATCTTGCCCACTGCGGGGCTACCGGTGAAAAAGATGTGATCGAACGGCAGGGCAAGCAGTGCCTCTGACGTCTGCACCGCACCTTCGACGACTCTGACCAGGTCGGGTGGAAACGCATCCGCCATCAGCCGCGCAATCAAAGCAGAGGTCGCGGGCGTCATTTCCGATGGCTTGATGATCGCCGAATTCCCTGCCGCGAGGCATGAGACCAACGGCCCAAGCGCGAGACTGAAAGGATAATTCCACGGCGCGATGATCAGACAGACGCCCCGCGCCTCGGGCCTGACATGTGCTGACGTGCCGAACGCCGCCAGTGTCAGCCCTACCCGCGCGGGCCGCATCCAGCGGCGCAAATGGCGACGCGCGTGTTTGATCTCCTGCAGCACCGGTAGGATTTCGGTCAGGATCGTCTCGGTTTCGGGTTTGCCAAAATCTTGCGCTAAAGCCGCAATAATTGCCGCTTCATTTTTCTTGATCACGTCTGAAAGCCGCGACAAGGCATCCTTGCGTTCAGGCAGACCGAAAGTGCGTCTTCGCCCGGTCACCCCAGCGGTCTGAACGTCAAAAACCGTTTGAATGTCCACGGGAATCGTCATGGTCTTTTCAGTCATTTAATGTCCGATCAGGAGGAGGGATTTCAACGTCTGCGCCAAATTTTGCAACGCAGCAGTGTCAGGGGTTTTGGAGTCCATGACCTTCATCATCTGCATGAAATGGTCCGAGTGCCCGAGCGTCAGATGGATGATCGCAGTAACGATCGCGGGGCTGTGAGCGCGCACCAACCCGGCTGCGATCCCTTCCTCAAGCAACGGGCGAGATGCATCGAACACGGGGCGCAGAAGGCTGTCCATCAGGACTTCACCACGGGCCGGGTCACCGGACAGGGTTTGCATAATGAACCCGTTGGTCGCGGGGTTTTGCAGATAGAACTGCGCTGTCAGATCTAAAACCGCTTCGAGTTTGTTCTCCAGTGTCTCGCGTTCATCGCCCAGCAGGGTCGTGAAAACGCTTAATGAGTGCTGCATCTGCGTGGTAAGCGTGGCCACGCATGCGGCCCAAAGTCCCGCTTTGTCGTTGAAATGAACCGATACAAGATTCTGACTGACCCCGGCCGCGCTGGCGACCGCGCGCAGGCTGGTCGCCTCGAACGACTGCTGCGCAAACGCCTGCGTCGCAGCCTGTAGCAGCGCATCACGACCGCTGGGCTGATCCGTGCGTCTGCGCCCGCGGGGGACAGATGTGTTTTTTGTATCTGGACAGGTCACTTGAAATCTCTATATGTTCGATTGAACATATAATGTAAAATCGTCGCACCGACAACTAAATTATGAGGTGCGCGACCTGCCCAGCCGAGAAAGAGATAGGATGTGTCGATTGTGAAGCGCCCGCTTAAAGCCCTGTTCATCGCTGCTGGCGTTTTGGCCTTGACCGTCCTTGCCGCCTGCGCCTTCTACCAACCGATTTTCCAAACGGTGGTGTCCGTCGCGCTGACACCTTCGGGTGATTTCGAAGAATATACACCACCGCCCGCGCCGGATTACGCGATGGCGACATCATGGGTCGCCCTGCCGGAAACCGAAGACGCGGCGGATCGCTCTCCTGCCGGACTGGACCTTGACCAACAGTCCATGGCGCAAGCAGATGTGTTCTATATCCACCCGACAACCTACGTTTCCCGCAAGGGTTGGAACGCGCCACCCGACGATCAGGCATCCAACGATGAAATCGAAGCGTGGGTGTTGCCCGCACAGGCCGCCGCATTTAACGGATGTTGCCGCGTTTATGTGCCGCGATACCGACAGGCCACGATCGCATCCTTTTTCGATGCCCAAGGGAACGGTGACCAAGCGCTCGACCTTGCCTACAGCGACGTCGCGCGTGCGTTCGAGAATTTCCTGGCGACCCGCAACGAAGGCCGACCCTTCATCATCGCAGGCCACAGCCAAGGTGCCCGCCACGCACGCCGTTTGCTGGATGAGGTTCTGACGCCCCGAATAATCGAAGAGCGGTTGATCGCGATTTATACTGTCGGTCAGGCGATGGTTCCATCCGATAAGGTGCCAACCTGCGAGGGTGCGAACCAGACGGGCTGTCAGATAAGCTGGAACACCCAGACAGAAAGCGCCTCACGCTCCATCGGCACATCGGGCAGCATTTGCGTCAATCCGATCACGTGGACGGCTGACGAGGTGGCTGCCCCCGCTACGGCGAACCTTGGCAGCGTCGATTTTGGCGCAAAGGCACAGGTCGAGGACGGCGTCGTCGGCGCACAATGCCGCGACGGTGCGTTAATTGTTTCAAATGTGGAATCGCGCAATTTCGACTATATGCCGTTTGGACGCGGCAATTATCACCGTTATGATTACTCCCTATATTATATGAATATCAGAGAGAATGCAGCGGCAAGGGTCAGGGCGTTTCTTGATGAATAAAATGAGGGAACGTGGCCCGGGCAATACATCCGCAGGACTGAACTTCAGATGATAGGGCAGATAGAGGAAGAGTGTCGCACTTGGTCATCAGTGGCCGCTGTCAGAGGGCACATACCACAAAAAAATCGTCAATAAGCGGTTGGTTTCAGAGTGTGTTGGGTTGCCCCTGTGGTGCGCTGTAAATCTTCAATAACGGTAACACGTTGGGCACACTTCAGTAGGTTTTTCTGTTTCTCTGCCCTTTGCTTGTCCGCCTAAACAAGCGATCCAGCAGGGCCAATGTGTAAGTTCGATCGAACCGCCTTAGCGACCCTCCTGAACTCGAAAAGTTGTTCGGATTACCGAAGGAAGGTAAGTGATTCAGGTTTTTGACCCGCTAAATGTTCCGGAAGCAAAGAGACCGAATTTTACCGTACCATTCATGGTATCCCCGTCGCGCGTTCCTTTGAATTTCAGCTTCATCGGCATTGGGCGCTCAACTTTTGTGAACCAAGCTATGGCTTCCTCGCCAAGTATTAAATCTTGCATTGGACCATTGCCACCCTTTGCAGCCATCTCTCCAGCCAGAACACCGCCTTCATCAACTAAAGTCAGGGTAGCATCGAACTCACCCGTTGGCGCTTTGATGGTGATGTTCCAGTTTTCCATTAACGGGTCCCTTGCTGTTGTTGCAGAAAATTGCACGGTTGGTTAATTTACGTCGCCAGTCGCACGACGATGTTCTTTATAATGTCTACCGTTCGAAACTTGGTCAATCCGGTTGGCGCCTTCCTGATAGGAACAAGACTGAATACGTTACGTCTTTCTCACCGTTGTGGTGATGGATCGTGCGGAGCCTATTGCAGAGTCGGTATTAAGTGGCGCCATAGAAGCGGGCGCTTGTGCCCGACGAAGCGACACTTATTCCAGGCTCTTCCTTTTGGAATGACATCGGGAAGTTGAACTCTTGGCATGATTTGCCCTCCATCCGACCCTCCTGCCCAAAAATCAACACAGCGCTGACGACGTATTATAGCCTAAAAACTAATGTCAGCTTCGCCGCTGGCGGGTCACCAAGTGTTTCTGCGAAAGCAAATGGCAGCTTCGAGCCCACACCAGAAGTGTCAGATTCTTGCTGCGCGCGCTCGCAGCGCGAAAAATGCTGCGTGAGCGTAGAATCTGGTGCCGCCGCGCGGCGGAAGAACCGGTCATTCATGCAGACCGCAGCGAGCATCAGCGGTCGAATTCACAGACTGCCGGACAAATCGGACTTGTGCAACTGCGGCTATTGCAAGTGCAGCAAAAATTGCGTTCGCGGCATTTTTCATTTGGTAATGCAGCACAGTTGACCGAACGAATCGTTCAAACGAGCCGGTTTTGGTTGATCTCAAACTGAACATTCGCTGCATACGGTTTCGACTATCGAGGTGTTAACAAACGGTGCGGTCGCTGTACTTGCTCCAGCAACTCCTGTTGGCGTTCAAAGATTGTAAAGGACAGCACCAAATAGAGATATTGGAGCACCTGACTGGAATGAAAAATCTTTTTTGACTTAAAATGCCATCCGGCACCGCAGACCATCGAAAATCACACTACCACCGACTTGTTCCTGACGACAATTTAAACGGACACTAGGTCCAAAATTTCTTCGCGCCTGATCTCATTCTTGAGAGCAGATTTTATCACTTTCCCACGCTGCAGAACAATAATCTGATCTGCTAACTCGAACGCAAAATCAAAGTATTGTTCGACCAAAATAATCGCCATATCGCCGCGATCTCTCAGTAGACTTATGACTTTTCCGATGTGTTGAATGATGTTGGGCTGGATGCCTTCCGTGGGTTCATCCAACAGCAGCAATTTTGGCTTGGTGATCAGCGCGCGGGCGATCGCCAATTGTTGTTGCTGTCCCCCAGACAAATCGCCCCCCCGACGGGGCGCCATTTCCTTGAGAACGGGAAACAGCTCAAAGATATCGTCCGGGATAAAATGCTCTGATTTGGGCAGGCAAGAAAACCCTGTTTGCAGGTTTTCATGCACCGTGAGCAAAGGGAAAATATCGCGCCCTTGCGGGACATAGCCGACACCCATCTGGGCCATCTTATGCGCTCCGATTTGGCCTAGGGGCTTGCCGTCAAATGTGATGTCCCCGCCTGAGCGCGGATGCGTACCGGAAATCGCCCTGAGCAGACTTGTTTTGCCAACGCCATTGGTCCCCATAACACAGGTGACTTCACCCAATTTGGCATGCATCGAGACGTCATAAAGGATTTGCGAATTGCCGTAGTGGAGGTTGAGTTCTTTTACGTCCAACATATTCTAACGCCCCAAATAGACGTCGATGACGTCTTGGTTCTTTGTCACATGATCCAGCGATCCCTCGGCCAGAACCGCACCTTCGTGCAGCACGGTGACCTTGCAATTGAGACGCCTGACAAACTCCATATCGTGTTCAACCACGACCACCGCACGGGTCTTTGCGGCCTCGACAAGGATTGCTGTGGTCTTTTCACGCTCGGCAGGTGTCATGCCTGCGGCGGGTTCATCAACCAGCAACAGTTGCGGCTCCTGCGCCAGCAACATGCCGATCTCCAACCATTGTTTCTGGCCGTGGCTTAACTCGCCAGACACGCGCAGTAGCGCTTCGCCTAACCCGATCTCCTCGGCAAGGTCTTCGACGCGCTCAAAGTCTGATGTGGACGGTTTGAAAAACAAGACTGCCAAGGACGCGCGATCCTTGCGCAGGGCCATCATCAGGTTCTCCTGTACCGTCTGCTCCTCGAACACAGTTGGTTTTTGGAATTTGCGCCCAATTCCGGCTTGGGCGATCTTGGCCTCTGACATGCCAATCAAGGACAGGCTTTTGTCGCCCCACAGGATATGCCCCGTATCGGGCCGCGTTTTGCCAGTGACGATGTCCATAAACGTCGTCTTGCCCGCGCCATTCGGTCCGATCACTGCGCGTAACTCTGCATCAGCGATCTGGAACGACAGGTTGTTGATGGCACGAAAGCCGTCAAAGCTGACCGTCACGCCCGAGACTTCGAGAAGTGTATTCATACATCAGTCTCCCTTGGTTTGCGTTTGAGCAGATCAATCAAACCGCCGATGCCGTTTGGCGCGTAAAGTGTGACCAGCACAAAGCTGAGGCCCAACAAGAACAGCCACCAATCCACCCACTTGACCGTGTAGAAACCCAAAGGGACATCCGGTGCCTGACCGCCTGTGAACCAACTTGAGACAAGACTGACAAACGCCGTACCGATCACCGCGCCGTAAAGCCGGCCGCGCCCGCCAATTGCCACCCAAACGGCAAGGTAGATTGACGCAATAGGCGCAACTTCGGCAGGGTTAATGATGCCGGCTTGCGGGTAATACAGCGCGCCTGCGATGCCTGCGATGCAAGCGGTCAAGGTAAAGACCACCAGCTTGTAGGTCTCGACTGAGTAGCCCAGAAATCGCACCCGCGCTTCGTTGTCGCGAATGCCCCGAATGACAGAGCCGAACTTGCCAGAGACAACCCAAGCGATCAGCAAGTAGCCAAGCCCAAGGGCCAGCGCCGAGGCCCAGAAAAACCACAGTGACACAACCGATTGCGGGGCGGTGACACCGGGCAGGTTTTGCAGGCCAGACAAGCCGTTGTTACCGCGCAACCCGCTCGCGTTCTGGAACAGATAGAGCGACAGGCCCAGCGTCATAGCTTGGGTCAGGATCGACAGGTACACTCCTGTAACACGGCTGCGAAACGCCAGCCAGCCGAACACCAGTGCGAGGAGCCCGGGGACCAGTACGACAAAGGTCAGTTGCAGAACCAAACTGTCTGCAAAGGCCCAGATCAACGGGAAGTCACTGCTGCCCACAACGCCGAATATCTGGTTGCCGATGCCTGCGGTGATTTCCTCGGGTGTGGGCGGCAGCACGCCTTCGGACAGGGAGTTGACGACGATCAGGCGGGTGCGTTCGTACATCAGCCACATGCCGATCATATAGCCGCCAAGGCCGAAAAACGCGAAATGACCCAGCGACAGGATGCCCGTATAGCCCCAGATAAGGTCCATCGCTATTGCGATCAGGCACAGGCACAGCGTCTTGCCCAGAACCTTGACGAAGCTTGTAGAGATGAGGCCGACGCCGAAGCCTTCGGAGAGCACCGTGACCACCAGCGTGAACAGCGCGAGGATGGCGAGGAAGATCAGGACCGATGGGTTGCGCGCAATGAATGATCTGTTCATGGCGTTAATCCCCCGCCGCACGGCCTTTGAGGGCGATGATCCCCCGCGGCCGGAACTGAATAAAAATGATGATAAAGACGATCATATAGGTTTGTGCCGCCAAGGTGTTTGAAGGGTTCAGGAATTCGACACCCTTCTGGAAGCCGCCAATCATCACCGCCCCCGCCAGCGTGCCCCAGATGTTTCCAACGCCGCCGACAACCACAGTCATGAAACTTTGCACGATGTAGTCGCTGCCCATTTCCGAGGTAACCTTGGCAAACAGCCCGATGGCGACGCCTGCGATCCCTGCGATGCCGGAGCCCAGCCCAAAGCTCAGCATATTTACGCGATCCGGATTGATCCCCATGCTGGCCGCCATACGGGGATTTTGCGTAACAGCGCGGGTTTCCAGACCCAGCCGCGTGCGTTTCATGATGAACAGGAACAGCGCTAGAAACAGCAGCGCGAGGATGAAAATGGCGATGCGGATATAGCTGATGGCAACCACATCGTTGATGACCCATGCCCCGTCCAGCCAAGCGGGCGAGGTTAACGGACGGGCTTGGGTGCCAAAGATGTTCTTGGCCAGTTGTTGCAGCGCGATGGAAACCCCAAAGGTCGCAAGCAATGTCTCAAGCGGACGGTGGTAAAGCCAGCGAACAACGAGGCGTTCCAGTGCAACTCCGGCGGCAAAAGTTACGGCGAACGCCAACGGGACAGCGAGGAGGATCGAGGCAGTGTGATTGGGCACAAACAGCTGCACGACATAGCCCGTATAAGCGCCCATCATAATGAATTCACCATGCGCCATGTTGATCACGCCCATGACGCCAAAGGTGATGGCAAGGCCAATGGCGGCAAGAAAATAGATCGACGCCAGCGACAGAGCATCAAGGCCAAGATCAGCCGCCTGACTGAACGCTACGCGGGTCTCGGATTCCACAAGTGCTGCTTCGGCTGCTGTAGTGACCGCTTGGGAAGGTTCAGTGTAGACGTCGAAGAAACGAAAGTTGGCAAGGCTTGCGTCTATGTCCGCTTGGGTTACCCGGGGCGGTGCCAAGTCACCGGCGGCAAGCGCATCATAAGCTCTGTCGCGCGCGGCTTCGGTGGACAATTGCGCCACTGGAAAACCCGCGATCCGGCCCCCTTCAATGTTCGCCTGAAGGGCTGCATCGCGGGCATCCGCCGTAATCTCGGCTGGCGCATCACCCGCAGCGACCAAGAGCGCATATGCCGACTTGTGTGTCAGCGCATCGCTGCCGACAAGCACTTCTTGGGCGACATTCGCATCCGGCTGAGTCTGCGAGATAACACGTGTTGTCGTCAGGATCGGGTTCAGCGTTGCCCGAAAATCAACGCCCAGATCCCCTGACATCTCGGTAATCGCCGCCACGCGGCTCGGTATATCGCTGTCATAGGCCATGGTCATCAGCCGTTCCAACCGCGTCTTGCGAGCAAGAACATTTGCATCCGTTTCGCTTGCGATCGAAGCGCGCAACGGCTTCAGCAGCGCCACCTCGGGATCACGTGCAATCGAGTTTAGCGCATCAGCGCGTTTGGCGGGGTCGGGATCGGACAGTTGAAATTGGACAAGGGCCGTCGCGATCATCGCCCGCACACCGCTATTGGGTTTTAGTTGTTTAAGGTCGGTGGAGGCGGCGGTACCGGCATCCGCACCATCATCAAAGCTTTGCAGCGTATACGTGCCATCCGCGTTCTTGGTCGCGGTGAAAAACAATCCATCCGCGCGGCGCTGCCACATATCCTTGGCCTGCCAGACCTCCAGCACGTTCTGCATCTGCGGCAATCCACTAACCACCAGCGCATCAATTGCAGGGCCAATCGTGCGGCGCGAACTTTTCTCGATCAACGCCCGCTGGCTTTGTAACACGTCTTGGACGGGGGTCGTTTCAGCCGAAAGCCAAGTGGACAAGGAGAGCGCAAAGCACAAGGCCAGCAGCAAGGTCTTCATAATCAAAATCCAGGAAATCAGAGGTGGAGGGCACGCCGAAACGTGCCCTCCCGGTTGGGTCAATAGTTGGACAGGGTCTGCACGCAGGACTTCGTCTCGGTATTGTACATACCGCAGCCCAAGTCCTTCCAATCCGACACCAGCTTGGCGGATTCTGGCAGGAAGTCAGTCCATGCATCCCCCGGCACTTCGGTGGTCTGGCTGATGATATCGAACTGGCCTTCTGCCGTGATCTCGCCGATCAATACGGGTTTGGCGAGGTGGTGGTTGGGCAACATAACGGCTGTGCCACCGGTCAGGTTCGGGAATTCCTGACCGTACATTGCCGTGCGCACGGCGTCGACTTCCGCACTATCCGCAGCTGTGACCGCGTTCACCCACATATTGAAGCCAATGTAGTGGGCCTCCATCGGGTCATTGGTCACGCGATCTTCGCCCATACGGTTTTGCCACGCGGCGGTCCATTCGGCGTTGGCGGGCGTCTCAGCGGATTGGAAGTAATTCCACGCAGCGAGATGACCGACAAGGTTGCTGGTATCCAGACCGGAGAGTTCTTCCTCACCGACCGAAAACGCCACAACTGGAATGTCATCGGCTGAAATACCCGCCGCTGACAGCTCTTTGTAGAAACCAATGTTCGCATCGCCATTGATGGTCGAGATCACGCCAACTTTTTTGCCATCAGCACCAAGTGCCACGACATCGGCCACAATTTTAGACCAATCAGAATGGCCAAAAGGTGTATAGTTTACAAAGATATCAGTGTCCGCGATGCCTTTGGATTGCAGATAAGCCTCAAGGATGTTGTTGGTCGTGCGCGGGTACACATAGTCGGTGCCAAGCAGTGCGAATTTCTCGATGCCGAGTTCTTCTAGGAAGTAATCCGTAGCGGGAATGGCCTGCTGGTTCGGCGCGGCCCCAGTGTAAAACACGTTCTTGGAACTTTCCTCGCCCTCGTATTGAACAGGGTAGAACAGCAGCCCGTTCAATTCCTCAATGACCGGCAGCACAGATTTGCGTGACACAGAGGTCCAGTTGCCAAAGATCACGTCGACGTTCTGCACCGTCAGCAGTTCGCGGGCCTTTTCCGCAAACAGTGGCCAATCAGAGGCGGGATCAACCACAACCGCCTCAAGTTGACAGCCCAGCAGGCCCCCCTTGGCGTTTTGCTGATCAATCAGCATTAGCATTGTGTCTTTCAATGTGGTTTCCGAAATCGCCATCGTACCGGAGAGCGAGTGCAGCACACCCACTTTAATCGGGCAATCAGCAGCCATGGCAGGCAGGGCCGTTAGCGTGGCAAGAGCAGTGGCAAGTGCAGTTGTCGTTTTCATATGATATCTCCGTGCAGGGACACCAGTCGCATCTTGCTCTCGCAAGACATGGCGATTAGCTGCTCCCTGCAACTTAAATGTTGCAAACCGTGTGGCGGCTGGTCTGAGGTCCAATTCATCCGGTCGTCACACACCCCTATTGTCTCCGTCACGATTCAACGGCTGGGGATGTGCCAAGGTTGCTGCGTTGCAGCACTGAGAGCAATTTTGTCTGTGCATTAAGTCATCCATCATACGTGAATGCTCAAATATTGTGCGTCATTCGCTGTAACTGCCGCGCAATTGATCGTTTGCACGATTTCGCCGGACGCTTTTGGTCTAATCTCTGCCGCATCGCGCCTCGATGTGATGGAATTACAAGCGACACTACAGATCACCGGGGCCACTTATCAACCAACCACTTCATACCGATTTGCCCAGAACGGGGCTGTCCCAGCCGCGCGCGCATGGCTCAGGAAAGCTGTCTGTCTTTGGTGATGAGCATGGCGTGACCCGCCTGCGTGACCTGCGCCAGTCAGGATCGCTCAGGTTCGTATTCCCGCGGACCCATAGGCCGGATGCCGAGGCCGTTTTGGTCAATACGGCGGGTGGCATCACTGGCGGTGATCAATTTTCCCTCAATATCAAGGTCCAGACAGGTGCCGCCCTGAGTATTACCACCCAAGCCGCCGAGCGCGCCTACCGCGCTCAAAGTGGCGAGATTGCCCGCGTTACTACGGACGTGTCGGTTCAAGACGGGGCCAGCCTGAATTGGTTGCCGCAAGAGTTGATCCTGTTTGACCGTTGCGCGTTGCAGCGCCGTTTGAGTATAGATCTGGCCCCGCACGCCCGTCTTTTGATGGTGGAATCCGTGGTCTTTGGACGCGCCGCTATGCGCGAAGTGTTGCGCGACGTGCAGTTTCAAGACCGAATCCGGATCACACGCGATGGCCGCCCGCTTTATATCGACGGAATAAACCTGCACGGCGATGCCTCGGAACATCTTGCCCGCGCCGCAATCGCAAGTGGGGCCGGTGCCATGGCAGGCGTCGTGATGGTTGGCCCCCAAGCGCAGAGCCACCTCAAAACGGTGCGCGCCCTGCTGCCACAAACTGCGGGTGCCAGCATGCTGACTGACGATGTGCTGGTGATCCGCCAAGTTGCCACCGACAGTTTCGAACTTCGGCGCAACCTGATCCCCATCCTTGAGCACCTTTCAAACAACACTTTACCCACGTCATGGAGGCTATAAGCCATGCAACTGACCCCCCGCGAAAAAGACAAACTGCTGATCGCCATGGCCGCCGAGGTCGCCCGAAAACGCTTGGCGCGAGGCGTCAAGCTTAACCATCCCGAAGCCATCGCTTTGATCACCGACACGGTCGTTGAGGGCGCACGGGATGGACGCTCTGTCGCGGATATGATGGAGGCCGGCGGCCATGTCATTAGCCGCGACCAATGCATGGAAGGCATCAGTGAGATGATCCACGAAGTGCAGGTCGAGGCCACCTTTCCCGACGGGACTAAGCTGGTCACTGTCCACAACCCTATTCGCTGAAACTGTACAGAAGGACTTGATATGAAACATCTGCTTGCCCCACTGTTTTATGTGTTCACCGCCTCTTTGGCCGCAGCGCATAACAGCGCACATTTACATCATCACCTGAATGACTCCGGCTGGCTGCCTGTTGTGGGGGGAATACTGCTCATTGCGGCGGTCTCGGTCCTGCTGGTGATACGCAAATGATCCCCGGCGAGGTTTTCCCTGCTACCGGCACACTGACCCTCAATGCAGGGGCGCAGGCCCTTACCCTGATGGTGGCCAACACTGGCGACAGGCCGGTTCAGGTCGGTAGTCATTATCATTTTGCCGAAACCAACCCGGCACTGGAGCTTGACCGCAGTGTCGCGCGGGGTCTGCGCCTTGATATCGCCTCTGGCACCGCTGTGCGGTTTGAACCCGGTCAACGCCGCGAGGTGCAGTTGATCCCGATTGGCGGGGCGCGACGTATTTTTGGCTTTAACGCCCAAGTTATGGGGGACCTGTAATGCCCACCCAGATCCCCCGCGCGCAATATGCCGCGATGTATGGTCCCACCACGGGTGATCGTCTCCGGCTTGCCGACACCGATCTGATCATCGAGGTGGAGCGTGACCTGACCACTTACGGCGAAGAGGTAAAATTCGGCGGCGGCAAAACCATCCGTGACGGCATGGGCCAATCCCAAGTTACCCGCGTGGGAGGTGCTGTCGACACCGTCATTACCAACGCGTTGATCGTGGACCATTCCGGCATCTACAAAGCTGACGTCGCACTGAAAGACGGGCTGATTCACGCCATCGGCAAAGCGGGCAATCCCGACACCCAATCAGGCGTCGATATCATCGTCGGCCCCGGCACCGAAATCATCGCTGGTGAAGGTCGCATTCTGACCGCAGGCGGTATGGACAGCCACATTCACTTCATCTGCCCCCAGCAAATGGAGGATTCCTTACATTCCGGCGTAACCACCTGCTTTGGTGGCGGCACCGGCCCTGCCCATGGCACATTGGCCACCACCTGCACACCGGGGCCTTGGCATATCGGCCGGATGTTGCAATCCTTTGACGGCATCCCGATGAACATCGGTCTGTCGGGCAAAGGCAATGCCAGCCAACCCGATGCCTTGGTTGAAATGGTCAACGCAGGTGCCTGTGCGCTGAAACTGCACGAGGACTGGGGGACGACCCCAGCCGCGATTGATTGCTGCCTTTCGGTGGCCGACGACATGGATGTGCAGGTGATGATCCACACAGACACATTAAACGAGAGCGGCTTTGTCGAACATACCGTCGCCGCGATGAAGGGACGTACCATCCACGCCTTTCATACCGAAGGCGCGGGGGGTGGACATGCCCCTGATATCATCAAGATTTGTGGGGATGCGAATGTCCTGCCGTCCTCCACCAACCCGACGCGCCCCTTCACTGTGAACACTCTGGAAGAGCATCTGGACATGCTGATGGTCTGTCACCACCTCGATAAATCGATCCCCGAGGACATCGCCTTTGCCGAAAGCCGCATCCGGCGCGAGACGATTGCCGCCGAGGACATCCTGCACGATTTGGGCGCGTTTTCGATCATTGCTTCAGATTCACAAGCCATGGGCCGTGTGGGCGAAGTGTTGATCCGCACGTGGCAAACCGCTGACAAAATGAAGAAACAACGCGGTGCATTGGCGGAGGAAACCGGCGACAACGACAACATGCGGGTGCGCCGTTACATCGCAAAATACACGATCAATCCGGCGATTGCCCAAGGTGTAAGCCATGTTCTGGGCGATATTTCAGTGGGCAAACGCGCTGATCTGGTGTTGTGGAACCCTGCATTCTTTGGCGTCAAACCCGAGATGGTCTTGATGGCAGGCACCATCGTTGTGGCGCAGATGGGCGATCCGAATGCGTCGATCCCCACGCCACAGCCCGTCTATAGCCGCCCGATGTTCGGCGCTTACGGCACTGCGCTGCGACATACGTCGGTCAGCTTTGTCTCTGGGGCTGCGCAAGCCGGAGGGATTGGCGACGCATTGGGTCTGGTCAAACAGACGGTTGCGGTGCGCAATACACGCAACATAGGCAAAGCCGACATGATCCTGAACGATGCCCTGCCACAAATCGACGTACACCCTGAAACCTATGAGGTGCGTGCGGACGGCGTTTTGCTGACCTGCCATCCCGCCGAAGTCCTGCCGATGGCCCAACGCTATTTCATGTTCTGAGAGGACGCTATGACACAACTTCCTATCGCGCAAACCCTGCACCGCAAGGGGCATTGGAATGGTCCAGCAACGACTTGCGAGCTGGATTACACCGAGCGCTTCTTACGCCGCAAACGGCTGACAATGGTGTCTGGCGAGCATTTCATCGTTGATCTCGCGCAGACCACCTCGCTGGATGATGGCGATGCGCTTGAGCTTGATAGCGGCGTGTTGGTCCAGATCACTGCGGGCGTTGAAGAGCTTTATAAAATATCCGGCCCTGACCTTGTGCGGTTGGCGTGGCATGTGGGCAACCGTCATACGCCCTGCCAGATCAACACCGATTATCTGCTGATCCAGGCCGATCCCGTCATTGGTCACATGCTGGAACACCTCGGCGCTGTTGTTGAGCCGCTTACCGCGCCCTTCACCCCCGAAGGCGGCGCATATGGTCATGGCCGCACCCATAGCCACGAACATGTCGCCACTGCACATGAACACTGAATACAATATACTGACCCTCGCACAATGGCTGTCGCCAAGCTTCCCTGTCGGGGCGTTCGCCTATTCGCACGGGCTGGAGACGGCGATCCAAAATGGAACGATTGCCAGTGCCGATGATCTGAAGGACTGGCTGTCCGATGTGTTGGAGCATGGCAGCGGGCGCAACGACTGTATCCTGCTTCGTGCGGCTTATTTCTGCGATTCTCCCGCCACTCTTGAGGAGGTAAACCTGACGGCTATCGCGGTGTCGGCTTCCTCCGAACGCATCCTCGAAACCGAGCTTCAAGGGACCGCATTCAGTCAAACGACTGCTGCGATCTGGGGCGGTGACGCCACTACTCTTTGCTATCCTGTTGCCGTGGGGAACGCCGCCGCGCAAATGGCATTGAATGCTGATCTAACCGCAACGCTCTATCTACACGCCTTTGCCAGCAATCTGGTGTCAGCGGCAGTCCGGGCTGTTCCGCTGGGCCAAACCGATGGGCAAAGGGCTCTCGCGGCCCTGATCCCCATGTGCGACCAGACTGCCAAGGATACCATCGGCACGACACTTGATGATCTCAGCAGCACCGCCTTTCTCTCCGATATTGCCGCCATGCAACACGAAACCCTTCAACCAAGGATATTCCGCTCATGACAGAACTCAACGGTCCATTGCGTATCGGTATTGGTGGCCCTGTGGGCGCTGGCAAAACGACGCTCACTGCCTGCCTTGCCCGCGCATTGCAGCCCGATTTCTCGATTGGGGTGATCACCAATGACATTTATACGCAAGAGGATGCGGAGGCGCTCATGAGGATGCAAATCCTCCCGCAAGACCGTATTATCGGTGTCGAAACGGGCGGGTGTCCGCATACAGCCATTCGCGAGGATGCGTCGATTAATTTGGCTGCAATTGCACAGATGCGTGCGCGGCATGCTGATCTTGATATCGTATTGATCGAAAGCGGTGGTGACAATTTGTCGGCGACCTTCAGCCCCGAACTGGCGGACGTGACGATCTATGTGATTGACGTGGCGGCGGGCGAAGACATACCGCGCAAGGGCGGGCCAGCGCTGACGAAGTCGGACGTGCTGGTGATCAACAAAACCGATCTTGCACCGCATGTCGGCGCATCGTTGGATGTGATGAAACAAGATTGCGAAAAAATGCGTAACGGGCGGCCCTACGTTTTCTGTGCGCTGCGGCACAATGAGGGGGCTGACGAGGTTCTAAGCCACATCCTAGAAATTGGGGGGCTTTCCAAGGTTCGTTGACGGCGGCCAAAATCGCCAACTTATTCAGAGAGTTTCAGGGTATATTTCCGGCCATTCAGTCATGCTACGACCTTTGGAATCGCTCGGCCAAGAAGTCCAAAAACACACGTATTTTTGGCGCTAGATTTCGTTTGCTTGCGAATATTACAGCCACATCGGCATGTTTCTGAGCATATGCTGGGAACAACCTCGTCAGGTCGCCCGAAGCGATCTTATCGGCGACGACGTAGGATGATAATCTTGCGATGCCCAAACCGGACAGGGCGGCTTTGAAAACGGCGTCTGCGCTATTGCCGACAAAATTTCCGGTGGCAATAACTTTGTACTCAATACCATCCACTTCTGCCTCCCAGGCGTTTCTGCCAACAAAGTTGGACGTCCGCAGGCAATTGAAATTCGCCAAATCGCTGAATGTCTTTGGCGTGCCATATGCCTCGAGAAATGCCGGAGACGCGCAGAGGATGCGTTCGTTTTTCATGATCTTTCGGGCAATAGCGTTTGGGTTTATCAACTGTTCGGAAAAGTTGATTGCTACGTCAAAGCTCTCATCTTCCAGATCGACCTGACGATCTGTTAACTCCAATGAGATGGTGATTTCAGGATAGAGTTTCAGAAACTCAGGCAGAGCGTTGATCAGTTGATACTTACCAAATGCGACGCTTGAAGCGACGCTCAGCACGCCCTTTGGGTTGCCGTTGAAACTGGAAATATGTGCTTCGGCCTCCAGAAACTTGTCTGCCACAGCCCGACACTTTTCATAATATTCGCGGCCTTCGTCGGTCATGGCAACACCGGCCTTTGTGCGGTGCAACAGCCTGTGCCCTACGTGATCTTCCAGATGTCGGATCTGCTTGCTGACGGCCGAAGGCGTCTGTCCACTTGATCTGGACGCCGCAGAGATACTGCCCATTTCAACGACCTTTACATAGACGAGCATCTGCGAGGATACGTCCATCATCGGTGACATCCTTTCCTTTTTGGCAAGTCCCCTGTGCGCATTGAACGGGTTGGAGATGTGGGCTGTTAGCTGTATCTGCTGCAGTGCAGCATAAATACTGCATCGCAGCAATAGATGAGGGCATATCATGGCAGTTATACGATCAAACTCTGGGCTAGATGTCATTTTGGATGCTGGCCGCACAATCTTTCATCAAAAGCGTGATCAGATCCGAAAGGCCTTGGCCAAGCGTAAGGTCTATCGCGCCGCTTTTTTTGAACTAGCGGCGCTCACGGACCGTGATCTGAGAGATCTCGGTATTCCGCGCAGCAACATCAAGAGATTGGCTATAGAGGCCGCTTATGACTGTTAACTCACATACGGCTGGGTCTGAAGGCCGTCATACCGTCACCGCTACAATCTCTTTGTCAAAGATCGCGCATAGCTTTGTTTCGATACTGGCGCGGATTGGGGCCAAAGCACATTCCGCACTGAAATCCCTTCAAATGGCCCGGATGTTGTCCACCCTCGCGAACATGAGCGACCATCAGCTTGCCCAGATCGGTATCCAGCGCTCCGACATACCGAAGTATGCAGAAACACTGATGGCTGAGGAATAAAGGACAGGCCGATCGGTCTGAGAAATACACGAAAAGTGCTGGTTCTCGCTCCTCCCAGAGTAAGCCAGCACGAGCAGCGGCGCAAAAACCAACAGGGAGCGCCAATGCAAAGGGCCAGCATCTTCACCTCCTCCCGAGGATGCTGGCCCAA
>DRFG01000261.1 GCA_011050655.1 Roseobacter sp.
AATTATGCCTACCCGTTGATTATGTGCAGTTCGCTGATGAAAGAACGTATTTCCTGTGGCTGCGCTGGAAGATAGCGGCCACATATATGGCTTCGCTCTGAACATAATCCTGTTCTTCTTGAAGGTTCATTCAACCTGATAGGAGTTTACCATGTCCCAAGAGATCGTCGTTCAAGCGCAGCCACGCCTTTGGTTAGAGGACAGCATTCTTCAGCCCTACGTTTCGCGCTACGGCACACACCTGTGTCGCGGGCGATATGCGCCGAGCACGCAGCGCGTTTATCTATGCTGCGTTGCGCATTTTGCTTATTGGCTGACTGTGGAGCGCTGTAGCCTGAGCGCGATCGGCGAGGCCATGGTCGCGCGGTTTCTGTCTGAACATCTGCCTGTGTGCAGTTGTCCTTATCCGGTTCGCCGGTTGCGCCACGAGCTGCGTGCTGCACTGGCCCAGCTTCTGGAAGTGCTGAGGGCCGATGGTATTGGAGCGCAGGATCCCGCCTCCGACACGGCCGTTGCGCAAGATCTGGCGCGCTTTGACAAACACATGCGCGATGTCTGGGGCTTGGCGGACAGCACCCGCCGTCAGCGCGGTCGGATCGTTGGTGAGCTTCTGCTTGCCCATTTCAGCGACCAACCGATCACGATGTCGAAGATCGGTGCCACCTCTGTCCGGCAGTTTGTCCTGGGTGACCATAAGCGCAGTGCCGGTTCCATCCGTGTGATCGGCGGTGCCGTCGGCTGCTATCTGCGATTTCGAAGCATGTCCGGGGACCGGATCAGCGAACTGATGGCCGCCATTCCGCGCGCGGCCCACTGGCGATTGGCATCCTTGCCGGAAGTTCTCAGCGACGCTGAGATCGACGAACTGCTGCAATCCTTCGATCAACCCTTTCCGTCGCACCGGCGGGCATATGCGATGACGCGGTGTTTGATCGATCTCGGCCTGCGATCCAGCGAGGTCGTCAACCTGCGCCTCGAAGACATCAATTGGGCCGATGGGACGATCAGCCTTATGGGAACCAAAGGGCGGCGCGCCGACCTTCTCCCCTTGCCCTCGGCAACGGGCAGCGCGATTGTCGCTTATCTGCGCGAGGAGCGACCCCAGACATCCAACCGCGCCATATTTGTTCGGCACGTCGCCCCGTATGACGCGCCGATCGAGAAGGGCGTCGTCAAGCGTGCGGTCCTGGCGGGCTATCGAAGATGCGGATGGACCCGCACGGGGACCCACATTCTACGACACAGCGTGGCCAGCCGACTTTTACGCACCGGTTCGTCGATGAAGGATATCGCCGACGTACTGCGGCACCGCAGCCTTGATACGTCGGCGATCTATGCCAAGGTCGACTTGACCAAGCTCTCGGCAGTGGCCTTGCCCTGGCCGAGGATTACTTGGCCGAACGCCGCGGGTTGGGATTTGATCTGCGTATTCCAGGAGACCAGATCACCGCGTTTGCCCGCTTCGTTGACGCGACAGGCCATACTGGTCCCCTGACAACCCGCATCACCCTGGATTGGGTGCTGGGTCAAGCCAAATACGCCAAGCCCTTGTCTTGGGCGCGCCGTCTGGACGTGCTTCGTCCCTTCGCAAGATATTTGGTGCGGATCGATCCTGCGACCGAGTTCCCGCAGACCGCAATCTTTGGCCGTTCGCATCGGCGTCTCGCGCCCCACATCTACACGGAGCAGGAGATCTGCGATCTTCTCGCCGCCGCCCGACTCCTTGCCCCACACGGTGGATTGCGACCCGCGACTTATGAGACAATCTTCGGATTGATTGCCGCCACTGGCCTGCGCCTTTCCGAAGCTCTCCACCTGCGATGCGGCGATGCAGATCTTGATCAGGGCGTCCTCACGGTCCGGAACACAAAATTCCGCAAATCCAGACACGTGCCAATACATCCGACAGTGGCGGCGGCATTGAACCGTTACATGGTTGTGCGGGCGCGACACTACGCGACCCACCCAGATATGCCGTTATTCCCGTCGTCATCCGGCGGGGTGCTGCCAACACGAACCATCCATTGGGTGTTTCAGCGGCTGCGACGCGAACTCGGGTGGATTGCGCGTGGTGCCTACGCTCAACCGCGAATACATGATCTGCGCCACACGTTCATCTGCAGTCGCGTTCAACGTTGGCATGAGCACGGAGTCGATATCGGCAACGCCATGGCCGCACTTTCGACCTATGTCGGCCACGCCAAGGTGTCCGACACATACTGGTATCTGACCGGCGTCCCGGATCTCATGGCCGTAGCCGGCAAGAGCTTCGAGCAATTCGCAGCGGCAGCAGGAGACCACCATCATGGCTGATCCGACCTCGACGCCGACCTTTTCCATCTTGCTCCAACGTTTTTTCGTTGAACATCTGGGCCATCAGCGGGCGGTCAGCCCACGCACCATCGCCGCTTACAGAGACACGTTCCGTCTGTTGCTAAGTTTCGCGGAGGCCGAGATCGGCAAGGCTCCGACTGCATTGGTGTTGGTCGATCTCGACGCCCAGTTCATTCTCAGTTTCCTCCATCATCTGGAGAATGATCGCAAGAACGGTGCGCGCAGCCGCAACGCTCGTTGGGCCGCGCTCCGATCATTCCTGAAGTATGCCGCTCACTACGACCTGACCGCGCTCCCAGTGATCCAGCAAGCATTGGCTATACCTATGAAGCGGTTTGACAAACCGGTACTGGGATTTCTATCGCGTCCAGAAATGCAGGCGATCCTCGAGGCGCCTGATCCGCAAACCTGGGCAGGTCAGCGGGATCGAGCGCTCTTCAGTCTAATGTATAACACCGGTGCGCGCGTGTCGGATGCCATAGGCCTGCGGGTCGGCGATGTTGTCATCGACCAGACAATGGCAGCACACCTTCACGGCAAGGGGCGAAAGGAACGTAGCGTGCCGCTCTGGCGTTCAACAGCGTCGCTGATCCGGAACTGGAAACGCAGGCTGGAGGGTACAGCCGATGACAGATTCCTGTTCCCAAGTCGAAGCGGGGAAAAGATGGCGCGCTCGAATGTCACACAGCGCCTCAAGCTTGCCGTTGCGACTGCCGCTGAACGTCATCCGCAGCTCGCGCAACGTTCGATATCACCGCATACGGTCCGCCATACCACGGCGATGCATCTTTTACAGTCTGGGGTCGACATCACAGTCATCGCGCTCTGGCTAGGTCACGAAAGCCCCGCCACAACGCATATGTACCTCCAGGCAGATCTATCAATGAAGGAGCGCACTCTTGATCGCCTGCAACCCCTCGGGGCGCGCCCCGGGCGGTATCGGCCACCGGATCAGTTGATGCAATTTCTTCAAAGCCTTTGACTTATGCGCAGTTCGTCGAGCTGGAAATCGCCAGCGCGACGGCAATTGCAGGCACTTCCCTCGGCGAACTGCACATAATCAACGGGTGGGCATAATTTCTTTGCAGGGCGATGGGGCGGATGGTTCGTTCGACGGCATTGCTGTCCATCTCGATGTGGCCATCGTCGAGGAAGAGGATCAGACCGTCCCAATATTTGGCAATGTATTTGAGCGCCTGGCCTGTCGGAGATTTAGCTGACACCTGTGTTCGAGCGTGATCCAGCCAGGTTTTTAAGGTCGCGACCTTTGGCACAGATTTCTG
>DRFG01000262.1 GCA_011050655.1 Roseobacter sp.
ACGTGGGAGAGTAGGTCACCGCCAATCCTAATAAGTTCATTAATAAACCGTATCTCTCAACGATAATATCAAAAAAATTACTCAATATATAACGCGTTTAGTTACATAATCGCTATTATCAGACACAATCCGCGTCAAAAAACTCAGCACCAGTTAAGGTCAGAATATAATACATACAGAGTTTTATATGCAGTCGATCGACGTGGCGCTGTCCCCCTTACCCGCGACAATTATTGAATGCCCAGGCATATGAGCCTACTCTAAACATGCGCCTACATGCCGCCGCGTACGGTTCGGTGATCTGACGACGGTTAAACCGGATCTGTTGGCACGTTCATCATGTCCCCCTCTGAGATCATAGAGCGCGAACCTGAACTAATGCATGAAACGACACCCTCTATTTGCATAATCGATTATATGATTTGGCGGGCGGAAAAATTAAGACTGTCGACGGTTAATACGATTTCTATTTAGCAAGTTCCTTTTCGGAACATCCCGAACCAGATGGAACCATTTTGCCGGTTCAGCGGTTGTGTTGGTAATGAAACTGACCAAATGAGGAATACAAATGACACGCAATTTTTTGACAACAACCGCCATGATTACAGCTTTGGTTGCAGGCTCCGTTGCCTATGCAGAAGGCAAGCCTGAAGGCCAAGGTGTAGCTGAGCCACTAGCAAGTTCGTCTGTGCAACTGAATGCCGAAACAACGGCCAGCACTAGTACTTATGGTCCTCGCGTTGAGGGCATGCCCGCATACGAGGAAGATCACTCCAATATCTCGCGCGTTCAATATGATGCGCTTTCCGGTGCAGTAGGTCACGAGTTCCGTTCAACTGACGGAGAGGTAATTGGCGTTGTAAGCGGCGTAAAGTTTAACGACCAAGGCCAAAGTGAGCTGCACATCGACACGAGCGGCAACAACAAGATCGAAGCAGATACTGTCGTAATATCCTTGTCCCCTGAAGGCATCGTTGAAAAAGACGGCAAATTGGTTTTGGATATGACAGCAGATGAATTCTATACCAGTGCAGTTGACAATGGCACACGCGGTACAGAGCGGGTCTACGTTATTTCGATGTAAGATGTAATGAGTGTACATTCAGCCTAACGGTTGAGTTATACCAGTGTCCTGCTTTATTCGGCAGGTAACAAAGGCCGGAACGCGAAACGTTCCGGCCTTTTTGCTTTTTGCAGAAAAATGTTTTGGCACAGACAACCAGCAGATTGGCTTGTCCGGCATAAGGTAGGGATAACAAGTTGCTGCGAGGATAGTTTGCTGACACAATTTTTCGGACAGATTTACAACACGATCGGGTCGTTGTGAGGCAAGTCAAAAAATCTCAAACCATGAGCAGCTTAATAACGTTCGCAAGCCATGGACATTCTTACGACGCGGGGATTATCTGAGCGACATGCTGTCCCTGACCGCATCGATCAGGGCGCTTATTCTATGTTTGCGATCTCGGGAGGAAAATCATGGATCGTCGTTCTTTCATTCGTAAAGCTGGTGTTCTAGGAGCGGGTGCTGCGGCATCGACCCTAGCGGCCCCAGCGGTTGCCCAAGGCAACATCACGTGGCGCATGGTCACAACCTGGCCCAAGAATTTTCCGGGTTTGGGCGTCGGGGCGCAGCGGTTAGCCGACCGCATTACGGCAGCTTCGGGCGGGCGGCTGACAGTTCAGGTTTATTCAGCAGGCGAAATGGTACCACCGCTTCAATCGCTGGATGCTGTTATTGATGGTACCGCCGAGATGAGCCATGGTGCCGCCTATTACTGGCAGAATAAATCGCCCGCATTATCGTTCTTTACGGGCGTACCTTATGGAATGACGACCCCAGAGTTGACAGCATGGGTTCGCTACCTGGGTGGACAGGAAATCTGGGATGAAATCTATGATCAGTTTGGAGTGCAGGGCTTTTTGTCAGGCAACACAGGCACTCAAGCCGGCGGCTGGTTCCGTAACGAACTGACCGGTCTCGATGATATCAAAGGCGTAAGATTCCGTACGCCCGGGCTTGGAGGACGGGTCTGGGAAAAACTGGGAGCGACCGTTACCAACATGGCCGCCGGAGAAATCTTTCAAGCGTTGCAGTCAGGGACGTTGGACGCAGCCGAATTCGTCGGCCCCTACAACGACTTGGCGCTCGGTTTCCATCAGGTTGCCAAAAACTATTACATGCCGTCCTTCGTCGAACCCGGGCTTGCCACTGAACTTGTGGTCGATAAGAAAAAGTATCAGGATCTGCCTGAAGATCTTCAGGCGATCATCCGCGACGTTTCTCAGGCGGAATATGATCAAGTGGCCGCGGATTTCGTTGCCAATGATCCCCGGGCGCTTAAAACACTTGTCGAAGAACATGGTGTAATTGTGCGCAAATTCCCCGACGATATCATGGAAGCGGGTGCGAAAGCTTCGGTGGAAGTGATTGAGGAACTGCGAAACAGCGATGATCCACTGGTCAAGAAAACGGCGAATAGCTTTGTCGAAGCATTGAATCTGGTGCGCACCCGCACCGAGCAGATTGACGCACCTTTCGTTCAGGCGCGCGAAAAGTATCTGAAATACTGAGCTTCTTGGTAAGGTAATGTTGAAAGGCCCGGTGAAGGACACCGGGCCTTTTATTTATGTGGCTTAGCCTGCGATCAATCGCGGTAGCCACGTAACAATTTGTGGGAAAACAAACAGGATCGCGATTGCGATGATCTGCAACAGCACAAACGGCAAAATCCCTTTGTAGATTGCGCTTGTCGGCAGGTCAGCAGGCGCGACGCCCCGCAGGTAAAATAGCGCAAAGCCAAAGGGCGGCGTCAAAAAGGACGTTTGTAGGTTCACCCCGACCATCACACCAAGCCAAATTGGATCGACGTCCAGCGCCAATAGTACAGGTGCGGTGATAGGGATCACGATAAAGATGATCTCGAACGTATCCAGAATGAACCCAAGGAAGAACATGATGACCATGACCACTGCCACTGCGGCCATGGGGCCTCCGGGTAGATTGCTCAAGAACTCGTGTACTAGGTTGTCGCCCCCCATCATCCGAAACACTACAGAAAAGACTGACGCGCCCAAGAGGATGACAAATACCATACTGGTGATCGTCGCTGTGGCGATCATTGTTTGCTTTAGGATGGTAAAGGATAACCGCCAGCGCAGAGCCGCTAGCACCATGGCTCCGACAGCGCCGACGGATGCTGCTTCGGTTGGGGTCGCGATCCCGCCCAAGATCGACCCAAGCACGGCGAGGATCAGCAGCAGTGGCGGCACGAGCGCTACTGCGATCTCGCGCAGCAGGTCGGCCTTTTCGTCGGCCGGTACAGGTGTTGCGGGGCATGACACGGGGTCGGTTACAGCTTTGAACAGGACAAAGCCAAGGTAGAGCGAGACCAGCAAGATGCCCGGAAACAGTGCCCCGGCGAATAGGTCGCCCACCGATACAGGCGTTGGTGCGAAGTTGCCCTTGGCCATTTGGACCTGACTATTGATGCCCGATAGCATGTCACCCATGAAAATCAGCACCGTTGACGGCGGGATGATTTGACCCAGTGTACCACTGGCACAGATGACGCCGGTAGCAAGCTTGGGGTCATAGCCGGCCCGCAACATTGCAGGTAAAGAAATAAGCCCCATCGTCACGACAGTCGCACCTACTACCCCGGTGGAAGCGGCAAGCATAGCGCCCACGAGAACCACGGAAATGCCAAGCCCGCCGCGCATGTTGCCGAACAATTTGCTCATCGTTAGCAATAGTTGCTCAGCGATCTGGCTGCGTTCCAGCATAACGCCCATGAATATGAAGAGCGGGACAGCAACCAATACTTCGTTGGTCATGAACCCGATATAACGGTTGGGTAAAGAGCCAAAGTTAGACGGATCAAATACCCCAAAAGCCATGCCGACGCTTCCAAAAAGCAGCGACACACCGGCAAGGGTAAAGGCCACCGGAAAGCCCAACAGTAAGAACCCTATTACCCCAAAAAACATTAATGCGGCAAGAAGTTCGCCTATCACAACCGGGTCCATCAGACTGCTCCCTGCGGGTGATCGGCCGCAATGCGGTCCGGGCTGTACTGAATCGACTTTGGAACGAGGTGAGCGTTGTTGCTAAGAACAAGCACCGACCGGATCGCCATCGCGAGCCCTTGCAGAGCAATCAACGTGACGAAGCCTATGATAAAGGTTTTCAGAACGTACAATCCTGGCATTCCGCCCACATTGGCGGACCCTTCTTGATAGCTCCAGGCGCGGATCACGAAAGGGATGGAGTATTGATAGACAACCCAGCAAAACGGCAACAGAAACAGGAATACTCCGATAAGATCAATCAGCGCGCGTCGTGCCATGCTTGCCGGTCGATAGAAGATGTCGACCCGAACATGATCGTCACGCAGTAGGGCAAACCCGGCGACTGCCGTAAACATCGCGCCATTTAACCAGATGTAAAGATCCTGCATCCAAACGTAACTGATAGCGAACAGATATCGCTGTACGACCACGGTGAAACAAATAATCACGATAGCTAAGGCCAGCCAGGCGAATGTTTTGCCTATGATAAGATTCACAGCGCAAATTAGTTTGGCAATTCCCGCAAGAAAACGCACCCCTGCTCCCTTTCCTATACTTATTATAGTTTTCAGCACTTCAATCAAAGTGCGACGTGAGAATGTCAAGCCATAGAAACGCAGCGTGATCGGCGTGCGACACCAGACGCATGTCCGCTGTCACTGCGATAGGTCATCGCATCCCCACGTCGTACGGCAAACCTATAAAGAGGGAAGCCATAGCGCCAGTTGTGGGAACAGGATCAGCAACAGCACCACAAGGATGGCGCAGCCCATATAGGGGAACGCAGATAGGTATATCTCGCGCATGGTGGTATCCTTTGGCGCAACGCCCTTCATCACGAACAGCAATAAGCCGAAAGGCGGGGTGGTAAAGCTAATTTCAAGCGCAAGCAGTATGACCAACCCGAACCACACCGGATCGAAGCCCAACGTCGTAGCCAAAGGAAAGAAGATTGGCACTGTCAACAACATCATGGATATCTGTTCCATGAACATCCCAAGCAACAGCAAGACGCCGAACATTACTAAAAGCATCGCAACTGGTGCAAGATCGAAAGATGTCGCCCATCGGATCAACCCGCTGGATGCCCCCGAGAATGCAAGCAGCTGACTAAATGTCGATGACCCGAACACGATGAGATACGCCATGAGCGTTACACGTAAAGCACCGATAACCGACCGTTTCATGGCCTCCCAAGTCAGACATCTAAAGAGCAATGCCAAGATGATGACACCTAATGCGCCGAAAGCGGCTGCTTCTGAAGGGGTAATCAATCCGGCCACCATGCCAATGACGATCAACACCATGACCGAAAGCATTGGTACCACATCGCCGAATAACAGCCGTGCCTTTTGACCGAAATTGAGGGTCTCAACCTCATAGGCCGGCGCGGCGGATGGATCTATTTTCGTTTGGATATAGATTGTCGCGATATAAAAGCTTGCTAGGATCAGGCCGGGAATTATGCCGGCAATTAACAATGCCCCCACATCAATGCGTGCAAGTGTCGCCAACAACACCGCAAGAGCAGACGGCGGGATGATTATTGCCAAGCCCCCAGTGCCTAGAATTGGACCGATTGACATGTGCTTTTTGTAACCACGCGCCGTCATTTCCGGCACCATCAGGCTGCCTAGCAATGCCGTCGATCCCATCGAAGACCCAGACAGCGTTGAAAATGCAGTACCACCCAGAACCGTCACGTAGGAAAGTCGCCCAGGTAATTTGCCCAGTAACCGGTCAATCGCATTGAACATGCGCTTGCCTAGCCCAGTGTAAAAGAAAATCTCGCCCATCAGAAGAAACAGCGGGATAGGGACTAGAGCATAGTTGGTTAGCCCGCCGAAACCGTTGTTCAGCAGCAGGGTTACCCCTTTTGCACCGCCCATGAAAAACCATGCGCCGACGATATTGGCCGCCAGAAAAGCCAAGGCTACAGGCATGCCGAGTGCCATAAGCACCAATATCGACCCCAGCAGCACGGCCAGAGATTCAAACCATTCCATTATTCGTGTATTCCTGCTTCGCCTGAGTGCATAAGATCATCGCCGAAAACGAAGCGCGAGAATTCGATTGCCATCAGGCCGAAGCTGACGGGAAAGGCGAGAGTAAGTATCCATTTTGGAAAGTAATAGGCGCGAACATCCAGATCATTTCGGACGATGTTACCCAAGAACAGCTCTGCTCCTTTGTACGCAAGGATCGCTGACACCACGACGCAAAGTACTGCCACCAGCCTGCTGACAAACCGCCGCATGGGGGCGGGTAACGCCGACGTTACCAATTCGATATGAACATGCCCTTTTTCACGCACCAACCACGGTGCGCCCAGCATTGTCATGTATAAAATTGCATATTCAGACGACGTGAAGAGCCAAGCAAAGGGCTGCAAGCCCGCGTTGCGCATCACGACAGACAATATGACAGAGATCATCAGCCATACCAGCATAACCCCTGCTATTCCCGCCATCGCATATAAGAACGCCCGATATAATCGACCGACGAGTTGCATACCCTGCCCCTTTTTTGAAAATTGGCGCGTCGTCTAAAACCGACGCGCCAAAAAGTGCTTACTCGACCTTTGACTTGTCGTAGAACAGCTCGATCAGCTTGTCATAGTTACCGTCGCCTTGAGGGCTTTCGGCCATCAGGCCTTTCATGCGGTCCCATGTCTTTTGCGTAGCCGCCGCCAAATAGTTTTTCGCGGCATCCCCTTCCAGGGTCACGACTTTCATGCCTGCCTCTTCGAGCTTGGCAAAATCTTCATCGCGTACCTTACCCAACTTCTCCGCAGACTCTTTCTCGTGCTCGATTGCGACATCTTGCAGTATCTTGCGAGATTCATCGGAGAGTGAATTCCACTTTTCGAGATTCACGATGGTACCGAGATCGGTTGAGAAAAAGCATGGTTCGATCCGGTAATTCAGGAATTCGTTCCATTTCAAGTCGATCAAGCCGATCTGGGTCCAGCCTGTCGCGTCAACGACCCCTCTTTCCAGTGCCGAGTAGACTTCGGTTGTGGGCAAATCAATCACTTGCGCGCCCAGATATTCTGTAAAGAATGCGTTATAGACAGCATTGCCACGCAGTTTAAGGCCGGAGACATCTAGGTTGCCATCTGCATCGAGCTTTGGTTCGTCACGGGTCCACAGGTTGTAGCAGACCCCTGAATCGAACCACCCTAAATATTTTACGCCCATCTTCTCCTGGTGGATCTGATCGATCAATTCGATGCCGCCATTGGCGCGCGTTTCGATAGCGGTCAGGTTCGATGTAACCAGAGCATCCTTCTCCGGGAGCGCGCCAGCGTAAAAGCTTCCCGGTGTATATACCATATCCACAACCCCGGACCTTACAGCGTCAGGTTGTTGGAACATGCCGATCGCCTCAGGCCCCCCGCGTACTTCGATCTTGACCACGCCCTCGCCAGCGGCGTTCACCTTGTCGACGAATTCCAGAAAGGATTTGGTATAAACCAGCGACTCTGGGAACGCATGCACAGCCGTCAGCGTGTCCTGAGCGAACGCAGTGCTAGTCAACGCTGTTGTGGCTAGGATGCCACCGATAATTGTATGTTTCATTTCTCTTACTCCCGGTTGTTAAGGGTGTCTTTGCGACTTCCCGTTTAGTTTCCGCCCCGCCCTGAATCGGGCAAAGGCACCTTAAGACGTGGGCAAAGCCCACGGGTGCGCAGCAAAGCGGGCCGCGCGAAAAGCTTGAATTCCATCGTTGTGCTGGCTGGTGAGGTCTATGTCGTCCCACCCGTTCACAAGTTTTTTTCGCCAGACCGGGTCAAGATCGAATGATAATTCCTGGCCCGCGATGCGAACGGTGGAGGTGGATAAATCCACGGTTGCACCGACATCATCGTCACCGATGGCGGCGATTAGGTCCTCGATATCCGCTTCTGGCAGTTGCGCAGGTAACAGACCGTTATTCACCGCATTGCTTCGAAAGATATCGCCAAAGCTGGGGGCTAACACGGCCTTGATGCCAAAGTCTACCAGTGCGTAAACCGCCGCCTCGCGGCTGGAACCGCTGCCAAAGTTGCGCCGCGTAACAAGGACATCAACGTTTGTGTAACGATTAAGGATATGGTTTGCGTCATCCTGTCGGACGTCATGCAATAGAAAGTCGCCGTAGCCATCTGTGCGTGGGGCGGACATGAACCGTGCCGGTATCAACTGGTCGGTATCAATATTGGATTGGGCAAGCGCCACAGCGCGCCCCTTGATTTCGGTCCAGCCGCTCATGTCCTGCCCTCCAGCAACGGGCGCACGTCGGCAAGATGCCCGGAAACTGCGGCGGCAGCCACCATTGCAGGGCTCATCAAATGGGTACGTGCCCCACGCCCCTGTCGCCCCTTGAAATTACGGTTGGTGGACGATGCGCAGCGGTCGCCGGATTTGACCCTGTCGCCGTTCATACCGACGCACATCGAACAGCCCGATTGCGCCCACTCCAAACCAGCCTGCGTAAATACCTGTGCCAGCCCTTCAGCCTCGGCCTGTTTTTTCACTGCGGCTGATCCGGGCGATACCAACCCCGGCACCTTGGCCTTGCGACCCTTAAGAACGGATGCAGCCATTCGCAAATCTTCGATCCGGCCATTTGTGCAAGAGCCGATGAAAACCTGATCTATAGAAATGGCATCCAATGCCATGCCCGGTTCAAGCCCCATATAATCGAGCGACGCGCGCGCATGCTGGCCTTTGGCACCCGACATTATAGCAGGGTCAGGTACCCGCCCCGTGATCGGCAGCGCATCTTCCGGCGAGGTTCCCCAAGTTACAGTCGGTGCCACGTCGTTCGCATCAATCGTTACCTCTTGATCAAATGCAGCACCTTCGTCGGTTGCTAGCGCTGACCAATCTTGCAGGGCACGTTCCCAATCGGTACCTTTAGGGGCGAAATTACGCCCCTTGATATAGTCAAAGGTCTGCTGATCGGGTGCAATCAGTCCCAACCGCGCCCCACCTTCGATGCTCAGGTTGCACAGGGTAAGCCTGGCTTCCATGCTCATCGCTCTGATCGCCGGGCCGGCGTATTCGATCGCATGACCCCGCGCCCCGTCAGCCCCGAGTATCGAAATCCAGTGCAACGCCAGATCCTTGGCGGTTACTGCTGGTCCTAGTGCGCCGTTGATCGTCATGCGCATTGTGTTGGGGCGACGTTGCCAAATGGTTTGCGTTGCAAGTATGTGCGCCACCTCGGTCGCGCCGACTCCGAAAGCCAACGCACCAAACGCCCCATGGGTCGACGTGTGGCTGTCCCCGCAGTTGATCAATAGGCCCGGCAAGGTCAGGCCCTGCTCAGGCCCGATCACATGGACGATGCCCTGTCCCGGGTCGCGCAGATCGAACAGACGAATGCCTTGGGCGCGAGCGTTCCGCCCGAGCGTGTCGATCATCCGTCGGATGTCGCTGGCAACTTCGCCGCTACGCGTCGGCGCATAATGGTCGACCACACCAAATGTCAGGTCGGGCGCCGCCACCGACATGCCGCGACTTTGCAGTTTGGCAAAGGCGTGATGCGACCCTTCATGCACGAGATGCCGGTCAACCCATAGCAAAGATGTTCCATCATCGCGCCGTGTCACCTCATGAGAGGTCCATAGTTTCGAAAATAAGGTCTGCGGCCCACTCATTCGGCGGCCTCTTTCCGCGCGGGCTCTATCACCGGCTCCCAATGCCGCCCCTCGCCAGCCCCAACGCGGCTAAGCGCCATTTCAAGGCGGAACATGTCGGGCCGATAAAGCGCTGAAAGATATTCCACACCGCGACCGTTCTCGTCCTTGACGACCCGATCCAACGTCAACAACGGCGCACCGATACTGATCCCCAAAGCGTCAGCGACATCAGGTGAGGCAAGCGTCGCGCCAACCGTCTGGTGTGCCGCGTCCACCTTCACGCCGGACCGTTCCAACAGGCGGAACAACGGCGTGGTGGCAAGCTCTGCCTCGGTGTAATTCTCGGCTATTTTCTCTGGGACCCAGGTGGTCAGGTGCGAAAAGGGTTCGCCTTCGACCAGACGCAAGCGCACGGCAGCTTGGACGCGCGCCTGCACGTCCAGACCCATCGCGGCGGCCACGCCGCCGGGCGCAACCCCATAGCTGAACGACAGCAATCTGGCTGTGGTGTTCTGGCCCATTTCGACAAGTTGCGGCATAAGGGTGTTAAAATCTGCGGCTAGGGCGGGCTGTGCTTTGGGGGCGCAAACTGTGGTTCCCGACCCCGCGCGCCGCGCAATCAGGCCATCGCCCTCTAGTGCATCCAAAGCGCGACGAACCGTTACACGCGATACATCCAGTGTCACGGCAAGCTTTTGTTCGCCCGGCAGGACCGCGCCCGGGGCGTGAATGCCCCGCATGATTTCTTCGTGTAAATGCAAATAGACGCGCCGAGCTTTCCCGCCTTCGGGAAGCCCCCTGCTTTTCAAGGATGCGGTCTGAGCTGCCATAATATCCCTTTCGGTTTCCTCCAACCCTACCGAGGGATTTTTTAAAAGCAAGATATCTATATGCCAAAGATCAAAATATTTGATCTATGCACATTGGATTATCTGTATTACAAAAAATACATATAGCGCGGAGAAAATCCTATGCCCATCAACGACGGCTGCATTCTCTGCCAAGACGTCTGGAATGACATCGCAGGAATAAAGGCACATTCATGACCCAAGATATCGACCCTATTACCCTAGCCGTTTTGGCGGGCCGCATGGAACAGATCGCAGACGAAATGGACGCGACCCTATTCCGCGCAGCGTTTAACCCGATTATCGCCGAAGCGCATGACGCCTCGCACGGGCTGTACCATGCCATATCCGGAGACACCTTGGTTCAGGGGAAATCGGGGTTGCCCATTTTCGTCGGGGTCATGTCCTTTGCTGTGAAAGCGGTGATCGACAAAGCCGCCGAGAATGGCGATTTGGCCGATGGAGACATTTATATCTTTAATGATGCCCACCTTGGCGGCACCCATCTTAGCGATATGCGGTTGGTACGACCCTATTTCCACGATGGTAAGCTGTTTTGCTACCTCGCGTCGGTCGGGCACTGGCATGATGTTGGCGGGGCGGTTCCTGGCAATTACAATCCTGCCGCTACAGATGCGTTCCAAGAGGCATTCGTTTTGCCGCCGGTTCGGCTTGCTAAGGCTGGCGTTGTCCAAACCGATATCATTGACATTTTGATGCGCAATACGCGCCTTCCGCAATCAGCTCAGGGTGATCTGAACGGGCAATTAGGCGCGTTAGATCTGGGGGTCAGGCGGTTGGACGAGCTGCTTGGCGAATATGGCGCTGACACAGTGCGCAATGCCCTTGATGCTCTGCAAGATCGAGCTGAACTGCTGATGCGCGGTGAATTGACGGATTTGCCCGATGGTCGGTGGGAGGCAGAAGACTTTCTCGACAATGACGGCATTACCGATACTCCGCTTCGGATCAAGGTCGCGTTGGAAATCCAGGGTGACCGGATGACCTTGGACTTTACAGGCACAGCGGATCGCTGCGCCGGGCCGGTGAATATCGCCTTGCCTACTGCCGTGGCCACCGCCTATGTCGCGATCAAGCATATCTTCCCTGGATTGCCGGCAAACGCGGGTGTGATGCGCCCAATTGATGTGAAAATCCCGGACGGGTCGCTGTTATCTGCGCCGTTTCCCGCCCCGGTTGGCGGCTATACCGAGACAATCTTGCGCATGGTGGATGTGATCTTTGCAGCGGCATCACAGGCGGCACCGGACCGCGTGGTGGCCAATGCGTATGGCACGATCAATGCGCTGTCCATTTCCGGAAAACGTGCCAATGGTCAGCCTTGGGTGATGTTCAGCTTTTACGGCGGTGGCCATGGCGGGTCACCGGAAAGTGACGGCTTGAATCATGGGAACGCCCCGATCTCTACAGCCACTATCCCCCCGTTGGAGATACTCGAGGCCGCCTATCCTGTCATGTTCAAGCAATGGGCATTACGTCCTGACAGCGCGGGGGCTGGTTTGCACCGCGGTGGTATGGGCGCGATCTACGAGATCGAAGTGCTGGAGGAATCTGCGACGGCATTCCTTTTCGGAGAACGTGGCCGCTTTGCCCCTAAGGGAGTCGCTGGTGGTGCGGAAGCTGCAATGAACTTGTTTTCCTATGAACAAGACGATGGTTGGCATACCCCGCCGATGGCATCGAAAATGGTCGGGATTAAATTGAAGCGCGGCCAGTCAGTTCGGCTCGATACTCCGGGCGGCGGCGGATATGGCCCAGCGACTGAACGCACGCCTACAGAGGTGGCCCGCGATGTCGCCGGCGGGCTGTTGACGCCGGACCATGCCACCAAAACCTATGGCTCTGCATGGACGGAGGCCCAACAATGAAAAGCACAAATCGTATGATCGGCGTCGATGTCGGCGGCACATTCACCGATATCTTTGTTCTGGACGAAGCCACAGGCACGGCACAGGTCGCCAAGGTCCCTACCACGCGCCCTGACCAGTCGGGTGGATTTTTGGCAGGCATCAATGCCCGCGTCGATGATCTGTCAACTGTTTCTGTGGTCGTGCATGGCACCACTGCGGGTACGAATGCATTGCTTGAACGCAAGGGGGCAAAGATTGGTGTCATCACCACGCAGGGTCTGCGCGATGTACTTGAAATGCGCCGCCGCGACCGCCCGCAGACTTGGGGGCTTCGCGGAAACTTCATACCTGTCGTCGACCGCGCCTTGCGCTTGGAAGTACCCGAGCGCACGCTCGCTGATGGCACTGTCAGGGTTCCGGTGGACCTTGATGCGGTACGGGCGGCGGCGCAGAGCCTGATAGATCAGGGCTGTCTTGCCTGCGCTATCCTCTTTGCCAACAGCTATGCCAACGCTGATAATGAACGCCAAGCGGTCGAGGCTGTGCGGGACATTTGGCCCAATTCTCATGTTTCTGCTTCGTCAGAAATTCTGCCGGAAATCCGCGAGTTTGAACGGTTTTCCACGACCGCGCTCAATGCGTATCTCCAACCCGAAGTTTCTGGGTATCTCGCGCGGTTGGAGTCTGCCCTGCACGACGGTGGATTCGACGGAGAATTTATGATTGTCCAATCTAACGGCGGGGTTATGGACGCCGACACCGCCGCGCGATTGCCGGTGCGAACGGCGCTGTCCGGCCCTGCCGCCGGGGTCATAGCGGCGGGGTATATCGCCCAAGCCGCAGGGTTCCCGGATGTCATCACTGGCGATATGGGGGGTACGTCGTTTGATGTGAGCTTGATTGCAAAAGGCCAATCCATGCTATCACAGCAGACGTCGATTGATTTTGGCATGGTTGTCCGGTCTCCGATGATCGAAATAACCACCATCGGTGCTGGCGGCGGATCAATCGCTTGGGTCGACAAGGGCGGACTGCTAAACATCGGGCCGGAAAGCGCGGGATCCACACCGGGCCCGGTTGCCTACGGTCAGGGCAATACACGACCGACGGTCACAGATGCGAACGTGGTTTTGGGCCGCATAGACCCAGATAACCCGATCGGAGGCAAGCTTGAACGGCTTGATGTCGAAGCCGCCAGCTCGGCGATTCTTTACCATGTGGGCACGCCTTTGGGTCTTGATGCATTGCAGGCCGCCGAAGCCATTCTGCGGGTCGCAAACAGTCGGATGGCCGGGGCGCTCAGACTGGTCTCTATTGAACGGGGTTTCGACCCAAAGCGATTTGCTTTTATGCCATTTGGCGGCGGTGGGGCGCTGCACGCGGGGGCAATGATGGCCGAAGTCGGGCTGGCTCGTGCGATCGTACCGCGCTACCCCGGCGTCACCTCGGCCATGGGATGTGTGATCGCGGACATGCGGCAGGATTTCGTACAAACCATCAACACAGCATTGGCTGGCATTGACCTTCCCGGGCTGACCCGCTTCATGCAAGACCACGTGGACAGCGGCCTTGCCACTCTTGATGCCGCGCGTACCCATTTTGAGGGGCGCGATACCGAATTCACCCTTGATATGGCATATTTAGGGCAGACCCACACAGTGTCCGTGCCATTGCCCATCACCGTGACCAACGGGCGTGTTACAGCCCCCACCGAAGCCGAGATCGCCGCAGCATTCGATACGGCATATCGCGCGACCTATGGCAGGTTGTTGGAAAAAGGTGCACGCCGCGTGATCAACCTGCGGTCAGCGGTTACGGGTCGGCGTCCGCGCTTTGACCTTGCGACCCTCGCCCCGCAAGCTGGCAGTATCGACGGTGCTTTCAAAGGGACAAGGCAGGTCCATTTTGATGGTGCTTGGCATGAAACGAAACTTTACCGTCGGCTGGAACTGCCGATAGGTGCCGAAATTACAGGGCCCGCCATTCTTGAACAACCGGACACTACTGTGTTGATCGAACCAGGGCTGGTGGGCAAAGTCGACACCTACGGCAATACCCTGATTGAAAGGGCTTTGACATGAACGCGACTTCGACCGCCTTGCTGACCATTGATTTGCAAAACGATTTTCTTCACCCCGAAGGTGCCTATGGTCGTGCCGGTCAGGGGGCGGATAGCATCCTTGCCCTGCCTGACCGAATTGCCCCTCTGAAACAGGCACTGACACAAGCCGGGGGAACTTATATCTCGGCGCAGTTCACGCTGGTGCCGGGTCGCGGTGGTGAACCATTGATCGCCGCACATCTAAAGAAACTGCGCCCTTTCCTGACCAAAGGTGATTTCGCCCCCAACAGCTTTGGCCATTCCCTTGTAGATCAGTTGGCCCCGGCCGACTTCACTGTGGAAAAAGTTGCGTACTCTGCCTTTTACCAAACCCGCCTGGAATATATTTTGCGCGTAATGAAGATCGATACGTTGATCATTGGCGGTATTGTTACCAACGGCGGCGTTGCCAGCACCGTGCGCGATGCGCATCTGCGCGATATCCATACCGTCCTACTGTCCGACGGATGCGCGGCGTTCAATGATGATGTTCACAATGCAACGTTGAAATCGCTTGGATCAGTGACTGATATCATGACTTGCGCCGATGCCGCGACCAAGTTTGGAGACAGCCGATGACCCTGCGCAATCGTATTAACGCACCCGATATCTTGATCGCCCCCGGAGTCTATGACGGCCTGACCGCTGCGCTGGCAACGGACGCGGGGTTCGAGGCGCTGTATTTATCTGGCGCCGCTGTCGCCTATACTCGACTTGGCCGTCCCGATATCGGTCTAAGTACCGCATCAGAGATGACTGACACGATGGCGCTGATTGCTGACCGTACGGACCTGCCAGTGATCATGGACGCCGACACCGGTTTCGGTAACGCGCTGAATGCCCGTCGCACAATGCAAAGCTATGAACGCGCCGGGGCCTCTGCCCTTCAGGTTGAAGATCAGACCTATCCGAAAAGATGTGGCCACCTATCCGACAAATCTTTGATCTCAAACCAAGAAATGTCAGGCAAAATCGCAGCGATGGCCGATGCGCGCCGACATGATACGTTAATCATCGCTCGCACGGATGCGATCGCCGTTGAGGGGTTCGACGCCGCAATCGATCGCGCGGGCAGCTATATCGAAGCCGGTGCGGATGTGCTGTTTATCGAAGCACCTCGCGATCGCAGCGAGTTGTCTCGGATCGCGGATACATTCAAGGGTCGTGTCCCATTGCTGGCCAACATGGTCGAAGGGGGCGCGACGCCGATTTCATCTGCGACGGCACTTCAGGAACTCGGGTTCGACATCGTGATCTTTCCCGGCGGTATTGTGCGCGCATTGGCAAAAACAGCGCAGGATTATTACGCGAGTCTGATGAAAAACGGGTCTAACAAGGCTTTTTCCGAAAGGATGCATGATTTCGACGGCTTGAATGCCGCTATCGGGACACCGGATATGCTTGAGCTTGGGAAGCGGTTCGATGGCAAGTGCTGATATCGCGGCACCGCCCTCGGATTTTGATTTTGATGTCGAAACGCTAATTATTGGTGCGGGTGCGTGCGGGATGGTTGCGGCCTTGGCTGCGCACGAGGCCGGACAGGATGTGCTTTTGGTTGAAGCAGACGCTGTTCCAACCGGCTCGACTGCGCTTAGCGCCGGGCTTATACCCGCCGCAGACACCCTATTTCAAAGAGCCGCAGGGATTGATGACACCCCGGCGCTTTTCGCAGCGGATATTCAGGCGAAGGCGCACGGTGAAAACGATCCTGCGCTGGTTTCGGCGATGGCCGAAAATGCCGCCCCCGTATTGGATTGGCTGGCGCAAAAGCATGGTCTGCCGTTTTCAGTTGTCACCGATTTTGACTATCCCGGTCACAGCCGTCGCCGAATGCACGGGCTGCCGGGCCGTTCGGGTCAAGAACTGATCAATGCGTTGCGTGCGCGTATAGAGGCCCTTGAGATTCCGTTGATCTGCAAGCGCCGCGCAAATCGGCTCTATACCAAGGGAAGTCGTATCTATGGTGCTCAGGTCACCCTGCCCGATGCCAGTACCGAAACCATTGGTTGTACCCGGTTAATCCTTGCTTGCAACGGTTTTGGAGGCAACAGGGGAATGGTGGCAGAATACATGAGTGAAATCGGTGAAGCGGTTTGGTTCGGTCACGATGGTAACCGCGGTGAGGCGATCATATGGGGCTTGGCGCTCGGTGCTGAAACCCGACACTTGGGGGCATATCAGGGCCACGGCAATGTTGCTCAGCCTCATGGTATCTTGATCACGTGGGCAACGATTACCGAAGGAGGCGTGCAGGTAAATAGTGAGGGGCATCGATTTTGGAATGAAGCGCAGGGATATTCCGAAGCGGCGCGCGCGGTGCTTGCGCAACAAGACGGCGTGGCATGGGTAATTTTCGACAGCCGAATTGCAGCCATTGCCCGCCAGTTCGAAGACTTTAAGACCGCGGAAAAACAAGGCGCTGTCATCCTAGGTGACAGCTTAGAAGATATCGCGGAAAGAACCGGCCTGCCGATATGTGCTTTGCAGCAAACCATAGCCAACATCCCCACCGATGGGAGCGATATCTTTGGTCGGGTTTGGGGAACAACACATCTGAACGCTCCATATTGTGCGGTTAAGGTCACCGGAGCGCTGTTTCATACTCAAGGTGGGTTGGCGATAGACCCTAACACGGGTCTGGTTCGAAGAAATACTGGCGGCACATTTGAAAACCTTCACGCCGCAGGGGGTGCAGCCTGCGGCGTGTCGGGCAGCGGAGACAGCGGGTATTTATCCGGCAACGGGCTGTTGGCCGCCGTCACACTAGGGTATATTGCCGGGGCACATTGCAGTCGTAGGAAACCAGAAAGCTAGCGGCCCATCCTTCCGTAAGCCTTGGTTGAATTCGGCTATCCTACCATAGTAATAGCCCCTGGCCTGTATCCGTCCGCTATCTATTGTTGTGCTTTCGCCACGCCTGAAAGTTTTGCATGGTCTGCGGATCAGTTGGCGGGTACAGGCCAAAGATTGAGGCCCCTTGCTGAACCATTTCCAGAACATAATCTTCGAACACCGTCATTTCGGTCGTTTCATTGGCGACCTCTTCCGCAAGATGAAGCGGAATGCATACGACCCCTTCGTTATCGCCCACCATGATGTCCCCGGGAAACACCGCAATTCCACCGCAAGCAATCGGCTGGTTAATCGCTACGGCGTGGTGCTTGGTCAGATTGGTGGGTGCACTGGGCCGTGTGTGATATGCAGGCATATCCAGCTCTGCTATCTCGGGCGTGTCGCGAAAACCGCCATCTGTAACTATTCCATTGCAGCCGCGCACTTGGAGCCGCGTGGCCAGGATGCACCCCGCCGAGGCGGCCGTTGCATCCTCGCGTGAATCAATCACAAAGACTGCCCCATGAGGGCATTCTTCTACCCCCTTTCGCTGTGGGTTGTCGCGATCGGCAAAGGAATCCAACCTGTCAAGATCCTCGCGGGCAGGAATATAGCGTAGCGTATATGCAGGCCCCACCATATTGCGCCCCGGATTAATGCGCTGTGGTCCTTGAATGAAAACGTTTCGAAAGCCCCGTCGAAACAGGGATGTTGTCAGCGTAGCAGTGCTGACCTGCGCCAGCTTTTCGAGGGTCTCGGGTGTAGGGTGAGTCATTTTGCGAACCTCGATTTCTAGCATTTGTGTATCGGAGATGTTGACGTGGGGCATGAGTTTGCCCCGCAAGATTTTCAGAAAGTAACGACAGAATATCACATGGCTTAATCAAACAGTGAAGGGAGCCATAGCGACACCGCCGGCACATAGGTGACCAGTATGAGCGCCGCCAAGATTGCCAAATAGAATGGCCAGATGGTCCTGAGAGTTTCTTCGATTTTTATCCGACCCACGGCACATCCTACGAAAAGGCAGGTTCCTACCGGTGGAGTGCAAAGGCCAAGCCCCAAGTTGACGAGAAGCATGATGCCAAATTGGGTCGGGTCCATGCCCAGATCTTTAACTATTGGCAAAAATATCGGCGTACAAATCAAGATCAACGCCGCCATATCCATGATCATGCCCAGAACCAGCAACATGATATTAATCATTAACAATACTGCGATTTTTTCTTCTGAGATGCCCAGCATGAACCCGCTAAGCTTGTCGGGGACCTGATAAAGTGCGAGCAGATAGGCAAAAGAGCTGGCAAAGCCGATCAGTACCATGACCATTGCAGTTGTTCGCACTGCCGACACGACCGATATCTTGAATCCATTCCAATCGAGACTGCGATAAACAAAATAGGTAAGAAACAGTGCGTAAATTGCTCCGAATGCACCGGATTCCGTGACAGTGAACACTCCGGACAGCACTCCGCCGACGATAATTACGGCAGTAACCAAACCAGGTATTGCTTGCAGCGATGTGCTCCAGACCGCAGCCCAACCAGGAAACGGCTCTGCCGGATAATTGCGTTTGATTGCTATGATATACGCGGCGATCGCCAAGCATACGCACATTAGGATGCCCGGTATGACGCCCGCAAGAAACAGCTTGGAAATCGAAATTCCGCCGCCTGCCGCAACCGCAAAGATTATCATATTGTGGCTAGGAGGAATGACGATACCGGCAATAGACGACGTCACAGTCACGTTTACCGCGTAATCCGGATGATAGCCCCGCTCTTTCATCACCGGAATGAGGATCGAGCCCAACGCCGAGATATCTGCTACTGCTGATCCTGAGATGCCACCAAACAGCATGCTTGAAAAGATGTTCACGGAAGCCAGCCCTCCGCGTACGTGACCGACCAGCGCGGAAGCGAAACGCACCAGACGCATCGCAATGCCGCCGTGCAACATCAGTTCGCCAGCGAACACAAAAAACGGGATGGCCAGCAGGGAAAAAACAGAAATCCCCGATATCGACCGCTGAAAGGTGATAAGCAAGGGAAAGCCTTCGTACCAGAAGGTCGCAGCAGCGGCGACACCCATGGCAAATGCAACTGGCACGCCAAGCACGACAGCAGCACCGAATATTCCTAACAATATAGCCAAGCCCATGATTAAAAAACACCTTTTTCATTATATGGCTTGCGGTGCACCATGCAGACGACCCGAAAGATCGCGCGCAGCCCGGCAAAGACAAACACAAGGCCACCGCATAAGGCCGCCGAGAGGGATCTGAAGCTTTCGGGAATGTTCAGCATGGGCAGCAACGTGTCCCAACCGAAAATAACCAGTTCAATGCTGGCGATCATCATGACCAGACCAAAGGCGGCCAAAACGAAATCAATGAACAGCCGCAAGACCATGCTGACTTTCCAACCAAACATGTCGCGAAAGATCGTCACGCCAAGATGCGTGTTTTCGTGAATGCCGACTGCCGCTCCTAGATAGGTGATATAGGCGATCAGCAATAACGCCAGTTGCTCTACCCATGTGGGTGTTGTGTTCAATACATATCGGCCAAAGACCAGCCAGCCGAAGGTCGCAACCAGAACGATCAGCGCGAGCGAGGCTGCCAGCATGCAAGCAAAGCTCAGTCCGTCGAGCGCGCGTTCAGTTCGGTGCATCCAGCGGGGGGATACCTGTTCCACCAATCAATTCCCTTGAATTTGAATTGCTTGCGTCCGGTCAGAGACAGGACGCAATTTGTTTCAATGGGGCGGGTCAATCCGCAGTGCGGAAAAGATCAACCAGATCAGCCATTTGCGGGTTCGCAGCTAGATACTTTTCATAGACAGGGGCCATCGCGGCCTGGAAAGCGGTCTTGTCAGCGACCTCGTTTACTTCAACGCCACCGTCCTTAATGATTTTCATTGAGGCGGCTTCACGCTCCTGCCAGAGCTTGCGTTGCAAGTCGGTTGAATTCTTGCCTGCGGTCTTGACGATCTTTTGTTGTTCGGGGCTCAGCGCGTCAAAGGTCTTTTTGCTCATGCATAGGCATTCAGGAATGATCAAATGCTGGGTCAGGGAATAGTATTTTGCGACTTCGTAGTGGCTTGTCGATTCATAGGATGGTGGATTATTTTCAGCACCGTCGACTACCCCGGTTTTGATTGACTGATAGACTTCGGCGAATGCCATGGGTGTCGCGTTGCCGCCCATGGATTCAATCATCCCCACAAACAGGTCGTTGTTCATGACCCGCACTTTCATGCCCGCAACATCTGCCGGGGTGTTGATTGGTTTAACCGAGTTATAAAATGATCGGGCTCCGGCATCATAATACCCCAAAGCTACGATACCCTTTTCTTCCAATGCCTTGCCAAGTTCTGCGCCGGGTGCGCCATCCATTAGCTTGTACATTTGGGGTACGCTTTTGAACACAAACGGAAGCGACACGACGTTGGTTGCGGGAACCACCTGACCCATCGGCCCTAGGCTGAAGACGCCAAAATCGAGTACGCCTAGGCGAAGCTGTTCGATCGCATCGGGTTGCGACCCCAGTACCCCGGCATGGAACACTTTTCCTTTAATCGCGCCCTCGGTCTTTTCATCGACCTCTGCCATGAACGCCTCCA
>DRFG01000263.1 GCA_011050655.1 Roseobacter sp.
GGATGTTCATTTTGGTCGATCATGAGGACCGTGAGAACGAGGGCGACTTGGTGATACCGGCGCAATATGCCGATGCGCAAGCTATCAACTTTATGGCGACGCATGGGCGGGGTCTGATTTGCCTGCCGATGACGCAAGAGCGGGTAGGTAACTTGGGACTGCCGATGATGGCAGTGAATAATTCGGCGCGTCACGAGACTGCTTTTACTGTGTCGATCGAGGCGCGCGAAGGTGTGACCACCGGTATTTCTGCTGCCGACCGGGCGCTAACCGTCAAAGTTGCGATAGACGACGACATGGGCGCGGCTGATATTGCGACCCCTGGTCATGTCTTTCCGTTGCGGGCACGTGATGGCGGGGTATTAGTGCGGGCAGGGCACACCGAGGCGGCCGTAGATATTTCGCGACTGGCCGGTTTGCACCCTTCGGGTGTCATTTGCGAGATTATGAAAGACGATGGCACCATGGCGCGTCTGCCGGATCTCGTGGCGTTTTCCAAGCAGCATGGCATGAAGATTGGAACGATCAGCGACTTGATTGCCTATCGTCACAAGCATGACAACCTGTTGGTTGAACGTGACTGCCGTACTGTGATTTCGGCCTATGGGGGCGAATGGAAGATGCAGATTTTCACCGACGAGATCAGCGGTACGGATCACGTCGTCCTGTCCAAGGGTGATCTGACCACATCCGAGCCGGTGTTGGTGCGTACCCATGCTATCAATGCGCTGGAAGATATCCTTGGTCTGGGGCCGAGCCCTGCTGATGAGCTGCCGCGCGCGATGCAGATCATCGCGCAGGAAGGGCGCGGGGCCGTTCTGTTATTTCGCGACCCTGAGCCGCGTTTGCGCTTCGAGGATGAAGAGGACGACCGGCCACGTACCGTCAAACGCACAGGGCTGGGATCGCAGATCATGGCTTCGCTGGGGCTGCATGAGCTGATCTTGCTGACGGACAATCCTGATACGCGCTATCTTGGGCTTGACGCCTATAGCCTGAGCATCGTGGGCACGCGCCCCATTTCTGCGGAGTAAAAAAATGGCAGCAGGAAATCACACCACGTTGGCTACACCCAAATTCGACAAACCCGTGAAGCTATTGATCGTAGTTTCACCTTACTATTCCGACATCGCCGCTGGGTTGGTTAGCGGGGCCAAAGCCGAGATCGAAGCGGCCGGCGCTGAGTGGGAAATCGTCGAAATGCCCGGCGCTCTTGAGATACCGACAGCCATTGGTATTTCCGATCGCAAAAGCAATTTTGATGGATATGTCGCGCTTGGATGCGTCATTCGAGGCGAGACCACGCATTATGAGACCGTGTGCAATGACAGCAGCCGCGCGTTGCAGTTGATGGGGTTGCAGGGCCTGTGCATAGGCAACGGTATCTTGACGGTAGAGAACCATGAGCAAGCCGCAGTGCGGGCCGATCCGTCAGGGCAAAACAAGGGCGGTGGTGCTGCGGCTGCGGCCTTGCATCTTATCGCGCTCAGCCGTAAGTGGGGCGAAATTCGCAAAGACATCGGTTTCAAGCCGCGCTCGGATGAATATCTGATGGCGGGCGACAATGACGGACCCAAGACAGCATGACATCCTCCGACGGCCTTTCCGGCAATCAAAAACGCAAGATGAAATCAGCCTCGCGGCTTTACGCGGTGCAGGCTTTGTTCCAGATGGAACATTCCTCGCAAAGCTTTGATACCGTGCGAAGCGAGTTTCTAGAGCATCGTTTCGGTGCCACATATGACGGTCAGGAAATGATCGACGGTGATATCCGCCACTTTGCCAACGTGCTAGAAACAGCGGTGACCTATCAGGCGGCGATTGACCAAATGACCGACCGTGCATTGGTTGCGAAGTGGCCGATTGCCCGGATTGACCCGACCTTGCGAGCGCTTTTTCGCGCCGCCGGGGCCGAACTGCGTGACCAAAGCACACCGCCCAAGGTTATCATCACCGAATACGTAGACGTGGCACGCGCGTTCTTTGAGGGAAGCGACGAGCCAAAGTTCGTCAATGCGGTGCTGGATCACATGGCCCGCGAGGCACGGCCCGAAGCGTTTTAGAGCAGTCGCGTTCACCGGGGGATGCCGATTACACGTTGTGCCGCCTTGAGCAATATTACCTATGCTATGTAATCTGAGGTGTGACGGGACCACCACTGCCGTTCGGTTTTATATTCCCGAGGACCTGTATGTACAGGTGGGCGCCAGATAAACGAACCAGGGCTCGAACAGAGCCAGCTCCCTCGGATTTGCTTAAGGCCACTGGAATGTAACGTATACAAACAGGGCAGAACCCGTCACATCCCACAGGTAGGATCGGTGCCGTGCCGCTGCAAGGGGTATCTTAGTCTCAGGATGGTTTTTTGATAAACCGATAACTTTCCAGCTCTTCTGGCAACAGTAAATATATCTCATCGGATGGCGTCGCCAGCGCATGGCGCATTACCAGCGGGTCGATTCCCATCTGGTCGAGGTATTCCATCACCTCTCCCTGACCGCGCTGTATATCTTCGACGGCAAGAAACGTCGGCAGCAACGTGTTTTCGCCAAAAAAGTGTTGATGAACGCCGACGGAGGCATCATCAGGGATTGTTCGGCTGGTGCCCGCGGCCAATAGATAAGGGCAGGCAGAATAGCAAATATCACCGCTGCGTAGTGCGGTCGTCATCCCCATTTGTCGCAGCGTTCGTCCCAGCATCAGCGCATCGCGCACCGACCCCCCGGGAGAGTTGAGAAAGACACCCTCTGGCATCGGTTCAAGCGCGGAAAGTTGTTTTTCAATACGCTCAGCGTCTCCGGGTTGTATACTTCCTTCGAGCAGGGCACGTGTTCCACCCCCTACCACGGTCAATGTCAACCGGTCGGGTAGGGGGGACGATGGCATGGGAATACCGCCAGGGCGGGCGCGGTCAGGCTGGAACCGCCGGGTCTGATCACCGGGTCTTATAGGGTTGTCAAGCGCAGGGGCACGGGGGCTAAGGCCCGGCAACCTTAGCCCATCTGCGATATCATCCCAGAACAGCAGTCCCGCAAGACCCAGCTGAAAGAACAAGACAGCGACAAGCACCCGTCCGACGTGGTTGCGCTTGGGATTATCGGTAGATTCGTTCATTTATGTTTCAGCGGGGTGACAAGCGAAGGGTTCTCTTTGATGATATCTTCCGGCGGGTCAGCAGGTTCACCCTTCATCGCCGCATCCATGTCGCGCATGGCAAGAACCGCAGCCCGCAGTTCGGCCAGGGTCAGTGTCTCTTCGATGGCGGTCCCTTCGCGGCCTTCGCGAATGGCACCCTGAGTGATCGCAAGGATGAAGACCAAGACAGCAGGCAAAAGGTCAATCGCGATTGCTCCGGCCCAGGAGGGGGCAAAATTTCGGGCGTATTTTATCACCGCATCGGCGCTTGAAATCGGCGTATAGGTGGTTTCCGCAGGTGAGGGCATAGCCAAGACATCCTGCGCCGCGCTCTCGAGAGTGGCCGCCCTCTGCGCAAGAACCTCCAACACGGAGGTAATGGTGGATGCTTGGCTGCCACGTGATTCCACCGTGCCGCCGTCAAGCTCGGGAAGAACAACTGAGGCCGACAAATCCTGGGCGGCCCGTTCTACCAGAGGCGCCACGGAAAGCTGACGCAAACGGGTGATCAATCCAGCCAACCTAACTGCCTGTTCAGAGAACTCGACTGATCGAGCTTCGACGGGGCCGGGCTCCACCGTAAGCGCGCGCATTTGGCTCAATATCTGGTTCCCTTCCACGAAAGCTGAATTGACCAAAGGCGTCTGCGTGGCAATCTGGGCTTCCAACCCGGCAAGCTCAGACGATTTTTGGCGCAGCACGCGAAACACCGCACCGCGCCCCGCAAGCCCCGATAGCCCGCCGGTGGCTTCCTGCTCGCTCAAATCCTCGAAACTTTGCCGGACACGGGCGACGTCACGTTCCAACCCCTGAGCTGACAGGGCGATCTCGTGTGCCCGCTCCAATGAACCTTGGTAATCTTGCACAGTTTCCGCCAAATGCTGCTCAACGGCGGCAGAGCCCGCCAGTGCGGCAGCGTTCAACCAGCTGGACATGGCGATGATCGCGACCGATCCCAAAGCCATGGCGCTAAGTAGACCCGCGCGGGCCCGCGCGGTGCGCACAGCTGGAAAAAGGCGTAGCATATACGACCAAAACACGAAAATGCCCACCGATACAGCCACTGAATAGGCGATAGCAGCAAAGGCCGACATTGCCCCGTTGTCATCCAGCAATGATGATACGCCAAGATAGGTATAGATACCGGATGCGACAGCCAGAACCCCCAAAGCAGTGCCTGAAAAGGTATCGAGCCAGGCCAGATGACCTTCCAGCTCCTTAGCATACCGTATACCGCGCTGCCGATGTGCCGGTTCTTCACGTCGCCGCGCCATATTTACCCACCCTTTGTTCGTGCGCCCTAAGATAGGGCTTGTCGGCTGCATTACCAAGGGTTCCATAAGTGGTTGCGCGATGTTCATGTATTGTTCATATTGACTGCCATGGCCTATGACGCTCCAAACTCGCCGATACCGCTGCAACCGGGTCAACTCCTCGCCCGGGGCGTAGCACGTCATCTGGCGTCACTGGGCTTTGCCTGCCTAGAAGAACTGATTCCGACTCGTGGCCTGCGTGTAGACCTTATGGCGCTTGGCCCTAAGGGCGAGATCTGGATCGTCGAGTGTAAATCGAGCCGAGCCGACTACATGTCCGATTGCAAATGGCAGGGTTACCTCGAATGGGCCGACCGGTTTTTCTGGGCCGTGGATGCAGATTTCGATACGGATTTGCTTCCGGCAGATATGGGGCTTATCATCGCAGACGGATATGGCGCGGAGCTAATGCGCATGGGCTATGAAACCCGCTTGGCCGCCGCGCGCCGCAAAAAGATGACCCACCTCTTTGCTACCCATGCGGCGCGTCGTTTACAGATACTGAAAGACCCACACACTTGCATCATCAGGGATTGACGCAGTTCACGCTTCCAAATGGGATAATATCCCGGGGGTGACCGCGCTTTTGCGCTGTCGGGGGCTGGCCCCATAGGCCAACACCACAAATCTCAACGTTTGGGTTTTGCGCCCTTACCGGCACGATGCGCTGCCGCCATGATTTCTTCTGCTATCTCCACTGCTTCGTCGGGGGTGAAATCCATAGGTATTTCAATACCACCCTCGGCTTCGATAAAAAGCCGTACCATCCCCTTGTCGGTGGGGCCAATTTGCAAATTAGCTTCAATTTCGCGTTCAGTATCGATACCCATGAGGCCCTCCGAAGTGTTACGAAATCCGTAACGCGACCCCGCAAAGAACGCAAGTTAGTCAATGCGCTTACCTATGGCTGCAACAATGCCGCAGAATTTCGGTGGAAATGTAAAACCGATAGCTTAGGGTATTGCAATCTTTTTGCATGGGCGCTAGATCGACCGCAGTGCCGCCTTAGCTCAGTTGGTTAGAGCGCCTGATTGTGGATCAGGAGGTCCCTGGTTCGAGACCAGGAGGTGGTACCACTCTCCCCCATCACAAACTGTGCCGCCTCGGGTCTAGTTGTTGCATTCTCGGTTGGTTAATGCTCGGACTATTCGATGCGGACCGTCTGCCGGAGTTTCCCGGTCATCCGGTCATAAATCAGTATCTGGTTGTCTTGCGTAACAACTGCATACCAATCAGGCCCTTGGGTAAATGCCAGCGCCTTTTCGCCGTCAGGCATCAAAATAGCTTTCGGTAAATCTGGGCTCTTGCTTGAGAAGCGGATGACAAGCAAGCCAATCACGACTAGAAGGCCGAAAATCATTGTGGCGGTCAACACCGTCACCAGCCTTCGCAGAAACTTGATGTTTGGGGGCTCGGAAGGATCTGTCATGTCGCACCGCCGTATCACATTTACCATTGCGGACACACCGCCGCCCCGTCTTGATAAAGCGCTTGCCAGGGATGTGCCAGAGGATGCGAACCTGTCTCGCACCCGTTTGGGACGTTTGCTGGAACAGGGGGCAGTTCAGGTAGACGGTAATGTCATTACTGACCCCCGTGCTCGCGTCACGGGTGGCCAAGAGATCACTGTCGAGGTCGAAGAGGCCGAAGACAGCCATATTCTCGCCGAATCCATTCCGCTTGACGTGGTGTTCGAAGATGCCGACCTTATTGTGATTAACAAACCGGCGGGTATGGTCGTTCATCCAGCACCGGGCAGCCCTTCCGGCACCTTGGTCAATGCGCTGCTAGCGCATTGCGGCGATGATTTGTCAGGTGTGGGTGGTATGAAACGCCCCGGCATCGTGCACAGAATCGATAAAGATACTTCTGGCTTGCTGGTCGTGGCCAAATCGGACGCGGCCCACCACGGGCTGGCAAAACAGTTCGAAAAGCACACCGTCGAGCGGTATTATCAAGCACTGGTGTACGGTGTGCCGGATGCGAACGACCCGCGGTTGCGCGGGATAAGGGGGGCCAGCTTTGAGCCGGGAAACATCCTCAAGATGACAACTCAACTCGCCCGTCACCGCACCGACCGCCAACGACAGGCTGTGTTGTTTCAAGGCGGACGCCATGCGGTGACACGTGCAAGAACCATTGACCGTTTCGGCACACCCGCTGTTCTAGCTTTGATGGAATGCTGGCTTGAAACAGGGCGCACGCACCAGATCCGCGTGCACATGGCTCATGCCGGCCATTCTTTAGTTGGGGATCCGACCTACGGTGGCAAGCGCAAGCTGGCCAAGACGGCTTTGCCTGACGTTGCCGCGGATGCTGTTAAAGGCTTTCCCCGTCAAGCGCTTCACGCCGCCGTTCTGGGTTTCGAACACCCGGTGTCTGGCGCTATGGTGCGGTTTGAGGCTCCGCTGCCCGACGACATGACCGATTTGTTGAGGCTGGTGGCGCTAACGCGCCCCTAAGCGCACTGGTTCGTCAAGAGTACCTCTAGCATTACATTTTATTAATAAAATATGGGTCCATATATGGCCCAAACGCGTTTACCTTAGACTTGAAATCAATGGGGGCGCTCTCCATATTAATGTTAAGCCCAATAACATGGGCCCCTGAAATTGGGGAAAGGGACAAAAAATGGCTAATTATGCAAATCTGCCCGCACCAACACCGGAAGGCGGATTAAATCGATATATGCAGGAAATTCGCAAATTTCCTCTGTTGGAGCCGGAAGAAGAGTACATGCTCGCCAAGCGGTGGGTGGAAGAACAAGATACCGAAGCGGCGCATCGGATGGTCACATCACACCTGCGTTTGGCGGCCAAGATCGCGATGGGATATCGCGGCTACGGCCTGCCGCAAGCCGAAGTGATCTCAGAGGCGAATGTCGGCCTGATGCAGGCGGTCAAACGCTTTGACCCCGAAAAGGGCTTTAGGCTCGCGACCTATGCCATGTGGTGGATTCGCGCTTCGATCCAGGAGTATATCTTGCGGTCTTGGAGCCTTGTGAAACTGGGCACCACCTCTGGCCAGAAAAAACTGTTTTTTAATCTGCGCAAAGCCAAAAATCGCATCGGCGCGTTGGAAGAGGGCGATATGCGCCCAGAAAATGTAACGCGCATCGCAACTGACTTAGGTGTTACCGAAACCGAGGTTATCTCGATGAACCGCCGGATGTCCGGTGGGGACGCCTCGTTGAATGCCACTGTCGGCTCCGAGGGTGAGGGCACGATGCAATGGCAGGACTGGTTGGAAGACGAAGATGCCGATCAGGCCGGTGACTATGCTGAACGCGACGAACTCGAAACCCGTCGTGAAATGCTCGCCGATGCGCTGGACGTGCTGAACGACCGTGAAAAGGATATCCTGACTCAACGTCGGCTGTCCGATGAAACCGTCACGTTGGAAGACTTAAGTTCGCAATACAACGTCAGCCGCGAGCGGATTCGACAGATCGAAGTAAGAGCGTTTGAGAAGCTTCAGAAACGGATGCGGGATCTGGCGCGCGAAAAAGGCATGATTGGGGCAGCCTGAGATTTCCTAAACGTTATGGCTAATTACCTTCCGCAGGTACGATCCCCCGCAGGTTACACGCCTGCGGGGTTTCCATTTGCAGTCCTGTGTCTTGAGGGTAATAGTCGATCATCAGTACACATGGGGGATTTAGGGTGAAACCATTACGCTGGGGTCTTCTGGGCGCAGCGAAATTCGCTTTGCAGCATATGGGGCCCGCCATCCATGCAGCCCAAGGTGCCACGCTTGCGGCAATGGCAACCTCCAGTCCGACAAAGGCCGCTGCCTTTCGAGCATTTGTAGCGAATATTAAGGTATATGAAAGCTACGATGATTTGTTGGCTGCGACTGACATCGACGCGGTTTATATCCCTTTGCCCAATCATCTGCATGTAGATTGGACGCTCAAGGCGCTGGATGCTGGAAAACACGTCCTATGTGAAAAGCCGATGACGTTGATGGCCAGCGAATTCGACCGGTTGATCAGCGCAAGAGACGCATCCGGTCTGCTGGTTGCCGAAGCATTTATGATCGTGCATCATCCGCAATGGCTGCGGGCCCGCGAAATCGTCGCATCGGGTATTCTGGGTCGGCTGCGCCATGTTGCTGCGACCTTCTCGTTTTACAACGATGATATGACCAACATCCGCAACATCGCCTCGGCAGGCGGCGGCGGGTTGCGCGATATTGGCATCTACGCATTTGGATCCACCCGTTTTGTGACGGGGCAAGAGCCGCATAAGATTACCCATGCAAAGGTCGACTACGAAAATGATGTTGATGTTTTTGCTCAAGTTGCCGCTGACTTTGGCGATTTCGACTATTCCGCTACAATCTCTATGCGGATGTTTCCGCGCCAAGAAGTGGTTATTCACGGTGAAAAAGGGGTGTTAAAGCTAAGTTGCCCATTCAATCCGACCGTACATGCGCAGGCAGAGCTTCACCTTGAAGTAGATGCGCACACCATTACCACGCAGCGGTTCCCAAGCACCAATCACTACGTCTTGCAAGTGGAAGCTTTTGGCCGATCCGTTGCCGACGGCCGTCCATATGCATGCCCGCTTGAGTTCAGCAAAGGTACTCAGCAAATGATCGACATGGTTTTTGCGAAACTGACTTGAGCTAACGGCCGGGGGCTCTACCTATATAAAAGCAGCAAGGGGGCACGCAAATGGCTGGAGGTTGGGCAAAAGACGGCGCGGTCAGCGAACAAATCGAAGCATCGATTAACGATGAACTCGCGCGCCTCAAAGCCCGTTCTGTCCCGCAAGGCGAAAGCTTGACCCACTGCGCCGAATGCGAAGAACTGATCCCGGAGGCTCGCCGCGTTGCACTTCCCGGTGTAAAACTATGTATTGATTGCGTGAGAGAGCGGGATGGACAGGTCCGGGCTCGGGGCGGCATCAACCGGCGCGGCAGTAAGGACAGCCAGCTCAAATAGCTGGTTCTGACGGGGCTCAGATACTGTAAAGCCCCGTCATATTTCCAAATGGCTTAAAATCCTCGCCGAAGGCATAAAACTTTTATGCCTAAGCTGGATCAATCCTCCATCGCTTCCAGTTCATCGATAAAGCCTGAAATCATCGATAATCCCTTGTCCCAGAACGCAGGGTCCGATGCATCCAGACCAAACGGGGCCAAAAGCTCCTTGTGGTGCTTAGATCCGCCAGCTTTCAACATATCAAAGTATTTGTCCTCAAACCCCGGCTTGCCTTCCTCGTAGACGGCGTAAAGCGCGTTCACCAACCCGTCGCCAAACGCATAGGCATATACGTAAAACGGTGAGTGGATGAAATGCGGAATATATGCCCAAAAGGTTTCATATCCGTCCATATACTCGAACGCCGGCCCTAGGCTCTCGGCTTGCACAGACATCCAGAGTGCATTGATATCATCCGGCGTCAGCTCTCCTGTGCGGCGTGCGTCATGTAGTTTGCATTCAAAATCATAAAAGGCGATTTGCCGCACGACGGTGTTGATCATATCTTCGACCTTACCCGCCAAAAGCACCTTGCGTTCGGAATTTGTCTTGGCCTTTTCCAGCATCTTGCGGAAGGTCAGCATTTCTCCGAACACGCTGGCAGTTTCCGCCAGAGTCAGCGGTGTCGACGACAGCATTTCACCCTGACCCGCGGCCAACACTTGGTGAACGCCATGCCCAAGCTCATGAGCCAACGTCATCACGTCGCGCGGCTTACCCAGATAATTCAGCATGACATAAGGGTGGACGTCGGTCACTGTGGGGTGGGCAAACGCACCAGGGGCCTTGCCCGGCTTCACCGCGGCGTCAATCCAGCCCTTGCTAAAGAACGGTGCTGCGATCTCACCCATGCGCGGATCAAACGCGGTATAGGCTTCCATAACCGTCATCTCGGCCTGATCCCAGCTAATCGGCTTAGGATTTTCCATAGGCAGAGGTGCATTCCGGTCCCATACCTGCATTACGTCCAACCCGAGCCATTTACGTTTCAGCTCGTAGTAGCGGTGGCTAAGCTTGGGATAAGCGTTGACGACCGCATTGCGCAGTGCTTCAACGACCTCTGGCTCGACGTGATTTGACAGGTGACGCCCTGTCTGCGGGGTGGGCATGCCACGCCAGCGGTCTATAACTTCTTTTTCCTTGGCTTGCGTGTTATGAATGCGTGCGAAGGTCTTGATATTGCTTTGAAATACATCCGAAAGCTCCCGTGCGGCGGCTTCACGTAGATCGCGCTTCGGGTCGGTCAGCAGGTTCAGCACACCCTCGATATTCAGCGCATCGCCGTCAACTTCGAATTCCAGCCCTGCGATTGTTTCGTCAAACAGGCGTTCCCACGCGTCGCCTACAACGCCCAAGTCGTGTAGGAACTTTTCCAACTCGTCCGAAAGCTGGTAATCTTTCATGGCACGGATGCGGTCAAATACCGGTTTGTACCGCGCAAGATCAGGTTTCTGATTCAGGAGCTTGCTTAGATGATCGTCATCGAGCCGATTCAGTTCCAGTGTGAAGAACACCAGTGGAGTGGTGAAATTGGTGATCTTTTCCTGCACATCAGACATGAATTTCGCCCGACCCGCATCGGTGGTCAGCTGATAATAGCGCAACCCGGCATAAGACATGATACGCCCGGCAATCTGGTTGATCTTTTCATTGCGCAACACGCAATCAAGCAGCCCGTTGGCATCGAGAGCGGCCAGCTTGCCTTCAAAGTCTTCCGCAAAACTGCGGCAGGCTTCCTCCAACCAGTCAAGGTCACGCTTGAGTTCGGGTGCGTCCTCGCCGGTATACAGATCGTCAAGATTCCATTCTGGCAGGTTGCCAAAGGCGGAGGCCCCGGAGCCAGCATTTGCATCTAGTACGGGGGCGGGTAGTTGAAACATGTTGAACCTCATTTTGACGTTAAGCTTACCTAAGCACCAGCTTCGGGCAAAGCAAGGCAGGGGGCCATGACTATCCGTAAATGCGCAGCATATCTTCCAGATCGGCCAAGGAATTGGCTTCCTGAATAGGTTTGTCTTGGCGCCAGCGCAGCATTCGCGGAAACCGCAGCGCGACGCCTGACTTGTGTCGCGTGCTCCGTTGGATACCTTCGAAAGCGATTTCGAAAACGTGGTGGGGGGTAACTTTGCGCACCGGGCCAAACCGTTCCAACGTGTTTTTGCGGACCCACGCTGTAATTTTGCGAAACTCGACGTCGGTCAAACCGCTATATGCCTTGGTAAAGGGGATCAAATCATTGCCGTCCCAGACCGCAAAGGTGAAATCCGTAAACAAGTTGGCGCGGCGTCCTGACCCTGACTGTGCATAGATCATAACCGCGTCAATGGTGAGCGGGTCCAGCTTCCATTTCCACCAATCGCCTTTCTTGCGACCGGCCAGATAGGGGCTGTCCACGCGTTTCAGCATGAGCCCCTCTGCCTGCGCTTCACGTGCGCTTGTGCGAAGCTCGGCCAGCTCGCCCCATGAGTGGAATTCCAATTGTGGCGAAATCCGTAAGGGCGCGTCTGCGGGAACGACGGCAGAGAGTTCTTCCAGCAAACTGCGGCGTTCAGAAAAAGGACGGCTGCGGATATCCTCGCCTTGCCATTCCAGCAGGTCATAGGCGTGCAAGACCACCGGGGCGTCAGCCAGCAGTTTTTTCGGTACGGTTTTGCGGCCAATCCGGGCTTGCAGCGCGTTAAACGACGCTGGTGTCGGCTGACCATGGGGCCAGACCAGCAATTCCCCATCCAAGACGGTGCCATCAGGGATAAAATCGACTGTACGTGCCAATTCCGGGAACCGGCTGGTCATCAGCTCTTCGCCGCGGGACCAGACGAAATACTGTCCGTCGCGCAGGATCAGTTGACCCCTGATCCTGTCCCATTTCCATTCCGCCCGCCACTGCGCGAGGTCACCCAGGTCCTCTGGGGAACTCTCAAGCCCATAGGCCAGGTAAAAAGGGTAGGGTCGGGATGCATCAACGGATGCGTCCTGTGCCTCTACCAGCTGGTGCCAAGTGATAGTATCTGGGTGCCAGTTGCCCATCAGCCGGTGTGCCAGTTCCGCTTCCGGCTTATCGGTGGCGCGCGCCAAGGCGCGGGTCATCAGCTTTTGGCTAACACCGACGCGAAACCCGCCAGTGATAAGCTTGTTGAAAATAAATCGTTCGGTCCCACCAAGGGTTGCCCATGCTTTTAGAACAAATTCTTTGCGGGCATCTTCTGGCTGCGTATAGATTTCACGTAAGGCGGTGATCCAGGCCGACAGGGGTTGATCATCGTGGGTCATGGTCACGGGTAACACGAGCGCGATGGTCTCGGCGAGGTCGCCGACGATGCTGTAGCTTTCTTCGAACAGCCAGAGTGGAATGCCGGCCTGTTCGGCAGCCCATTCGCGCAGTTTTGTCGTAGTGACAGCGCGTTTGGGGCGGCGGCCCGAGAAAAGTGCGATGGTCCACACGCGGTCGTGGTCAGGGGCGTGCTCGAAGTATTCCGCCAACGCAGCGACTTTGGTGTTGGTTTTTGTGCTTTGGTCGATGGTGGTGAACAGTTTGGCAAAACGCTTCATTCCGTGCCGTCCTTGTCCAGACTTTCACCCTCGAACTGGGTCGGTACCACCTGAGCGGTCCATCCGCGATCATTCAAGTATCGACTGAAGACATCGGTATAGCCGTGTGTAACATATATATTTTCTGCTTCAGTTTCCCGTATGGCTGACATTAATCCACCCCAATCTGCATGGTCGGATAGGACAAACCCTCGGTCACCTACGCGTCGCCTTCGCACACCCCGGATCGCCATCCAACCGCTGGCAAACGCAGTTTCTTGCGATCCAAAACCTTTGGACCAAGCACTGCCCAACGCGGCTGGGGGTGCAAGAACGATAGCCCCTGGGTAGCTCTTGGGGTCAAGGTCGGCATTTGCCAAAATGGTGTCCGGCAGACCGATCCCCTGATCGCGCAAGATGCGATTGGTGTTTTCGATGGCGGTGTGCGTGAGGATCGGTCCAATTGAAGGGTCAAGCATGGTCAGCAGCCTTTGTGCCTTTCCCAACGCATAGGCCCCCAAGAATGCTGTCTTGCCATTGGCCGCGCATGCGGCCCACCACGCGTTGATTTCGGATGCAATAATGTTTTGATCAGCCCAATTGAATACCGGTAATCCGAACGTGCTTTCAGTAATAAAGCTATGGCATTTGACGGGTGTGAACGGGTCCGACAGACCGTCATCGACAACCTTATAGTCTCCTGACGCGACCCAGACCTCTCCGTTAACCTCGACGCGGACCTGGGCCGAGCCGGGGACATGGCCAGCCGGATGGAATGACACTTTGGCATCGCCGATCTGGCGTTCTTCCCCATACGCTATGCCGTCAGCTGTGATATCCCCCAAGCGATGACGCATGACGGGTAAAGCAATATGGGTCGCCAGATACCGCTGCATCCCCCAACGTGCATGGTCCGAATGGCCGTGGGTAATCAGCGCCCGATCGACAGGGTGCCACGGGTCGATGTAAAAATCACCCGATGCGCAATATATGCCATTTTCGGTGAAGCTGAGAACGGGTGCGTTGGTCATGCGCTAAATCTAGCGGTGACGGGTCATTTGAACAGAGCGGGTGATGAATATTGGTTTGCTGCACCGCTATTGTCGAAGAAATTCTGGGGATTTCGCGAAACGCTTATGGCCGTTCACTTTTTGACATTTCCCAGAAACAGCCGTGTGATTTCTTCAAGGGCTGCGTCACGGGTTGCAGGTTTCTCCATCAGGATTTCATGTTCAGCCCCCTCCATGACTTGAAGCTTACCACCTTTCCAGGTTTCCATCCGCTTGTGGATGCGGTTGATCTGGACAATCCTTTCATTCGAGCCAAGGAAAGTCACACAAGGCAGGCTGGGGGCGGCGCGCAGGGCAAGGTGCTTGGTTTCCGATAAGGCCTCGCGGAGCCAGATGAAGCTGGGTCCGCCCAGAGATAGTTCGGGATGTGCCGCCAGTTGATCGCGCATCATCGTATACATTTCCGGGTCGGTGGTCAGCATATTGTCCTTGAACGGGGCAACGGACACATAAGAAGCGTTCTGCGTGCCGATCGGCAACCGAGTGCCTTGACCTATGCGGGGCATGATCAGCGACAGACCCGTGGCGACCAAACGTATATGCGGCGCGATATGAATACCCCACATTGGGGCGGTAAATGCCGCGGCCTGAACGGACAGACCTTCCATGCACGCACGCAGTCCTATTGCACCGCCCATTGAATGGGCCAGCAAAAAGAACGGTCTAGGCAGATGCAGCGCAC
>DRFG01000264.1 GCA_011050655.1 Roseobacter sp.
GAATGGCAATCGTCGGTGCACAGGATCATATTGCGCGGGTCCAACCCTTTTTCGGTGATGGCGGTAATCTGTGTTTTCACGTCATACCACGCCGATCCTAACCGGATCATCGACCGCATCCCCTGCCGCATCCGGGCAATCGCGTCGGCCTCGCAGGTGCCTTCGTGGTCATCGGCGGGACCACCCGCAACATAAGCCGCGAAAGCCGGCCCTAAATCAGGTGACGCGTAATGCCCACCAACCGTCTTGCCCGCCCGCTGCGTCGCTGCGATTTCGGCCAGCATCTTGGGGTCGCCCGCGGTCACACCAGGAAAGTTCATCATCTCACCCAGACCGATGATACCGGGCCATGCCATCGCTTCGGCCACGTCATCAGCGGTGATTTCGAATCCGGTCGTTTCTAAACCCGGAGCCGACGGGGCACAGGACGGCATCTGGGTGAATATATTGATCGGCTGCAACAATGCTTCGTCATGCATCATGCGCACGCCTTCGAGGCCAAGCACATTGGCGATCTCATGCGGGTCGGTGAACATCGACGTGGTACCATGAGGGATTACCGCTCGGGCAAACTCGGCAGGGGTCAACATGCCGCTTTCAATGTGCATATGCCCGTCACATAGACCCGGGATCATATAACGCCCCTTGGCATCTATCAGCTGTGTCGTGTCGCCCTTGCAGTGGCTGGCGTCAGGGCCGACAAACGCAATGCGCCCTGCGACGATGGCGATGTCATGGTTGGGCAGGGTTTCGCGAGTATGGACATTTACCCAAATACCGCCGGTGATGATCGTATCGGCAGCCGCACGACCAGCGGCCACCGAAACAAGTCGGGCCGCGACATCGGGCCAAGTAGGGAAGGTTTGCTGTTTCATGCCTGACGTTGACACGAAGATTGCATGAGGTTCAAGGTGATGCGACGCACGGGGGCACCGCTAAGCCGCGACAATGAAGGAAAACGAAGATGACCGTTACACAGATTCGCCAAAACATGGACCATTGGCAAGAGCGGGTAGACCTAGCCGCTGCCTTTCGATGGACCGCGAGACTGGATATGCACGAGGGCGTTGCGAACCATTTCAGCCTGGCAATCAACGATGATGGAACCCGGTTCCTGATGAACCCAAATCAGGTCCATTTTTCGCGAATCAAGGCAAGCGACATGATCGAAGTCGACGCCAATGACCCCGAAACGCTTAGCGGGCCTGACGCGCCCGATCCGACAGCTTGGGGGCTGCATGGCGGCGTCCACCGAGCCTGCGCGCATGCCCGCTGTGTGATGCACGTTCATTCGATCCATGCGACGGTCTTGGCATGTTTGCAAGACAGCCGCCTGCCGCCGATTGACCAGAACTGCTGCACGTTTTTCAACCGGGTTGTTATCGACGAAAACTACGGAGGTCTGGCGTTCGAGGATGAGGGAGCCCGCTGTGCCGAGCTAATGAGTGACCCCAAGCAAAAAGTCATGGTGATGGGCAGTCACGGTGTGTTGGTGATCGGCGACAGCGTGGCTGATACGTTCAACAGGCTCTATTATTTCGAACGCGCCGCCGAGACATATATCCGGGCGCTGCAAACCGGCATGCCGCTGCGGCGCATCCCTGACGATATTGCCGAAAAGACAGCGCAGGAGCTTGAGAGCTACCCCGAACAGGACGCACGGCATCTGGCCGAATTAAAGGCGATCCTTGATGCCGAAGGGGCCAATTATGCGCATTGACCCAAGCCATTCCCGGATGCGTTGGCACTTGGTCACCGGCGCATCTGGTTAAACTAGTATTTGCATTCCAAACCGGTCTGACACTATCTCGGTGCATGGCATCACAAGACGGGCAGTTTCGATGAAGATCATGTTTGTTCACCAGAATATGCCCGGTCAATATCGCGAGTTGGTACAGTGGCTGGCCGGTACAGGTGATCACCAGATTTATTTTTTGACCCAACGCAAGGCTGCACCCAGTTTCGAAGGGGTGCAGACCCGAGTCTATGAACCGCATCACAAACCCGCTGACAACGCTTATGGTTTGTCGAAAAACTGGGAGGAATCGACCGGGAATGGTTTAGGTGCCGCCCGCGCTGCCCGCCAGATTGAAAAGACCGAAGGGTTCAAGCCTGACATCGTGATTGGCCATGTCGGTTGGGGAGAGCTGACGTTCTTTAAGGAAATATGGAAAGACGTCCCGATCATTGGACTTTTTGAATATTACTACAGCGCTACCGGTGGCCCAGTGGGGTTTGACCCGGCTGAGCGGGTTTCGGAAAACACGCCGTTCCTACTGCATGCGCGTAATGCCGTGCCATTGGCGAATATTGAAACCGTGGACATGGGGCTAAGCCCGACATTCTGGCAGCGCGATCGGTTTCCGCAAAGCTTCCACCGCAAGCTTTACGTGTGCCATGACGGTATCCGCACCGACCAATTGAAGCCAGACCCCAAGGTACGGCTAAAACTGGGCCGTCTAAAGCATGACCTAACACGAGCCGATGAAATCGTCACTTTCGTGTCCCGCAATCTTGAGCGAACGCGGGGGTTCCACATCTTCATGCGGGCGCTTCCGCGTATATTGAAAGAACGGCCAAACGCGCGCGTTTTGATATTGGGGGGGAATGACACGTCCTATGGAGGAAAAAGCAAGCACCCGGGCGGTCTTCGCGCTGAAATGGAGGCCGAAGTCGGAAAGGATGTCGACTGGCGTCGCGTCCATTTCTTGGGCAAACTGCCCTATGACGACTATCAGAAAGTTGTCCAGATCAGCCGCTGTCACCTCTACCTGACAATGCCGTTCGTGCTGTCGTGGTCATTTCTGGAAGCCATGGCAATGGAGGCGACGATAGTTGCGTCCGATGTCGCCCCGGTCCGCGAGGCGATCACCCATGGCAAAACCGGTCTGCTTGTCGACTTTTTCAACCCAGATGCCTTTGCCGATCAAGTAATTGAAGTTTTGCAGGATCCCGAGAAATATCAGCGGCTTGGGCCCGAGGCGCGCAAACATGTCGTGCAGCACTATGATTTTCTGACCAAGTGCCTGCCCGAGCATATTGCCCAGATCAATGCGCTGGTCCCAGTCGATAAGCGGATCAGCTTGCCTTAAGCTGAGGATAGTGAGCAACGTTGGATAAAATGAATAAAACGCTTCTTTCCATCGGTCATGGGTATAGTGCCCAGGCCTTGGCTAGACGCCTTTTGCCGCAGGGCTGGCGGATCATCGGTACAACGCGCAGTGCAGATAAGGCGCGTGAAATCGCGGCATCCGGCGTTGAACCTTTGATTTGGCCGGACGCTGACCTAGAACCGCTGCTTGGCCAGATACCGAACGTGCTGATTTCAATCGGGCCGGGGACTGATGGCGATCCGATTCTTAATGCCTATACATCAATTGTTGCGCGGACGGCGCCGGAGCTGCGGTGGGTCGGATATCTGTCCACGACCGGGGTCTATGGTAACCACGACGGCGGGTGGGTGGATGAGAATACGGCGTTAACGCCTACCACCAGGCGCGGTACCGCGCGCATGCAGGCCGAAAGTCGTTGGCGGGCCATACCCGAACTGCCGCTGCATATCTTTCGATTAGCTGGTATCTACGGCCCCGGACGCGGACCGTTCACCAAAGTAAAAGACGGGACCGCCCGCCGCATCATCAAGAAAGATCAAGTATTTTCTCGTATTCATGTCGATGATATCGCTCAAGCATTGGTATTATCGCTGCATCAACCTACACCCGGCGGGATTTACAACCTGTGTGATGATGACCCCGTGCCGCCGCAGGATGTGATCGCTTATGCCGCCGCGCTTTTGGGCGTGCCGGTACCGCCTGAGATCGCCATTGAAGACGCCGATATGTCGCCTATGGCCCGCAGCTTTTATTCCGAAAGCAAGAAGGTTCGGAACGACCGGATTAAACAGGCGTTGGGGTGGATGCCGCTTTATCCGAGCTACCGATCTGGGTTGGCCGCTATACTTGAGGGCTACGACTGACCATTTTTCGGAGGGGGGTAGAAAGTGAAACAGTGTGATGAACGCAGTTTGGCTCTCCTTTTGGACGGGATGGAGCATGCCGCCCGCCACGAAACTGTATCAGTCAAAGATGTACTGGACGAATTCGGAGAGCGGTCAGTGTTGCCCTTTATCTTGCTGGCGTCGCTATTGCTGGTCTCACCACTATCAGGGCTGTTCGGTGTCGCGACATTTGTAGCAATTGTGATTATTGTTCTGTCTGCACAAGAGCTTTGGGGGCGCAGGCGACTTTGGCTTCCCGGGTTCATTTTGCGCCGTGAAGTAAAGTCGTCACGGCTTTTGTTCGGCATCCGCTGGTTACGCGCACCGAGCAAGTTTTTTGACCGCCATTCGGGGCGACGTTTGATGATCCTTGTTACCGGCCCAATGCGGTCTATTACGCTTCTGACGTGTATGGTTTTGCCGGTCGCATGGCCGATGCTGGAACTTGTACCGTTCGCGTCATCGTTTGGCGGGGCGACGGTCGCATTTTTTTCATTCGGCCTATTCACGCGTGACGGCCTTTATGTGCTGTTGGGCTATCTGACGATCTTGGTCACATCAGTGGTGTTTTATGCGATCGTTTTTTGATCACCCCAGGTAATCACGTAATTCTTGCGGAGGATTATCCATCAAGGCTGCGGCCGGACGCGGTTCCTCTGCTACCCCATTCGCGACAAAGATGACATCGTCTGCGATGCGACGCACGTCTTCCGGTGCGTGGGTGACCATGATCAGCGATGCTTTGGTTTCGGTGATCAATTCTGCGACGAGATCGAGCATTTCATTGCGCAAGGCAGGACCCAGGGCCGCAAAAGGTTCATCCAGCAGCACAAGCGGGCGAGCCTGTACCAGAACCCGCGCGAGCGCCGCACGACTTTGCTGGCCGCCCGAAAGCACACCCGGTTTGCGCTGTGCAAAGTCGCCTAATCCCACGCGGGATAATGCATTTTGAACCAAATCTTTTTCGCCGCTGGACAAGCGAAGGTCGGGGCGCAAACCAAGCCCCACATTTTGCTGGACGCTCAAGTGCGGAAAAAGGTTGTTGTCTTGAAAAAGCATCGTCATGGGCCGATTGCCGGGGGCAAACGATGTGATGTTGTTGTCTTGCCACAGCAGCCTGCCCTTACTGAGGGGGATAAAGCCACACAGCGCGGCCAGAAGGGTCGATTTGCCCGCGCCTGATGGGCCGATCACGGCATATTTTCTTGACCGTTCAATCGACAGATCGGCACGCAGCTTAAAGGTGTCTTGAGTGATTTCAGCAGCCTCAAGCCTGAGCATGCCAACGTCCTCCCTTATCGAAGATCCAGAAGATACCCAACGAAAGGGCCAGCAAAATCAGGGCTGCGCCGGCTGCAGCGTCCATCCGGTATGCCCCCATCAGTCTGTACATTTGCAGGGGTAAAGTGACGGTATCGGGCGAGGCGAACAACGCTATGACGCCCAGATCACCCATTGACAGCGCCCCCGTCAAGCCTGCCGCAAATCCAATTTGCGGGCGCAGTCGTGGCAAGATCATCCATCGCCACAACGGCCAACCGCCCAACCCTAATGTTTGTGTCAGCCGCCCATATATCTGCACAGTATCACGCATCGGCGGTACGATGATACGCAACACGAACGGTAAGGCCATGAACGCATTTATCAGTGCAGTGACCGGCAAGGCGAGCGCAAAGGGATCGGCAACGGGGTTGATCAAGATAAACCAACCCGTGCCGATGGTAAGCGGCGACGCGGCAAGCCCAAGCAACCCCACCGCCTCAGACCCGCCCCTTGGCCGCGTGACGATCCAACCAGCCATCGGAAGGGCAATCGACAAAAGTACCACGATACTGATCAGCGCCACGATGATTGAAACACCGGCAGAATGCCAAACCGCCGCCGGCGTTTCGGCCAACCCTGCCACGCCGCGGATTACCACCGCTGCAATTGGAAGCGATAAAAATACGGTCGTAAGGCCGATGGCTAGTATATCCAGCACACGTTGCAAGCCACCTTGCGCATCCCACCGATGCAAGGATCGGTCAAACCCGCCACCGATGCTGACGGTCGGAATGATCCAAAGCGCCAATGCAGCCGTGCCCCCCGCAATTCCTAGCTGCACCAATGACAGTTGGGCCGCACGGCTTAGGTCGAAATCAAACCTGAAGGCCTGATAGATCGCCAGTTCGACCGTCGTGGCGCTAGGCCCGCCCCCCAAGGTCAAGGCAACCGCAAAGCTGGTCAGGCAAATCACGAATATAAGTGCCGCGGTACCGGGCAAAATCTGGCGCAGCAGCGGTACTTCGATACTGCGAAAAACCGCATGGGGGGTCAGATTCATTTGCGCGGCAAGGCGGAACCGTTCGGCCGGAATGGTCTGCCACGCTTGCAGCAGAAGACGGGTAGCGAGCGGTAAGTTGAAGAATACATGCGCCAGAACGACCCCGTGCAGACCATAGATCGACACCGGTGCCAAACCGACTTGAGCAAGACCAGCGTTCAACCAACCTGCACGGCCAAACACCGCAAGCAGCCCCAAGACAGCCACGATCACAGGCAGGATGAATGGAGCGCCGAGTAACGTTACCAGTAAGCCGCGACCGCGAAAGCGCCGCCGGGCCAAGGCACGGGCAACTGGGATCGCCAGCAGGGTGGAAAGCACGGCTGACATGGTTGCCTGAAGAGCAGTAAAGCGGATCGCAGACCAATCGGCGGGGCCAAGGCCGCTATTGAATTCGGCTCGCCACAACACTGCCAGTAACGCGGCCAAGATCAGCGCAACCACCAGAATGGCGGCGCCGATCCCTAGCTTACTGCTTATTGAGACAGTGCTGAAAGCCATTCGGCGAGCGCCTCTTCGCGCAGGGCAGGCACGGCGTCATTAGGCATCAACAGCGCCTTTTCGGGTTCGACCAATTGGTTAAACCCATCTGGCAGGCCCGCTTCGGGGGTTATTGCAGGATACATCCAGTTGGTTGTTGGCAAAACGGATTGCGCGGCGTCCGATACCATAAATTGCATGAACTTATCAGCCAGCTCCGGTTGATCGGTCCCCGCAAGTTTTCCTGCCACTTCTATCTGCATGTAATGGCCTTCGTCGAAAATTGCAGCGGCTTTGGTTGCGTCCTTTTCAGCGATCAGATGATAGGCTGGTGACGTGGTATAGCTCAGCACCATGTCAGCCTCTCCTTCAAGAAACAGGCCATACGCCTCGGACCAGCCTTTGGTCACGGTCACGATATTATCCGCCAGTCTTTCCCAAATCGCTGGGGCTTCATCACCGTAAGCGTCTTTAACCCACATCAGCAAGCCCAGACCGGGGGTGGAGGAGCGCGGATCCTGAATTACGATCTTTAGATCGCTGTCGGCCAGTTCGCGGAAGTTCTTGGGGGGTGATATCTTTTTGTCGTGAACAAAGGCGAAATACCCCCAATCATACGGCACAAAAGTATCGTCGCCCCATGTGACGGGCAAATCGTAATCCGCGGTGACCTTGGCGGGTGCGAACAGGCCGGTATCTTTGGCCGTAGCGACCAAGCTGGTATCCAAGCCGAGCACCACATCGGCGTCAGATCGTGCACCTTCCAGTTTGAGCCGGGCCAGAAGCGCCGCACCGTCACCCATACCGACGAATTTCAGATCACAGTCGCATTCGGCCTCGAAGGCCGCTTCGATAACCGAGCCTGGGCCCCAGTCGGCAACGAAGCTATCATAGGTATAGACCACCAGCTGTGCAGGCTCTGCCAAAGCCGAAGTGGCAAACAGGGTGGTGGCAGCAAGTGTAAGATACTTCATGGTATCCTCCATTTTGCGGCGTCAGAAAGTGTTGGAGAACCATCCAGACCTTCCCTCCGCCGGTGTTAACCGGTTCAGGTTCAACGGGTCCGTGCATGCACATCTCAGCCCAAAAGGCCCCCCGAGGTATCTTATCGGTAGAACGCCCCATAGCTGCGCGCAAGGCGAAATCCCTTGAGGCGCGGGTGCAGCATCGCTAATGATCACCGCCAAAGGAGCATTTGCATGTCGATCAACAGCTTTGGCCATCTTTTCCGTGTCACCACTTGGGGCGAAAGCCACGGGCCTGCGTTGGGTGCCACTGTCGACGGCTGCCCCCCCGGCGTGCCAATCACCGAAGAGATGATCCAGCACTGGATGGACAAACGCAAACCCGGCCAGAACAAATACACCACCCAGCGGCGCGAGGCGGATGAGGTGCGCATTCTGTCAGGGGTCTTCGAAGGCGTGACAACTGGTACGCCGATCCAGCTGATGATCGAGAATACCGATCAGCGGTCGAAGGATTACGGCGATATCAAAGAAAAGTTCCGCCCCGGCCATGCGGACATCACCTATTTTCAGAAATACGGCATCCGGGACTATCGCGGTGGCGGGCGGTCTTCGGCCCGCGAAACCGCGTCGCGCGTGGCGGCTGGCGGGTTGGCCCGCGAGGCGATCAAGGCGCTTGCGCCGAACGTGACGATTACCGGGTATATGGTGCAGATGGGGCCACACAAAATCGACCGCAATGCCTTTGAGTGGGGCCAGATTGAACAGAACCCATTCTGGGTGCCGGATGCGAAAGCTGCGGGCGATTGGGCGGAATATCTGGACGGATTGCGCAAATCAGGCTCCTCGGTCGGTGCGATTATTGAGGTGACCGCCCGCGGCGTGCCCGCCGGGCTGGGTGCGCCGGTTTATGGCAAGCTAGACACCGATCTGGCCGCCGCCATGATGAGCATCAACGCCGTCAAAGGGGTCGAGATCGGGGAAGGTATGTCGGCGGCAATGTTGACCGGCGAACTCAATGCGGATGAAATCAGCATGGGGCCGAACGGCCCGGTCTATTCGTCGAACCATTCGGGGGGAATTTTGGGCGGAATCAGCACAGGGCAGGACATCGTTGTGCGCTTTGCGGTCAAGCCCACGTCGAGCATCCTTACCACCCGCAAGACCATCACCAAATCCGGCGAGGACACCGAAATTATCACCAAGGGCCGTCACGATCCGTGCGTCGGTATCCGCGCGGTACCGGTCGGCGAAGCAATGGTGGCCTGCGTTTTGCTAGACCACATGTTGCTGCATCGTGGGCAAGTCGGTGAAAACCGAGGCACTATTGGGTAAGCGCAGCAAAAAGCGGAATTTTCGAGCAGGGTAAATTCAAAAAACCCGTTGTCCTCTCTGCCCTAGCCTTGAACTTTGATAAACCGAAGCGCAAGCATGCGTCATGCCAAGCGTCATGACACAGAACCGCCCCGGTCGGGCCATCGCCCTTAAGCTGGGGGCGGTATTGCTTTTTTCGATTATGGCGGCATTGATCAAGATCGCGACAGCCACGGTACCTGCCGGGCAAGCTGTGTTCTTTCGGTCGTTCTTTGCCTTTCCTATGATCATCTTGTGGCTTTGGCAGCGCGGCGATCTGCGCCACGGGCTTAAACCAAGTAACCTGATGGGTCATGTCTGGCGCGGCATCTTCGGGACGATCGCGATGGGGCTTACCTTTGCTGGCCTTAGCCTGCTGCCTCTGCCAGAGGTGACGGCGATCGGCTATGCCACGCCGTTGTTCACCGTTGTGTTCGCGGCAATCTTTCTGGGCGAACAGGTGCGCCTGTTCAGGCTATCGGCGGTTGCCGTCGGGTTGGTCGGGGTGCTGATCGTGCTGTTTCCGCGCTTTACTGTTGATGGCGATACCGTGTCAAAGATGGCGACCCTGGGGGCGATTATGGTGTTGGGGGCGTCGATTATGCGGGGATTGGTGCAGATTCACGTTCGTCGTCTGGTTCAGACCGATAGTACCGCCGCAATCGTGTTTTTCTTTTCGTTGACCGCAACCTGCCTGTCTTTCCTGACATTGCCAGCCGGTATGTTGGTCAACTGGCCCGCGCTGACCTGGATATCGCCTAGTACGGAAATCGTCGCAATCTTGATTTTGTCGGGTTTGGTGGGCGGCGTGGCGCAGATCATGATAACGTCATCGTTTCGGTTCGGCCCCGTTTCGATGTTGGCCCCGTTCGATTACGCGTCGATGGTGTTTGCGATCATCATCGGCTGGGCCTTCTTCGGTGAGATCCCAACTTCTGCTATTGTAATCGGGGCCGGGTTGGTCATGACAGGGGGGGTGTTGATCATCTGGCGCGAGCGTTACTTGGGTCTGGATAGGGCGAAATCCAAGGCAAGCAGCCCGCCTCAGGGCACCCTTAGCTGAAACTTGAGCGGCTTGTGCAAAAGTGAATGCCAGGACTGAGAATCGTGTTAGCGTGATCTTCTAGCGGCGTGGAAACTTCTTGTAAGATGTGTCCTGCGCCAATTTTCTGGGAGGGAAACATGACTTTAATAAAATTTATAGGGGCGGCTATTATAGCCGGTTTCGCAGCGTCAACGGCGGCGGCACAGGATTGTGCTCCATCAAAATGGGGTGCTGACGATCAGATCGGATCGGCTAACTTGGTCAGTAACGAACGGACGTTGGAAGCGGCCAAGCTTATCAAACAAGGCAAATCCATGCCTTTGGGCATCGTGATCGGGCCGGACACGCCAGCGTTTCCTCCGCGATCATTGAACCTGCAAATCGTACAACCGAACCAGCAGGGCGGGCAGAAACTGTCAGCCTTCGGGTACGAGGGAAACTACAACGACGACATCATCCAGACTTGGATAGGCATCGGATCGCAGTTGGATGGTTTGGGCCATCTGGGCGAAAACGGGATGTATTATAACTGTCTGGATGAAAAAGAAATTTCAGCCATAGGTGGCTTGACCAAGCTGGGCACGCACGCAGTTCCGCCATTGGTCGCACGGGCAGTAATTATCGATATGGCCAAGCAGATGGGCAAGGATGTACTTGCCGCAGGCGAACACTTTGGCGAGGCCGAGATCACAGCCGCCATGGATGCACAGGGTATTACGGTGAACGAGGGTGATATCGTTCTGTTCCATACTGGTTGGACCGATGGAAAGCTGGAAAGCGATCCATCCGCATGGGGATCTACCGAACCCGGTTTGAATAATGAAGGAGCTGTATTTGTCGCGACAATGAACCCGATGGCCGTGGGGGCCGACACTTGGGGTCTTGAGGCGATCCCAGCAAAGGATGGCGATAAAGTCTTTTACGGCCACGTGACGCTGCTAAAAGACAATGGCATCTATATTCTGGAAACGATGAATACCGGCCCATTGGTGCGCGACGGAGTGAAGGAATTCATGTTCGTTCTGGGCCAACCGTTGATCAAAGGCACAGTGCAGGCGATGATCAACCCGGTGGCGCTATACTAAGCGCTCGCTTGAAATGAAGGCGGCGCGGGGAAATACCCTCGCGCCGCTTAAACAATAATGGCAAGATTTTCAGGCCCGAACCAGCTTTTCGTAGGCGTCCGATATATCGCGGGTGAGGGTGCCGACCTCAAATGTATAGTCACCGATCTGGCCCACCGGCGTGACCTCGGCTGCGGTGCCGGTCAGCCAGCACTGTTCGAACCCTTCAAGCTCCTCTGGCATAATGCGGCGTTCATGTACCGTGAGGCCTTTTTCCTTGAGCATCCCGATAACGGTCTGGCGGGTCAGACCATTCAAAAAGCAATCGGCCAGCGGCGTGTGGACTTCACCATCCTTGACGAAAAAGATGTTCGCTCCGGTCGCTTCGGCGACGTAGCCTCGATAGTCCATGAACAGCGCATCAGAACAGCCCTTGGCTTCGGCTGCGTGTTTAGAGGTGGTGCAAATCATGTAAAGACCAGCAGCCTTGGCGTGCACGGGGATCGTTTCGGGCGACGGGCGTTTCCACTTCGAGATGTCGAGCTTGGCACCTTTCATCTTGGCGTCGCCATAGTAGTTGCCCCATTCCCAGCCCGCGATGGCCAGACGCACAGGATTGCGTGCGGCTGAAACGCCCATGTCAGGGCCAGCACCACGCCATGCCACCGCCCGCACATATGCGTCGTTCCAACCGTTGGCCTGCA
>DRFG01000265.1 GCA_011050655.1 Roseobacter sp.
GTGATGGTCCCAGCGTTCGCCGTGTCTGCGATCACGGCTTGGAAGGTCACGCTACCTGAACGACCCGATCCGACCGACGACAGGTTAAAGTTGATCGTTTGACTATTGTCATAGGCGTAGGCGATTGTTTCTCCAGACCCGTTCGTTTTATCAACGACGGTAGATCCGTTACTTTCGTCAAGCGCCCCTGTTGCATCCGACCAAGTCGCAGAGTTGGGTACATATGTGAGGCGACCGTCAAGAACGTCTTGGACGACATAGCTATTCGCGGCAGTTAGACCGGTGCTTGAATAGGTTAACTTGATGGTGACGGTGTCACCGGCATCAACGATGCTTGGGTTCCCACCCGACGCCGCGTCAGCGACCATTGATTTCACCAATTCGACGATCGCGTCGTTGGATATTGTCAAAGTGTCAGTATTGGCGCTTGTAATACCACCATCCAATGCCGAAATTGCCGTGATCGCAATGGTATCGGATCCCGTCGCATTTGAGGGCACAGTGGCTTCGATAACGACCCCGAACTGTTCACCCGCTGCCAATGTCGGTGTATTGGTCAACGGAGTTGCGCTGTCCGCGACACCATCCATGTTAGTGTCAGGGTAAAAAACAAGCTGAGAGGTGTCCAAAGTGCCGACATTATTCTCTACTGCCGTCAACGTGAAGCTGTCTGGTCCGTTACCTTCGTTGGTAATAATGTGGGGGAGAAACGCCTTGCCGCCGGGGGCAATGGTTTCGGTGTTATCCGAGGTTAGGGTCACGCCAGCGACTTGCTGAACGATCGTCTCGACTGTGTTAGAGGTCACAGTGATCGTGTCGCCCGCGTCATTGGTATAGGTCGCAATTGCTTGGTTTCCGATCACCGAACCGGCTTGGGGTGCCGCTGATACCGCCACGGCACCGATTGCGGCGCTGACAGCCAACGCACTGGCAGTTCGCATGAAAATAGGTTGATATGTCACAGGTTTAGTTCCTCTGGATAGTTACTGGGGAGAAATTTTGGGCTGAAGCGCGAGATCAGTTGAGGCGGACGCGATAACTGTTTTTGGCGATTTCACCGGGCTCGAGCGGCTGAGAAAGGGTCCAGCGTACAGCGGCTACTTCTTCTTCTGGCAACGGCTCTTCATGCAGGTTGCCGTCGGCATCAGCGACCTTGCGCAATGCGGGTAAGGTAGACCATTCAAGCCCGTCAATCTCAGGGTCCATTTCAGCCTGAACTTCGAATACGGCACTGACGGATGTGTCTTGTCCGCCAAACGTTAGCGAAACCCCTTGTGGCACAGGTGCCGCTATAACGAGCCCCGAGAGCGCCTGCTCAGTCATGTTTTCATGCAGCAGTTGATAGTGAATAGTTTCGCCGGGCTTGACGGTTTCCCGCTTCACCAGTTTCTCCGCCCCGTCGTCATCGGTTTCAACTATCATGAAAGAGAAATTGCTGGAGAGAGCTTCGGCCGCCGACATGCTGGCCATTGACATTACGAACCCGGCGAATACCGCACAGGCGATTTTTTGGGTACCAATATTCATTCATTTTTTCCCATGTTGACCGGCTCTAGTTCCGGCGATTTCGGTGAACTGGCCTCAGTCGGGGGCCGTTCTTCCGTCATCATTTCGAGAAAGCATGCCTGATGCATTCGCGCTTAGGGTTAAACGATTGCTCTCTTGGGGATGGCTCTATCCGTTTGGATATGTCTGCCTACCAGGTTGGAATGGCAGTAAATAATTCGGTTATAGGAAAATCGGGAAGCCATGCGGCACTTTCGCGTCGATCACCCGCCTGCGGGCATAGACGAATCGTGGAGCCACCCCAAAAAGGGTAACTTTCAACATCGTATTGGCCACCGGGCCAGACGGCGCTTTGCCACACGTGACTGCGGCACCCGGTTTACGGTTTCAAGTAGAGGTTATGTTTGAAAACAGTTTAGAGGGGTAATAACCGGCTCATGTCAAAGACAGACAGCGCTGTTTCTACCGGGATCACGCTGAGAAGCAATGCAATAGCGGCAACCCACACTGCGAGACCGCTCAATCGTCCCAACACCGCAACGTCGCCAGTGGGCGTGCCGAAATACACGCGGCCCATAACATGCGCATAGAAATAAAGCGAAACCACGGTATTCGCGGCGGCCACTACAGCGAGCCAAAGGAACCCGCCTTCGATTGTTGTGATAAATAGCGTTAGCTTACCAAAGAACCCAACCGTGGGTGGAATGCCGACCAAGGAAAGAAAAGCAATGACCAGGGCTGCTGCAGCCACCGGTTGGCGCACCGCTAGGCCATCGTAGTCGCCCAAAGCGGTTCGACCACGCAAATGTGCGACAACTGAGAATGCTGCAAGATTACCGATGGCATAGCTGGCGACGAAAGCGAGCAATGCAGTCAGGGCATTGGGACTAAGGCCAAGCACCGTTATGGCCATCAACAAGTACCCGGCCTGTGCAACCGAAGACCACCCAATCAAGCGTCTAAGATCGTCTTGCCTGAGGGCAGCTAGGTTTCCCAGCGTCATCGTCGTGACGGCAAGCACTGCTATCAACTCCCGCAGGTTCATGAATTCGGGCGGTACCAACTGAACCACACGCGCCAAGGCAATGGCAGCGCCGATTTTAGGTACGACAGTTAGAAACGCCGCCGATGGCACTGGTGCGCCCTCTGCGACATCCGGCAACCAAGCATGTGCGGGCACGGCCCCCAGTTTGAAAGCAACACCGGTAATTGTCATGGCGAAGCCGACAAACAACAACGGCGACAGACCCTTGCCCAACTTTAGTGCAATGGCGATATCCTGATACCCACTGGTTCCCAGCAGGCCGAGTATCAGTACTATGCCGGTAATCAGCAAAGCGTTCGCCAAAGCGCCCATCAGGAAATATTTCATCCCTGCCTCAACCGAGAGCGCCCAATCCCGGTGCCATGCTGCAAGAGTGTATCCCGTCACTGATGATAGTAACACGGCAATGACAAGCTGTAGCAGATCACCCGCCCCTGCCATTGTCATGGCACCAAGTGCCGCCAACATGAGAATCGCGTAATATTCACCATGTCTGGGATCGGTCCGGAACCAATCAGGAGACAACATGATACAAAAACCCGTCGCAAGTAAAATCATCACCCGCGCCCATAGGCTTGCCCCATCCAGCGCCCATGTACCGCTGAAAGTAAAGCGGGTCTCGCCGAGCTGAAGCAGCAAGAGCGCTAACGCTACTGCTATACCCGCTAATGCGATAATGGCCGATCCGGCTTGTAGCCTACGCGGGGCCAGTGCAGCAAAAAGCAACGCGAAAACAGCCGCCACTATGATCGCAATCTCGGGTGCTAAGTCGCCGATTGGCATATGACTAGCCCCCTATCATAGCGGATGAGGCGCTTCCGATTAGATCGAGTAACCAGCGAGGATACACGCCAATCAAAATAACCAGCGAAAGCAACGCGGCTAGCACGGTGCCCTCGCGCAGGCCCACATCGGGAAATCCTTCGCGGGCTTTTGGCAGGTCACCAAAGAACACCTGTTGCAAGAGCCTCAAGAATAGCGCTGCGGTGATGAGGATACCCAAAAGACCAATGGCTGCGATCCAGGGGAAGACGGCGAAAGTTCCTACGAAAATTTGTACCTCGGCGACAAATCCGGCCAAGCCAGGCAAGCCAAGGCTGGCGAAGGCAGCGATTACCGCGGCGACGGTCATCCGAGGCGCGACATTCGCCAAACCACCGAATGCGTCCAGTTCATAGGTTTTGCTGCGCGTCCAAAACCCGCCGGCAATTAAAAACAATGCTCCGGTAATTAGACCGTGCGCGACCATTTCGACCACCGCGCCGGTTAATGCCATCTCGCGGGCCCCTTCGGACCCGTTTAACAATGCACCGGCTGCCGCGATGCCCATCACGGTATAGCCCATGTGGTTGATTGAGGTATAGGCGATACGGCGCTTCATATCGGTCTGCCCCAGAGCAACGACCGCGCCCCAGATAATAGATGCCAGTGCGATGATCGCCAATGGCAGCGCATAGTCGGCAAAGGTTTCGCGCATCATCTGGAACGGAATCCGCACAAGGCCATAGGTGCCCATTTTCAGCAATACCCCAGCCAGGATCGCCGACGCAGGGCCAGGGGCCATGACATGCGCCGGAGGCAACCACGTATGCACCGGAAAGAGCGGAGCTTTTATTGCAAAGCCGACTACGAACCCCAACAGGATCAGCCCGCCTCGCAAATCCATACCGGCAAGCGGTTGCGCTTCTATCAGCGCGCGCATGTCAAAGGTTATGGGATCTACTGAGAGCACCAGCCCGATGATCGCCAATAAGATCGCAAGAGACCCTGCCAAGGTATAGATGAAGAATTTGAACGCAGCACGTTGTGAACCTTCATGTCCCCAACGCCCGATCAAAAAGAACATCCCCACAAGGCTGAGATCGAAGAAAACATAAAAGATCAAAAGATCGAGCACCAAGAACAGACCAAGCGACACGGCTTCAAGAAACAGGAACCAAGCATAGTAGGCGCGAGGCCTTTCGGGGTTCTCCATGGGCCAGGCTGTACATGCTATGAAAAGCACGCCGCTCATTAGCGACAGGGCCAAAGACATGCCATCTACACCAACGCGCCACGCAACGCCAAGCGACGGGATCCATTCAATTTCCGTGAGCGCCTGAAATGCAGGTGCGCCCGCACCGGTGTCAAATTGCGCCCACACGACCAGCAAAAGCAGAAATGACAAGGATGAAGTTCCCACGGCAATAATTCGTGCGGTTTCCCGTTCAATCTTCGGCATGAATGCCAGTGTCATGGCACCGATAAAGGGGATCAGTATCGCGAGTGTCAGCATGTCAGGCTCCTACAACGAGAATGGCGAAAATGGCGAAAACTCCGCCAATAATATAAGCGTAATAATGATGCGATAGCCCGGTCTGTAACCGTCGGAGATCTTGGCCAATCATGTCTGTCAGGCGTGCGGATGCTTCGGGAATGCCATCGGTAATAGCTTCACCGAACCGGTTGCCGACCCGAGCGAGCCAGTCCCCGAAAACGGCAGTGCCACGAACGCCACGATCCACTACGCGATCATCCGCCTTTGCCGCAGTTCGGGCGAGCCAGTCTCCGCAAGCGGCGGTGCCACGAATGCCCCGATCCACTACACGATCATCCATCCGTGCCGCAGCCACGGCGATAGCGTCAGCGGGTCGGACCAACACGATGTCGATCAACTTAGGTAAACCCAACCAATCAGATGCAATGGCAGCCGGCCCCGTTGCGCCAAGCGCCGGGTGATACCGCACCAGATAAACACCGATGGCTATTCCCGTGAAGACAAACAGCAGTGACAGGCCGAACACCAGCGTGCTTCCTTTGGGAAGAGTTGTATCCAAAGCTGCTGCTGCGGTTTCGGCCACAGGCGAAAACCAAAGTAGGCTTAATGTCAGCGTCATCATGGTCAATGCTGCAATACCAATTAAGGCGACCCAACCCGGCGCCGATGTTGCACGACTGTCAGCATCCTTATCGCGACGACCATAGGCCAAAAGCTGAAACCGGGTTGCATAAATCGCGCTTAATGCACCACCGGCCATCACAGTCAGAGCCAACCAAAACCCGGTGTGTTCACTGGCCTTTATGATTTCTTCCTTGCTCCATCCGCCTCCGCTACCGACCAAACCGGCCAATCCGGCTATGGCGATGATTGTCAGTGCCGCCACGACAGGCAGCTCTCGCCCTAAGCGCAACCGATCTAGTCGGTAGGTACCCGCGGCATCGCCCGCTATGCCCGCAGAAAGGAATAACGGTGCCTTAAAGGTCGCGTGAACGATCATGTGTAACACGGCGATACTTGGGTACCCGGCACCGATGGCCACAAACATAAAGCCAAGTTGAGCCGAGGTAGACGCGGCAAGCAAACGCTTGGCGTGATTTTGCAAGATGCCAGTGATACCACCAGCCAACGCTGTGGTCAGCCCGATGGCGATTGCTGTTGCCTCAAATCCGGGCACTTCGGCTAGCTGAGGATGCAGTCGCGCGACAAGATAGGCACCCGCTGCCACCAGTGTCGCAGCGTGGAGCAGTGCTGAAACTGAGGTGGGGCCCGCCATGGCGCGAAACAGCCAAGGTGAGAAGGGTACCTGCCCCGCTTTAGACGCCGCCGAGAACAGGATCCCGAATCCAACAATCCATTGCAGCGGCCCCCCAAGGCTTTGAATTCCGGCATAATCAAACGACCCGGTCGCCGTGAAAAGCGCCATGAGTGCTGCGAAAAGCCCCAAATCACCGGTTCTGGTTACAACAAAGGCATATAGGCCTGACTGCGGATTATCGAGTTTACGCCATTTATGCGAGATCAGAGCCCAGGAACATGCTCCAATCAACTCCCACCCTATCAGCAGGGTAAGAAGATCATTTGCAACGACAACCAGTTCCATTCCACCGGTAAAAAGTATCATCAGACCAATTAGGCGAGCCAGTCCGGACTTGCTTTCATTTTGAGTGGCGTGAAAGACCACCGCAAGAGCAACGGTCGGCACCATTATAGCCACTGCCGCAGAGACTGGGACGAATGCCGCCGACAACCTGATGACATCGGTCCACACCAATGTCGCGGTCCAATCTTGTGACACGCCGAGCAATGCCAGCAATAGGGTTGTGCCCAACGTCGCCACCGTCATGATGCCAAGCGAGAGACGGGACCGGTCGCCCAAGGTGGCAATGATTGCCCCGGCGAGGATAGGAACAAGAGGAAGAAGCCACAGCATCATTGTTTCATGGTCCCGATACCTTCGATGACATCTGCCTGTCGCTTTCGATACACTGCGACAACCAGTGCGAACCCGATCGCCAACTCTACCGCCATCACCGCCATCACCAAAACGGCCAGTAATTGCCCCTTGGGTGCCCCTTCAAGAGTGAAAGCCCAGAAACCAACTGCGGCAAGAAGTGTGCCGTTCAACATCATCTCTAGGCCCATCATCAACATGACAAACGATTTCTGAGACAACGCCCCGAACAAACCTATGCCGAACAGAGCAGCGGCAACAATTAATATGGCGGTCAGGGTCATTTCAGGCCTCCATCTCGGGCATGTTTCCGTGACCCTCATGCGGATCATCGTTGCTGTTTGGTTTTGTTTTCTCAGCCATCATCTGATGGCCGCCGTGACCCCCGTGGCCGCCATGACCACCGCCCTTTTCAACTTTACGGCCAGCAGGCTCTCCGCCGGGATGCAAACCCGGTGGTGCCGCGCCCACATCGGAATCGCCAAACCTTCCCCGGCGGCTGGACAGCGCTACAGCACCGACCATCGTGGCCAGCAGAGTTACCCCTGCGGTTTCAAAGATCAGCATGGACCCCCCTAGCAATTCAATGCCGAGATCACGTAAGGTATCACGGTTTTCTGGCAGAGGATTGTCGGGGAAATTCGTAAGCAGAACCGCGGTTGTAAGGCCTACGAAACCCATGATGCCGGCCCCGATTGAAAACTTGTATTGGTGGACCATCTGCATAGGATTAAGGCCAGCGGGGTTCATCATGAACATCACCATGAATAGGCCCATGACCATCATCTCGACCGCCATCATAAAGACCGTGGCGACGCCGATATAATCGGCGGACATTAAAACAGCGATGCCCCCGACGCTGATGAAGGAAACCATCAGCGCAAAAGTTGCCCGGATCATTGAATCAACACGGAATACACGCCAGCCGCTCCAGATGGCCAATGCGGATAGAGCGTAGAAAATCAAGTCTGTCATGCCAGTGCCACCAATCCTGCCCACAGCAGATCCAGAAATGAAATAGGAAGCAGGATCTTCCAGATCAGACCTAACATTCGCGCGACGGGCATGCGTGCCAGTAGATGCGAAAGCCAGATGACTGTTGCCATCACGACAAGAGTTTTGAGTACCAGCCAGACGAAACCGGGCAAAACCGGCCCGAGATATCCACCCAGAAAAGCAGTGGACGCAACTGCGGAAAACCCAACGAGCATCGCCAGCCGTGCCACCTGCCACCCGGCGCGATTAGCGCCTGAATCCTCGGCAGAAGTTCCCCCGGCAAGATCTTCGCTGTCGGCATAGTCAAACGGGCCGCGCAACGTCAACGACAGCCCTAAAAGCAAAAATAACGGCAAGCCAAGAGGCTGACGAATTACATTCCACATGGTTTCTTGTGACGCTACGATTTCGCGCAGGTCCAGCGACTGTGCAGGGATCGCCGCCGCGATCAAAACGAACATACTGGGCAGCATAATCGGTAGCCCTATCGCTACGTAGCGATAGGCTCCGATCAATGAAAGTGGCGCATTGGGTGACCAGCCGTGCAAGAAAATGAGGACCACAATAAGCGACTCGCAAGCACCCCAAAACACCACACTTGTATCAAGGCCGATCACCGCCAGATCAGGCCCAAATGGCACCACAGCGAGACCTATTGCAGCTACGCTTAGATACCCGGCAATGGACAGAAACCAATTTAGCTGATCCGGGGCCTCGGTTCTCAGGCGTTGCTGTGTCAGATAAACCGCAGCGGCATGAAACGGGGCAAGCAGCCCAACAGCGCTCTGCCCCGACAATCGACGCGAAAAGACCCCGTCAAGAACCGCAGCGAACCAGATGCCAAAAGTCAAAAACAGGATCAGCATACCGAAAGCCAGCACAAATATCATCATCAATGCCCCCCATGGGAGGAGTGATCCATGCCTTCATGGCCACCTGAAGCTTGCTCAGAGCTGTCACCCATATCATCGGTAGCGTCGGTTGGGGTATTCGCGCATATTTTGCGCAAAGATGTATTATCGAAGCTGTTCAGTATTAGCATTGCTTCTTGCCACTCGCGTCCCTCAAGAAGATCGCCAAGGCCAAGCCCCATAAGGTGCAGGTTTTGCGGGTTGGATGGGTCATTCAACATATGTTCAAAGCGCGAACGCACATCTGACCCATCGTGGGTTCGACCCAGATCCGGTGGAATTGCCCTCCGGACCCCTGAGAGGGTGACCAACCGTTTAAAGCCCGCTTCGCAGTGTGCGTTTTCAATCAACAGCCGGTTGGCCAGCGCCGGCAGCCCCAACAGCTTTAACAATGTGCGGATTTCTCTGCCCTGCCGTGCATCCTCATATGGGGGGGACACAACAGCCACCTTTTGAAATAAGTCACCTTGCAGGGTGATTTTCAGTATCATACCCGAAGGCAACATAGTGAGGAACGGGCCGAAATCAGCTGTGTAAGCATCCAGCTTCAAACCGTCGCGCATATCGTCATCGGTCATCGCCATCGGCCGCCCGTAGGGGGTGCCGCCCATCATCCCTTTGCCGCCCTGTCCGTGTGGCCCGACCCCACGCCAAACATTCGCTGGCTCGTCCGGAAGAACGTCAGCTTCGGACGCCCGTTCCCCGGTTAGCAAGGCCGCGCGGGTTTGCAGCAAGAACGAACCCAGATCATCGCCATGCGTGACACCAAGCGCGCTAGATAATTGGTCAGTCGGGCTAGAATGCCAAAAGATAGTCGCCCGAGGGTGGGGAAGCTGATCATGGAGCCGGTGCAGATGCGCCGTAAGAGCGTGCGGAATGGTGCCGGCGACCAACAGGATTGACGCGGCACGGGGGGTATCGACGATGCTTAAATTCGGATTCAGATGTAACTTGTCTGTTTCGTCAGGCGCATCATTGCCGCGTGCAATGAAAATCGGAACAGGGGCTTTTGCCGCCAGCTTGGCGATCCAGTTCATTCCCATTCGAATATCCCCTCTTTCCAGCCGTAAAGAATACCGACAGATAGAATTGCGAGGAACATGCCCATCTCGGCTAATGCTTTCGGGCCCTCTTCTACGAAAACGACGGCCCAAGGATACATGAACATCATTTCCATCTCGAAGGCGACGAACAACAAAGTCATGGTGTAATAACGTATGTGAAATCGTTGCAGGGCGTGGGTTTCAGGGTCGCTGCCGCCCAATACCGGGCGCTGCTGAGGATTTGATGCCTGCCGCCCATCGTCGACCGCAACACCCGAGCGCAGTCCGACTGTGAAAAGAAATGACAGCCCGACGATCAACAATACAGCTATTACAATAGTCATTTACGCGACGAATCCTTTTGGTTGTTCCAGCCTCGTTGATATCGGCAACATAAGAAAGGATCTCCCCCACTGGAACCTTGTAACTTAACTTTGGTCTTTTTCATTTCCCGTATTAGGTGTGAGCAAAGGTATTACGATTTAAACTAGATCAAATTTTTAGTTGTCACCTGAAAATTTCACACTTTTTGACATAAGTTTCGCGGATCAGTTGTAGTATCTCAAATTTAATTTGCATTTGGTATACCAAATTGACAGCCTGCGGCATGTGATATCATCAAGGAGACACCCGACATGCCAACTATTCTTATCACGGGGGCTGGCAGCGGCGTTGGTCGCGCCACGGCGCGGATGTTTCTGACGAACGGGTGGCAGGTTGGGCTAGTGGGGCGTCGCGAGGATGCGTTGCACCAAACGGCAGACGATCATGACGATGCCTTGGTCCTGCCATGCGACGTTACAGACGAACGGGCCGTCGACCAGGCCTTTGACAAGGCTACCAAACATTGGGGGCAATTGGATATGCTTTTCAATAATGCGGGTACCAGCCTTGGCGGCGCTGTAATTGATGAGCTTGAGGTGAAAGATATTCGCCAATTGCTTGAGGTCAACGTGATGGGGGCGTTCATTGCCGCACGTGCAGCGTTTGGTCTCATGCGCCGTCAGGAACCGCAGGGTGGACGCATCATAAATAATGGGTCGGTTTCGGCCGCTGTGCCCCGTTGGGGGTCGGCCCCTTACACTGTATCCAAACATGCAATTACCGGGCTGACCCGGTCATTATCATTGGACGGTCGGCCATATGGCATTGCTTGCGGGCAGATTGATATCGGAAACGCGCTGACAGAGATGGCGGCCAAAATGACCCAAGGCGTACCGCAAGCGGATGGATCGATGGCGATGGAACCCGTTATGGATGTGAAACATGTAGCGCGGTCGGTGCTGCATATGGCCAGTCTTCCGCTTGATGCAAACGTGCAATTCATGACGGTGATGGCAACAAACATGCCCTTTATAGGAAGGGGATGACCCATGGAAATGAAAAACCAGATCGCTGTGGTGACCGGGGCCGCCCAAGGGATCGGGCTAGCCGTCGCGACTTTACTGGCGCAGCGCGGCGTACGGGTTGCAGGTTGGGATATAGACGCTGACCTTGAGACAGCGATGGCCGGGTTGGACGATCAGTGTAAAGGCGTCGGGTTCAAATGCGATATTACAGATTACACATCGGTCGGAGCAGCCTATGCAGACACCTGCGAACGCATGGGTACCCCGACCATCCTTGTGAACAGTGCCGGCATCGCCGGGCCAAATGCGCCGGTTGAATCCTATGAACTGGAAGCATGGCACCGGGTCATTGATATCAACCTCAATGGCACTTTTTACGTCAATAAGATCTGCGTGCCGGGAATGAAGGCTCAGGGTTATGGACGCATCCTTAATATTGCCTCGATCGCAGGCAAGGAGGGCAACCCCAATGCGTCGGCTTATTCTGCATCAAAGGCAGCGGTCATTGGCTTGACCAAATCGCTTGGTAAAGAATTGGCAGATATAAACATAGCAGTGAATTGCGTCACACCTGCGGCGGCCCGAACCCGAATCTTTGACCAGATGAAACAAGAGCATATCGACTACATGCTATCGAAAATCCCGCGCGGCAGATTTCTGGAGGTGCGGGAGGCCGCCGAAATGATCGTATGGGCAGTGTCACCGGAAAACAGCTTTACCACAGGTGCGGTGTTCGATCTGTCCGGTGGTCGGGCGACCTATTGATTGCAGTGATTATTTGGCCTCGAAGTCAGTCGTTGTCGCTTGCGGTTTCCTTTGCCATGTCCATCCCGTTCAAGCGCGCCACATGATCAACAATCATCGGCACATAATCCCCGCCTTTGCCAATGGCTTCGACATGTGTAAAATAGTGCTTTGCCGCGCCGGCCATGATGTTGACCACCCCCGCTTCGGTCGCCATAGCGTTTACGTATCGAAGATCCTTTGACGCATTTGCAATGGTAAACTTATGTGCATCGCGGTCGCGATCGACAGCATAGTTCATGAACGTGTCGAAAAAGCCGTTGGACAGACGGCTGCCACCAATGACTTCTCGGGTTTTCGCCGGAGATATCCCCACAGCAGCCCCGAGCACTGTTGCTTCGGAATAAAGCGCCGCGTAGCTCATTGAAATGAAGTTCATCAGAAGCTTCATCTTGTGGCCGCTTCCTGTGGGCCCCACGTGAGTAATGTTACCTGCCCAGCATTCGATCACCGGCTTGATAACTGCAAAGGTGTCTTCGTCACAGCCGACCATCGCATCCAACGTACCGGCTTCAGCCTCTTTCGGCGTGCGTCCCAGCGGCGCATCCACCAGCGTGGCACCTTTTGCCGCAAGTTCTTGCGCCAATGCGGCGGTTGATTTCGGGTCGGCAGTGGTGGTGTCGATGACGATCAACCCTTTGCGGGCCCCCGCAAGTATACCGTCACTACCCCTTATGACGTCTTCCACCTGAGGTGAGTTAGACAGGCAAATATGAATAACATCACATTTCTGCGCCATGTCCCGTGGGCTATCCGCCTCCGATGCCCCTCTGCTGATCAGGCTGTCGACGGGGGTGCGATTTCGGTTGCCCCTTATCCACATCGGATACCCCGCTTCTAACAGGTTCTTAGCCATGCCGTGGCCCATGTAGCCGACGCCGATGAAGCCTATCGTTGTGTCGCGTGTCATCGCGCATTCCTTTTCCCAAAGCGCCATTGACAACGACGCATCAAACCGCATTGTTGAAATGGTATACCAAATTAGCGGTCATGCAAGCGCCGCATCGTAAAGGGATAGCCGGTATGAATATTTTGATCATAGGTGGCGGCGGCGTCATTGGGCAGAAACTGGCATTAGCGTTGGCGCGAACAGGTCAAGTTGACGGTAAACCTATTACCAAACTAACACTCGCTGACGTAGTAATGCCGGGTGGTATTGATGCTCCGTTTGAGGTTCAGACACAGACCTGCGATATTGCAGACCCTGCGTCTGTCGCTAAAACCATCACAGCGGATACAGACCTTATCTTTTTACTTGCGGCCATTGTCAGCGCCCACGCCGAAGAGGATTTCGACGCGGGCATGAAGATCAATCTATTCGGCACTTACAACGTGCTGGAACGATGCCGCGCCTTGGGTACAACACCCATGGTTTTGCTAACATCATCAATCGCTGTTTACGGCGGTGAGGCAAAAGACCCTCTGGGCGATCATACCTATCCTAACCCGCAGACATCTTATGGGATGCAAAAAGCGGTGGGGGAGCTTCTCATCAATGATTACACCCGCAAGGGTTATATTGATGGACGAGCCTTCAGACTGCCAACGATTTCGGTAAGGCCGGGCCGCCCGAACCGCGCGGCTAGCAGCTTTATGTCGTCGATTCTACGCGAACCGTTGAACGGACAAGAAGCCATCTGCCCCGTCGCAGGTGATTTTTTGCATTATTACCTCAGCCCGCGGCTCTGCGTCGAAAACCTGATCAAAGGTGCGGAGCTGAACGGGTCTGACATAGGAATGAACCGGGTCATGCAAATGCCGGGCAAGGTATGGTCGATCAACCAGCTAATCACAGCGATGACAACCGTTGCCGGGCCTGGACCTGCCAAGTTGATCCGATGGGACCCACAACCGGAAATCGAGCGCATTGTTACCGGCTGGCGATGGGACATTCACGCCGAAAAAGCCAAGCGCTTGGGCTTGAAAGCAGACCGCAGCTTTGAAGACAATATCCGCTATTATCTTGAAGACGACCGCCCCGGAGCAAGTTAAGAGCCGCGGGCGCGCTGCAATCTTCGTTCGCGATGCCAAATGTAAAAGCCGGCGCCGATAATGATCATGCCGCCACCCAATGTCCAGATAGTCGGGTAAGTGTCAAAAAAGATTATGCCAGCAAGCGCGGCCAGAGCGATCTGGATATAGACCACCGGGGCAAGCAACGACGCATCTGCCATCCGATGCGCTGATGTAGCAAGGATATGGCCCGTACCGCCAAACACGCCGATCAGCAGGAAAAAGACCCAATCAGCAGAGCTTTGCGGCCAAACCCAATGCACCAGCGCAAAAGGGGCAAGGCACAGGGTCGCCAACCCTGCCGACCAAAGTTGGCTGGTGGCATTGCTTTCCACGCCCGCCAGCATTCGGGTCAGCAAAAAGTACAACGAAGCGGCGGTAAGTGCGCCTAAATTCAACAACATGGCGGGGTGAAATTCTGCACCCCACGGCTGCATCACCACCAATACTCCCAAAAATCCGACGCAAACTGCAACGATGCGGTGTCGGCCAACCCGTTCGCCCAGCATTGGAATCGCCAATAGCGTTACCACTATGGGGCCCGCGAACATGATCGTCGTCGTCACCGTGATTGGAAGGTACTTGAGCGCGGTGAAATTCAGAATGGTGCTGCTGAACAAGCATAAAGACCGCAAAAACTGAAGGCGCGGGCTACGTGACTTAAAGCCCCCTACCCCTTCGCTGGGGACGAAAACTATCAACGCCAAAATGAAATGAATGGCATAGCGGATGAAAACGACCTGAAGCGCAGGCAACCCTGCAAGGACCAACCATTTGGCTGATGTGTCGATCATCGTGAAAAACGTCACCGCTAGACCCATGAATACCAAGGCTAGCAAAGTGCGTTCTTCACGAGGTGCAACGATGCGCCCCACCGCTTAACCTCGGATCTTCAAAGTCGCGCACCCGACTTCAGACCTGCGGCACGACGACAGCTTTTCCAGCTTTGTGAACGTAATTCGAACTGTCACAAGAATAATGTCACGATAGGCGGCCAAATCAACAA
>DRFG01000266.1 GCA_011050655.1 Roseobacter sp.
AAGGTCGTCGCCATTGAGGACCACGTTGTCTGGCGTCAATCCCGCAAAAACGCCGCCCTGATGAATGGCATCCAAGTCTCGCGACTTGAGCCACCGGTATCGCGCAGCATCGAGTTCTAAGCTTTCCATTTCATCGGCCATTTCTTGCCTCATACAAATTCCATAAATCGTTCCATAAAATACCATACGATTTAATCTCTGTCTATTGATTTATTCCATATTACGTTCCATAAAGTCACAAGCTTGAATGGACGGGGTGTAGAGTAAGTGGCCGATAAATCCAAAAACGAACCCCGAAAGATCGGCTACGCTCGGGTTTCAACGGCAGACCAAAACCTTGCAATGCAGGTTGATGCTTTAAAGCGTTACGGAGTGCAGGAAGAATACATTTTCACTGACAAGATGAGCGGCAAGAGCCAAAGCCGCCCAGGCTTAACCAAGGCGCTCAAAACCGCGCAGCACTCTGATAGCGAGTTCGTCGTTTGGAAACTTGACCGGCTGGGGCGCAGTCTTCTGGGCATCCTTGATACGGTGCAGCTGTTCTCTGATCGAGGTGTGCGGCTGGTCAGTTTGACCGAGGGCTTGGACCTTGGAACCCCTATGGGGCGGATGATCCTGCACATTATGGCATCGCTGGCGGAATATGAGCGTGAATTGATCCGGGAACGCACTATGGCAGGATTGCGCCAAGCGAAAGAGGATGGCCGCGCCCATGGTCGGCCTGCATCTATGACAGATGAGCGGTGCCAGAAGGCTGCGGACATGCTGACCGATGGTGCCCATGTCGTGAAAGAAATACTGCCTGCGCTGCAAAAGCTGGCTGGCCCACCGATTAAGCGGGCTGCGCTTTACAAGTGGGTGCAGGATCACAAGGCGGCAACGCCACCAGAGGAAAGCACCGATGATCGGTAATCCATTAAAGGAGGGATAATAGGATGTTCTCAAAGCTTTCTAATTGGATGGCAAAGCATGGTTTCCCTTTGCAGGTTGTGGGCCCGGTCTTAATTGCTATTGTCTTGGTGCCAGTGGTTTTGGCTTTGATTGACTAACAGCCAAGAACCAGCCGGCAGAGTTTCCAAATGGGTATCTAAGTCATTGATAGTTGGTGCAGCCCATAACTAACGGTTTCCAGCTTATGTGGTTGAAATTAAAAAGTAGACGGGGAACAGCTGGGTTCACCATATTCAATGTATTTGCGCAGACAGGTCGCTTATCTTACGGCACGTTCCCCGTAACTCCGCACAGTTTAATCTAACGGATTCGAGTGCCGTGGCTGAGCGCTGCAATCGGTGATATCCGGTAGTAAAAAAGCCTCGCAAACAATAACTTACGAGGCCCTTTTGATGTGTAGCTGCGGGTGACTTAACGGCGGCGGCCGCCGACACGGCCCGCGCGACCACGGCCTTCGTGGCCTGCTTTTGGTACGACCTTGTTGAATTTGATCCATTCCGTACCGTGGGGATCGCGGTCGAAAAGGAAGTTGGCAGCGCGGATGGCTTCCATTTCCTTGCCGGGTGTTGGCTTCGTCGATCCCATTCCCATCAGCGTCACAAAGGTTTCGTCGTCAATTTCATCTGGCAGAATGATGCCTGCGGCCACCAGTTCAGCCTTCTTTTCAGCAATCTTGGTCGGGTTCACTGCCAAAGTGATCGGGTTCATGATTGCAGATGTCATGCCCGCACCCATGGCCATCGGTAAGAAAGCGTTGTTGATGCCGTGACGGTTCGGCAGGCCAAAGCTGATGTTGGACGCACCGCAGGTCGTGTTTACGCCCAGTTCTTCGCGCAAACGGCGTACTAGGGTGAAAACCTGGTGACCCGCCGTCGCCATCGCACCGATGGGCATGACCAACGGGTCCACGACGATATCATGTGCCGGGATGCCAAAATCAGCCGCACGCTGCACGATCTTTCTTGCGACTTCGAACCGCACGTCGGGATCTTCGGATATTCCGGTGTCATCGTTAGAGATCGCGACGACAGGTACGTTGTATTTCTTGACCAGCGGTAGCACCAGCTCCAGACGTTCTTCTTCGCCCGTGACCGAGTTCAGCAAGGGGCGGCCTTCGCATGCCTCAAGCCCTGCCTTCAGTGCTCCGGGAACCGAGCTGTCGATACAGATCGGCGTATCAACGGCGTTTTGCACAACGCGGATCATTTCAGGCATCAACATCGGCTCGACAAAGTTATTGTCGGCGTAGCGCGGGTCTTGGGCCATCTTATTTGAAAACACGGCACCTGAGTTCACGTCGAGGATGTTCGCGCCCGCTGCGGTTTGGGCAACTGCGTCGGCTTCAACGCGACTGAAATCATCGCGCTCCAGCTCTTCGGCCAAGATTTTGCGGCCAGTTGGGTTAATGCGCTCCCCGATCACGCAGAAGGGCTCGTCAAAGCCGATGATTGCTGTTTTCGTTTTGGATTCGACGACAGTTCTGGTCATACTAAAATATCTTCCTTCAGACGGCGTTGGCAGGTTGGGCAGAGGCCCCGCCGTTTTCAATAGCCCAACTTGCATTCGTCTTGATCCCACCCAGCGGGAAAAAATGCACATGGGAAATGTTAAAATCGGGGTTGGCTGCCTTGTGAGCAGCCAGTTCGGCCACAACGTCTGTCGGTTCGTAAGGCAGCAACAGCTTGGTCACGTCCATTGCACGCTTTTGCAGGACTTTCAACGATGGGCCGACACCACAAGCGATGGCGAATTTGATCAGCGTTTGCAATTTAGCCGGGCCCGCGATCCCGATGTGGATCGGCAGGTCAATGCCCGCGAATTTCAGGCTGTCGGCCCATTCGATGATGGGCTGCGCCTCGAACGCGAATTGCGTGGCAATCGCCATCTTGGCATCGGTGCGGTCTGAAAAGCCTTGCTTCCAGCGCAGTGCATCATCGACGCGCAGGCGCGTGCCATCTGTGTCGATGTCGCGGTTGCCTTCCGGGTGACCAGCGATGTGCAGGCGTTCAAAACCGTATTTGTCGAACAGCCCGCTGTCCATAAGCTGCATAGAATCCGAAAAGACTCCATGCGGTGACGTCACGCCGCCTGCCAACAAAAGCGCCTGCTTCACATCGGCTTCGCCTTGATACATGTTGATCCAGTTTTCCAGCGTTGCGGCATCTTTGATAATGCGGGCCGGGAAATGCGGCATCACCTTGTAGCCGTCGGCGTTCAACCGTGCGGCTGTCGCCACCATCTCCTCGATTGGCGTCCCTTCTATGTGGGCGATATATACGCGGGTCCCTTCGGGCAAAAGATCGCGGAAATTTTCGACCTTTTCGGCTGTGCGTGGCATGACTTCGATCGAATAATCCTGCAAGAACGCTTCTACCGCTGGGTTCGGCAAGTCAACCGAAGGAACTTCTTTGCGTCGAAAATTCAAAAGGGACATGATTTTATCTTTCATGAAGGAGGTCAACTTGTGCTGAGATCGGGGCCGCTAGGCCCAGCCATCGTTGGCAATCAGTGTCTTTATACGTTCACGATCATATTCAACGTCGATCCGCGCGGCTTCGGCATCGGCGATCATTTCAGGGTCGCCATCAACCGAAAAGGCGTCAGCCTTGCGCCATTCCGCCATATACGCGTCGCTGTTTTCGGCACCGATTTTCATCGCAACACGGTCGATGGCCTGTTCAAACCTTTCCGGCAGTGGTCTCTTTGATCCGCGACGACCCTTGCCGACGATCACCTGCGCAGGAATATCACGCCAATAAACGATGGTTACTTCGGGCATGATTGATTCCTATCTGATGCTAAGGTTTTCTAGCGACTGTTGACATGTCCCCGTCGCCGTTTTTCGACAATCAAAGCGGCGTCTGCGACGTTGTTACCCTACAGCGTCGGGCAAAAGCATTCGAGAGGGGCGTACCCCCATAATTCTCAAGATGGTTGTGAGGCAGAGCGCGGTTCATCCCCCCAATCACGGGGGTCTGAGGCGTTTCACACTTGCCCATTGGGCCAAGAAACATTACTTTGGATGCAACTCGTAATGAAAGGCGCAACCCATGGCGCCACAGCGTCCCAAAGGTGCGGGCGCGCTCGATATACCGCCGGCTCTGAGCCCCGCGCCAGTTCCGCCCAGATCGACCGAACTTTATGCGGCCCTTGATCTGGGCACAAATAGTTGTCGCATGTTGATCGCGCAGCCAAAAGGCAGCGGGTTTCATGTGGTAGACAGTTTCTCGAAGTCCGTCCAGCTTGGGGCAGGGCTAGAGAAGACCGGGCGCTTGTCGCGCGGATCGATGACGCGCACCATTCAGGCACTTCGTATCTGTCAGCAAAAGCTGCGTCGCAACAAGGTGCGGCGGATGCGTCTTGTTGCGACCGAAGCGTGCCGCCGTGCGGATAACGGTGCTGAGTTCATGCAACGTATCCAACGCGAGACCGGTTTGAAGCTGGAGATCATCAAACCCGAAGAAGAAGCGCAGCTTGCCGTGATATCATGTGCGCCTCTGGTCAATCGCAAGACACATAACCTGTTGGTGGTCGACATCGGTGGCGGATCGACTGAACTGGTCTGGATCGACATTTCCAAGGTGCCCAAAGCGGATCGGGCGCAATCCATTATGCGGCTGCACGGGGGGTTTTATCAGGCAAAAACCGATATCCCCGCCGCCCGTGTGGTGGATTGGATTAGCGTGCCGTTGGGAGTAGCCACGTTGCGCGATCAGTTTTCCGACGTGGAAGACGACGCTGCGCGTTTTGCATTGATGAGCTGGTTTTTCGAAGAGAACCTGACCGATTTCACCCCTTACCAATCGACGCAATCGCAAGATCATTTTCAGATCGTCGGCACCTCGGGCACAGTGACCACTGTTGCCGCAAGCCATTTGGGGCTGAAACGCTATGATCGGACCAAGGTAGACGGGCTTCGAATGAGCAGTGCGCAAATCGACAAGGTAATTCATTCCTATCTGGCCATGGGGCCTGCCGGAAGACGTGCTGACCCGCGTATCGGACAGGACCGGCAGGCATTGATCATGTCGGGTGCCGCGATTTTGCAAGCATTGATGCGGTGCTGGCCAACCAATAGATTAAGTGTCGCAGACCGTGGTTTGCGCGAAGGGCTGCTTTACGCCCAGATGAGCGCGGATGGCGTTTTGGAAGAAGGATTAAGCTGATGGGCAAGACACCAACCGGCAAGAATACATCAGGGCGCGGACAACGCGACCTAAAGGTCAAGGTAAAGTCGGCGCGAGGGCGCAAACTAAGCTCTACCAGATGGTTGCAACGGCAGTTGAACGACCCTTATGTCAAACGCGCTGTTGCCGAAGGATATCGTGGACGTGCGGCGTACAAGATCATGGAACTGGATGACAAGTATCGGTTTCTCGTGCCCGGTGCACGCATCGTCGACCTTGGGGCAGCACCCGGTGGCTGGTGTCAGGTAGCCGTCAAACGCTGCAACGTTTTGGGGGAAAAGAAGGGCAAGAATGTCGGCACCATTCTGGGCATTGACCTGCAAGAGATGGAACCCATCGCGGGCTGCGAGCTGCACCAGCTAGATTTCATGGAGGATGACGCCGACGAGATCGTTAAAGGCTGGCTTGGGGGTAAGGCCGATGTAGTGATGTCTGACATGGCGGCGTCAAGCTCGGGGCACAAGCAGACAGACCACAACCGGATCATCGCCCTGTGCGAAGCGGCAGCGTTTTTTGCCTTCGATGTGCTGGAAGATGGCGGCACTTTCGTGGCCAAGGTTTTGGCAGGTGGGGCCGAAGGGGAATTGCAGCAGTTACTGAAACAGCGGTTTGCCAAGGTCGCAAACATCAAGCCGCCTGCGAGCCGCCAAGACAGTTCTGAAAAGTTTGTCGTAGCGACTGGGTTCAAGGGCGCAATGCCTCAGGACGACGCAGAGAATCTATCCTAGCAAACCGTCGCCGGCGGGTGAGCTAGGCGGATTGCCTGCGTCGGCGATGTTATGTGTTTCGCGTTCGCGCCCTAAAAATGGCGTGATTTTACGTTTGACCCTACAATATCTGGTCATCCGGCTTAGATATGTCCGTTGCCATTTATACGACGCCCATGGATAGGTGATAAAAACCCATGCTAATTCCGCTTCAACTGGCAAAAATCGTCAATTGAGGGCTGGTCGTTTTGGTGCCGCTCGACGATAGTCGCGCGCATGTCGCTGTTTTTGATCATAGCTCTCCCGTTTCTTGGTGCCTTGTTACCCGGTCTGATGATTCAGGCAGGCCGACAAAGTTGCTTTATTGTAACCTTCTTAGTGACAGCCAGCGCTGCGATTGGCCTAGCGACCCACGCGCCAGCTGTGTTGGCAGGCGAAGTCGTAACTGCCCGCCTTGAATGGCTGCCGCAACTGGGCCTGAACGTGAACCTGTTTCTGGATCCACTGGGGCTGATGTTCGCGGGGCTTATCCTAGGGATTGGTTTGCTGATCATCGTCTATGCGCGTTTCTATTTATCACGCGATGACGATATGGGCGAATTTTACAGCTATCTGTTGCTGTTCCAGGGCGCGATGGTTGGTATTGTTATGTCCGACAACGTATTGATGTTGTTGGTGTTTTGGGAACTTACGTCGTTATCATCATTCTTGCTGATCGGGTATTGGAAACATCTGCCCGAAGGTAGGCAGGGTGCACGCATGGCCTTGACCGTCACGGGTCTGGGCGGGCTGGCTATGATTGGGGGCATGCTTTTGCTGGGTCAGATCGTCGGAAGTTACGACCTGACCGTGATCTTGGAAAACCGTGAGCTGATCCAGGCATCGCCTCTGTATGCACCCGCATTGATTTTGATATTGCTGGGGTGTTTTACTAAATCGGCACAGTTCCCGTTTCACTTCTGGTTGCCGCACGCCATGGCTGCCCCGACACCGGTATCGGCCTATCTGCACTCTGCCACGATGGTCAAAGCCGGGTTGTTCTTGATGGCACGGATGTGGCCAGTGTTGTCGGGTACCGACCTTTGGGTCATCACCGTCAGTTCCGTCGGGCTGATTACCATGGTTCTTGGCGCGTTGATTGCGATCTTCAAGGATGATCTCAAGGCGCTCTTGGCGTTCTCTACCGTCTCGCATTTGGGGTTAATCACGTTCCTTCTGGGGACCGGCACTGCATTCGGTGCGATGGCGGCAGTGTTTCACATCATCAACCACGCGACGTTCAAGGCGGCGCTGTTCATGATCGCAGGTATCGTCGACCACGCAGCGCATACGCGCGATATCAAGCGACTTGGGGGCTTACGCCGATTGATGCCGATCTCGTTTGCTATTGCGACGATCGCGGCACTGTCGATGGCAGGCATACCACTTCTCAATGGTTTTTTGTCCAAGGAGATGATGCTGGATCTGGCACTGGATACCACGCTTTTCGGATCGCCATATCTGGTTGCCGGGGTGGCGACACTTGGGGCACTTTTGTCGGCCGCGTATAGTTTCAGATTCATCGCCCATACATTTTTAGGTAAGGAACGCTCCGATTATCCGGCCAAACCGCATGACCCCGGTGTCGGCTTGTGGATCGCTCCCGCGCTGCTAATCATTCCGGTCGTTGTGATTGGTGTCGCTCCATTTTTGGTTGAACCCTTCATTAAGGCGGTCACCCAAGCCGTGATAGGCACGGCTGCTGAATTGCCCGAAGAACATATTAAGGTCTGGCATGGATGGGTGCCCGCATTTGGCATGTCCATGATCGCGGTTTTCGGAGGTCTGCTTGTGCTTGCAATGTTCAGACCCCTCGCCATGCTGTGGGAGGCAACGCCACGCCCTGAAGCCAAGACGATGTTCGACAGCGTTATTCGTGGGGCGGTTTCAGCCTCGAGGGTTCTGGCCGAAAGGCTGCACAACAACTCCTTTTCGCGTTACGCGGCATTTTTCGTCGTTACCGTTGTCGCAGTCGGGGCACATGCGTGGTTCACCGGGGCAAATGCCGCCGCGACGCGCCAGATGCTGCCGATCAGTCCCGTAGGATTCGCTGGATGGTTGATGGTAATGCTGGCAACGGGGTTTCTGGTCGCGTTGCATCGGAACCGATTGGCCGTGCTGATCCTGATGGGAATAATCGGCGTGATGGTGTCGATCGGATTTAACTATTTTTCGGCTCCTGATCTAGCTCTTACGCAAATTTCGGTCGAAGTCGTCACTATCGTGTTGTTGCTGCTGGCGCTGAACTTCATGCCCAACAGTACCCCCAAAGAATCTAGCGTGCTTCGTCGCGCCCGCGACATCGTGCTCTCCGTTGCAGGTGGTATGGCCGCCGCCGGGTTGATCTATTCGGTAATGATGTCCGATTTCCCGATCGAATCCATCTCTGAATACCACCTTGCAAACTCCTACAAGGGCGGCGGCGGGACCAATGTAGTCAACGTCATTCTGGTCGACTTCCGTGGTTTTGATACGTTCGGAGAAATTATCGTCTTGGGCATCGCCGCCTTGGTTATCTATGCACTGACCGAAGCACTGCTGTCGGGGCCAGTCCGCGCTAGATTGTTGAACCGCGGATATGAAGAGGCGCGGGCAGGGGATGCCCATCCATTGATGATGGTCGTACTGACGCGCGTTCTGATGCCGGTCGTACTGATGGTCGGGGTGTACATATTCCTTCGGGGTCACAACGAACCCGGCGGCGGATTCATTGCAGGGTTGATCGTCGCGATCGCTGTGGTGATGCAGTATATGGCGAGCGGGTTCATTTGGGCTGATAACCGTCAACGCTACCCTTATCACGGCATTATCGGGGCAGGGGTTTTGTGCGCAGGGTTGACCGGCATCGGTGCATGGTTTGCTGGCGCACCTTTCCTGACGTCCGCTTTTGGATATTTCCGTATTCCTCCCTTGGAAGAATTCGAGTTGGCGACGGCTATGGGCTTTGATCTGGGTGTCTTCCTCGCGGTGGTGGGGGCGGTGATGCTCTCTCTTGAAAGCTTTTCGCGGCTTGGTCGGCGGGCAGGGATCGAAGACAGCGACTATGCGATGGATATAGACCCTTCTCGTGACGAAACCGCCAACGGGATGGAGAACTGATATGGAGCTTTTAGTGGCGACCGCTGTCGGTGCACTTACTGCTGCGGGTATCTACATGATCCTGCGCCTGAGAACCTTTCCGGTCATTATCGGTACGTCTTTGATCAGCTATGCGGTGAACATATTCCTGTTTGCATCGGGTCGTCTGATGTTGGACGCCCCGCCTATTCTGCGTGAGGGTGTCGAGATTTATACCGACCCTCTGCCTCAGGCTCTGGTTCTGACCGCGATTGTTATTTCCTTTGGCATGACAGCGGTCGTGGTGATGATGGCTGTCGGATCATACCTGAGCGCTGGCGACGACATGGTCAATGAACCTGCCGACCTGGCAGAAGTCCAGCACGCTGCGTCTGCAAAACGTGGCGGAGGGCAAGCATGACACATTGGTTGGTTCTTCCCATCGTATTGCCCGCCATGCTGGCGGCGTTTCTAATATTGGCTGCGCGTTTCCACCTTTTGATTCAACGCGTGTTTTCGCTTGCTGGTACCTTGGTGTTGTTCGGGCTGGCGTTGGGATTGTTCTGGCAGGCATCCGATGGCACCGTCAGCCTGTATCAACTGGGCAACTGGGCCGCACCGTTCGGGATCGTGCTTGTTGCTGACCGGCTTTCGACACTGATGGTCTTGATCACCTGCACGTTGGCACCGCTGGTGTTGCTTTATGCCATTGGGTCAGGCTGGGACAATCGAGGCCGGCATTTCCACCCTCTGTTCCAGTTCCAGCTGATGGGCATACTAGGCGCTTTCCTGACGGGGGATGCATTTAACCTGTTCGTCTTTTTCGAGGTTCTCTTGATAGCATCCTATGGTTTGATGATCCATGCTGGAGGTCCACGCCGCCTGAGAGCAGGCACACAATACGTGCTGTATAACCTCATGGGGTCGACGCTTTTTCTGTTTGCTTTGGGCACGATCTATGCCGAAACCGGGACTTTGAACATGGCTGATCTGGCTGTGCGCGTTGCGACGCTTGAGGCCGGGGATGGCGCTGGCATTCGGGTCGCCGCGGTGCTGCTACTGATGGTGTTTGCGGTAAAAGCCGCGATTCTGCCGCTGCATTTCTGGCTTCCCGCCAGTTATGCCGAAGCACCCGCACCGGTGGCGGCGTTGTTCGCGATCATGACCAAGGTAGGGGCCTACTGCATCATACGGTTCTACACGCTGATTTTCCCGCCCGAACTCGAAATTACGAAAGGGTTGTTTGACCTGTGGCTGATGCCCGCTGCATTGCTTACCATAGCGCTTGGCATGGTTGGCGTACTGGGCGCAGGTCGTGCTGACCGTATGGTCGCGTTTTCGGTAATTGGGTCGATGGGCATGCTGCTTGCAGGGGTGTCAGTGTTTACCCCGGCCGGAATTTCGGCGGCGCTTTATTACGCAATCCATTCGACATTCGCCACGGCGGCACTTTTCCTGCTGGTGGAT
>DRFG01000267.1 GCA_011050655.1 Roseobacter sp.
AACCAACCCACAGCAGCCTCACACTTTCCCCATAGGTCACACTCAGCATCCCACGGCTTCCTCCTTGAGAGGTTTGTCAACGCGGGCCAAAGTCAGTCCCGCGTCGAAATCTCGCGCAGTGGCCCGCATCGAAAAACCTTCATCTTTTGAGCCGTTCGCTGCGTTGTGTACGAATGGCTGCTCTACACTACCGCCGTCCCAATCTTCCCAGACGCGCGAGCTGAGCCAGCATTTGCGATCCAGTCCCGGTCGATGGATTGCTCCCTGTGGGTGTCACATTTGCCATCCCCGGCCGTTGAGGTATTTGCTGCACTCCAAACATCTGACGCGCTCTGAGCGCGGCGTATTCTGCCCCACTGGCACCCCCAACGAGGTAGCGATTGTAAGCTTGTTGATTGCCCATGGCGGCACGTGCAAATCCATAGCTTCCGGCCAAGCCCCCAGACAAGGCAGGCATCATGATATTCCCCGATATCGCCCGTACGATGAATGGCGTTGCGACGATAAATCCTTTGGCCATGAGAACCATCATAAAAAACGGGATGAGCGCACCGATGTTTGTCGCTCCTTCAGGATCGCCAAGCTCTCCGATCAGTGCTGACGCGACCCCTGTGATGGTTGCGAAGACGCCAGCCACAACGATGGGATAGATTGCGAAAGATATTAGTGCCGACAGCCAGCGTGCAAAATAATCCTTTGTAACATCAAATAGCGTGAGGAATATCATGATCGGTGCAATCCCGATAAGAAGGGCGATCATCAGACGCGACGCGACCAGTATGAATGCGGCCAGCCCACCAAGGATCGACAGCATGAGCACGCCAACGATGTCGAGCATTGCGCCCGCCATCCAATTCAGTTCCGATCCTGCCGCATTGAGATACTCGCCTAGCTCGGCAATGAGGCGGTCAAATTCTTCGGCGAATGTGCCAGAAGGGCCGGGCACACCACCGCCCACGGATGCGACGAGCGCGCCTGCAATACTATCGATCCCCGCGAGGATCGCGGATGATAGTGCGTTGAACTGCACCCAATTGGTCGCAAATATCCCGATGAGCCCGATCTTGACTGCAAGCCAGAACGCCGTTCGCCCGTCCATCGATTTGTATTGGTAGATCATGTTCAGAAAGACGAAGATCACGACGACCGTTGTTCCAAGAACGAGAAGCGTACCAACTGTCGCGGCAACAGACCCGAACTGTGTCTCGGCGGCCGTGTTAAGATAGCCTTGGGAGGTTTCTACAAAGTAGGTGACAACACTCATTTCAGGATGTCCCTACCAATTGCCAGCGGCTTCGCAGATCGCTTGGGCTTGAGGCCGAAGATCATTTGCACGGCGGTTGTAGGTGTCCGAGGCTTGCAGCATTTCTGAACGGTCCGCATCGTCGTGGTTTTCTCGGAAGATGCCGTCGGCTAGATCCCAGGTTGGGAAGCGCGTGGCACAGTCGCAGGATCCTGTCTCAACGATCCGCTCCATGCTCTGTGCCCGATAGATGTCCTGGACCAAGACGCGCTGGTAAGCGTCTCGCAGCGCGATGTTTTCCATCCAATCAGGTTCGTTTGGGCGCTCAGAGCAGACATCCGGAATGTTCTCGAGGCTGGGCATCAGATTGCGCTCCGCCACCAAGGGCGGTGCAAGCAGACCCAAAACAACGGTAAGCCAAGTGAGGCAGACAATCCGATACTTCATCGCGTGCCTCCAACATCAGCGCCTTCCGAGGTTCCACGTTTCAGGAAAGCGGTGTGCCCAATATTGGCAAATTCGGAAGAACTGATTGAGACCATCTCCCACCCGATCTGGCCCTTCGCATTCAACGCGGCCTGCATCTCGATCAGGCTGCTTTTGCGATCCATCGGGAACGACAGGATCTCGTATTCATAGGTTTTCATGCTGATGCTCCAATCTGTTCCATGCCGGGGAGGTAGAATTCGGTGATGCCGCGGGCGCCGTTGTGCCGCCCGGTTTGGACAATCACGTCGATGGAGTTTTCGATGTATCGAACCATGTCCGCATAGGTCATTGGGATCTCCGTCTTGAGGGCGGCGATTGCCAACCGCTGCACCGCCAGTTGCGGGGTTTCGGCATGTAGCGTGGTCATTGATCCGCCGTGACCCGTGTTGATGGCTTCCAAGAAGGTCATGGCCTCTTTACCGCGCACCTCGCCAAGAATAATCCGATCTGGCCGCATGCGGAGCGTCGCGGTGAGAAGAACGTCTGCGGTTTGAGACACTGCATCGCGGTTGGCGATAAGCGTCACCACGTTTGGTTGAGCGGGTAGAAGCTCGGAAGCTTCTTCAATGGTGATAATCCGCTCCTCGGTGCCGACATGGGAGAGAATTTTGCGGGCGGCCACGGTTTTGCCCGTCGACGTGCCACCCGAGACGATCATGTTGAGCCTATTCTCAACGCAAAAGGCCAACGCATCGTCGATCACGCCGGCTGTCACGACTTCACGCAGTTGCTGAGTCTTCTGCTGCCGCAACTCTTCAAGCTTGCGCTCTTTGCCAAACAGAAACGACAGCTCGATTTTATCGAGGGAGAGGCTTGAGAAGAAACGCAAGCTGATCGACATGGCCGCCATCACGGCGGGCGGCGTGATGACCTGTGCACGGATCGGGCGATCTTTGTAGGCAATCGAGACCGATACAATGGGCCTGTCCTTACTCATGGTGGTGTTTGCGCTGGAGGCAATCTGATTGCCCAGGTCCTTAACTTCAGTTTCTGTGAGCGATTGATCCAGAAGGCGCATGAAGTGATCCCCCTGGAATTCGCCCCAGCAGGTGCCATCGGGATTGATGCAAATCTCGATGACATCGTTGCGGGACGCAGCGTCCAGCTTATCAAGTGAGGTTTGCAGATAGCTCAGCGACATAGGATCAAAATATCTCCAAATCACGGTCAACCATGACGGTGACGCGGGCACCTTGATTGACATAGATGACGGGACCGATGGAGAGATAGTCGCTGATCACGCCGTCAGTCGCATCGGCCAGATCATCGCCAACATCCTCAAGAACGCCTGCAGTAGTTTCATCCTCTACGGAGGCTGCGGCTGCACGGGGTGCCGCCGAGATGAGCGAAATCAGAGCTGCAGAGCCAAACCGTTCCGCAAAGCGGGTGTCGACGAAGCCCGTGACGCCGGAGCGTCCCAATTCATCCCCACCAAAGGAACTGATCTGGATGGTTTGATTGTCTGGCAAGATAATCCGATCCCAGGCGATGGTAACGCGCTGCTGTGCAATATCGATGCCCGAGCGATAGCGTCCAATCAGGCGCGACCCGCGTGGGAGGAGAAGGCGCGATCCGTCAAAGCTGAAGACATCTTCGGAGACTACGGCGCGGGTTTGGCCGGGCAGGGAACTGTCGAGTGCCGTTTCCATGACAGCCTGAATCATCGTGCCTTGGATGATGGTGTTGGAAGGATTGGCAATCACCTGCGCTTGGGTGACGGTGGTCGGCAACGCGCCGTTCAAGACAAAATCGGTCACTTCGCCGAATGTACGCTCGGCAAGCGGTGTTTCATTCGCTCCTGACGTTCCGCCAAATGCAATCGTAGGGGATGTGACCCGGCGATCCTGAAACGCACGTTCTTCAGCCGCGCGGCGCTCAAGATCCGCCATGCGGCGTGCCTCCTCTTCGCGGCGCAACTGTTCTGCCTCTCTCGCAAGGAGGTCTTCCTCGGACGGTCCGATAGGCACCGGCGCAGGCACTGGCCGATTGGCCTCCAGTTGGGCCAGCTCCAAGTCCATACGGATTTGTTCCAGTTCGCGATCACGCGCCGCCAATTCGTCCTGAAACAGCTGTTGCGCTGCCTCCGATGCAGTTTGCAAGGCCGCGATCTGAGCGGTTAGCCCATCAATAGCGTCCGCAGCCGCCGTGTCTTCTTCTACCACCGGTTCCGGCGCATTGCGCAATTCCTCGATCTGGGCCTGAAGGGCAGCCAGTTGCGCGAGAAGCTCTGCGTTGGGCTCAGAAGGTGCGGCGGGGGCCAGGACAATTTGGGTTTCTGGGGCAGGGGGCGGCGGTATGGCTTCGATTGCCCCAAAGCCATCACCCTCATTTTGAAACACATCAGGTGTGGCTGTCGGCAGAGCCGTTTCTTCATCTGATCCGGAGACCATGTAGAGAGCGGCGCCACCTGCGCCAACGAGTGCGACGACGATGAGGGCCAGAAGGGGCGACCGTCGGGGCCTGGGTGAACCCCCGCGATTTCCGCCCTTTTCTAGTGCGGCGAGGCGTTTTTCGAGCTCTGCGTCCTCTGAATTGCTCATGATGACGCCCCTGCTGGTGGGGTCGCCTGAATACAAACCAACTCATCACCGAGACGCAACACCCACTGCGTGTTCACGCCTGAGACGCGGATCACACCGTCCTCGATGGCTTGCGTGTTGACCGTGCGTTCGCGGCCACTGGAATATCGGAAGAGGGCTGGCACAGGCGCATTTCGGGGAAACGCGAAATACGTAAACGTCCCATCATCCCAAACGCGCGTCGGAGTGAACTCGGATTGCGTGCTGGCCCCGTAGTTAAAATTAGGGGCTTGTTGGGCTATTGCGTGGGTTGGCCTCGCTTCATCATCGGGATAGCGAAACTGGACCACATAGAACGTGGGGCTTTGGGTTTCTTGGACGTTGAAATAATAGCTACGGCGATTGGTATAGACCGTCACATTGGTATGGACGCCGCGCGCAACGGGTTTGATCGCAAAGGCTTGCCCGCCGGGTATACCATCAATCTCAAAGCCTTCTGTGTCACCGGCAATGATCGAACGGATGCTTTCCCCCTCACCAAATTCAATGGTGGTGACATGTGTTAGTGATACGCTCAGACGATAGACTTGAGCCTCTTGATAGGTCGCGACGCGCACACGGCTATCATTGGGTCCGCGCCTTGGAATGGCCTCCGCAAAAACGAAAGAGGGCAGCAGTGCCATAAGGAATGCAATTTGAAAAGCTCGATACAAGTCAGTTCTCCAATCTGTCGGAGCGGATGGAATATTCCAACACGGTGAAGCCAAAGGGATTGGACCAAACCTGATCGATAGACCGGCTGGCCTCAGGGCGGAACTCAAACAAAAGCGTGGCAGTGAAGAGGCCGGTTTGAACGCCGTTGATAGAGTTGAGGCGCTTGCGCAGCCGCACTGTGGCACGATTAATGCCGATCCGGTTGATGCTCAGGACTTCGACATCCAACCGACCGCTCGTGCCATAAAGCTTGGGCGGGTAGTCCGCATTGGCGCTATTCCAGATTTGGCGCAGTGAAGCTTCAGCGGCGCCGTCGGATCGCCGCAAAACACTGCGCACACGCACATCATTGTCGAGTTGGTTGTAAACCTCACGATCACTGATGTAGCGAAACACTTCCGCTTCGATAATGGCTTGGTTTTCCGTAACTGTGGTGGCTCCGACAGAGACCTCGGGAAGTGCAAAGCCGGTCGCAGGATCATAGGGCACGACGACGGGTGGTGGATCGACATCGAGCAGTGCAACAGCCGCCGCACTCAGACAGCCCAAGATGCCAAAGATCAGCCCCATGAGGCCGAGCCGTTGCCACGTCCGCTCACGGCGAAGGGCGCCGTAGACGAGTTCTTCTTCAATGATTTCTTGTTCACTCGCCACGTATCACACCTCAGGTTCAATCAGCACTGAGTTCAGGCATGGTGAAATCCATGAACCGTTGCTCTTCGGCGATGGTTGCGGCATCGATCACCCCACCGGTGCCGTCACCGACGGTTTGAATGGCTTCAAGCTGCCACATGGCGACCAACGCAATCGCAAGTTCTGCCGTCACGCGCGTGTTGAGATCGACGCTTTCCTTCAACTCATCCATGTCGTCGATCAGGCCGACGAGCCGATCAACGCGCTCAAGTGATTGGCCTGCATCGCCGTAGCTGTTTTGGGCTGCGGCTGAGACCAGCGCGCCAGTTGTGGCTTGGGTCGCAATCCGGTTGGCGCTCGCGTTCCCGCTGGTGGCCATTTCCGAGAGCGTATCGTCGTCAAATCCAAGGTCAGCCAGAACGCGGTCCATCTGGGTTTCGATCTCGCCCGCGCCCGACCCGGACAGGCCAGAAAAGTCCCCGTTCTTGATGGCTTCGATGGTCGCGATGATATCGCCAAACTCTTGGTCCAAAAGGCCGTTGAGCTCATCCTCCATCTGCGTGCGGATAATCTCTGGCAGCTCGGCGAGACGGGTCAGGGCCTCATAGGTGCGTTGCAGCTCTGCGAGTTGATCCGTGAGTGTGGCAAGTTGTTCGCGGAGCTGCACCAGCTGCTCGTTCTGGAGAATCTCGTCTTCGATCATCTGTCGCAGCTGCTGGATGTTCTGGGCGATATTCTGGGTGTCGACCACTGGAACGCCTTGGGCGAAGACCGAGGTCGGTGACGTAGCGTGGAACCCCATGGCAAGCGTGCCAACCAAAGCAGTCCTCAAAAGCCATTTGGATCTAAGCATTAGTCCAACTCCTCGATTGTAAAATCCATGAAATTCCCTTCGGCCATGCGGGCGGAGGCTTGGGCCAATTCAACCGCGCTCAAGACCCGTGTTCTTGCCGCTTGCAGGCGAATGCGGGCCGCGACGAGGCGCACGAGTTCAGCGCGGGCATAGGTGTTGAGCGCCATGCTTTCCTGCACATCCTCCGTCTCGGAAATCCGCTCTACGATGTCGCGGATCCGCAGGGCTGCTTGGCGGATCGCAGCAGGAGAGTTGTTGCCGTAGAAGGCTGCGCCATGCCCCGTGATCGAGAGATTGGCATTCGCTAGCAGGGCTGGGTCGATTGTTCCCAAAGCTTCGATCCCACCGATCCGGCTGAGATAGAGATTGTAGCGTTCGGGAATGACGGTGACGTAGTGCTGGGTTTCTCGAAATGGCGGCACGCCGCTGTATTCAAACACACGGCCCGGCCCTGCATTGTAGGCGGCAAGCGCGTTGATGATGTTGCCGTCAAAGGTGTTGAGCTGCGTGGCCAAGTACCGTGCGCCGCCATGCACCTGCAAATAGGGGCTGTCATAGTAGGCAGGGTTGATCCCAAGGTCGCTCGCGGTGCCCGGCATGATTTGGGTTAGGCCAAAGGCACCGACAGGAGAGCGTGCGCCGATGGTAAACCGACTCTCCTGCCAAATCAGGGCTTGAAGCAGGGCGCGCCATTGGACGGGAGAGAGTCCGGCGCGCCCGACGCCCGCAAAGCCGCTGGTCTCTTGAGCGACGCGGATAATGAGTTGTTCGATATTCTGGGCCGCATCGCCAAACATCTGCGTGCCACCGGGATTGGGATCAATTTCTCCTGAGCCATAGACGGCTTCCACTGAACGCGCCGGATCACCACTGCCAGATTCCAAACCGGACACCATTGCGGGCAGGCCTTGGCCTCCAAAGCTTGATTGGGCGTCGAGGATACGCCCCAGCGTTTCCAATTGGTCGCGCTCGATCTCCGAGATGAGTTCCTGCACAGTAAGTTTGTCGGCTTGGGTCGCCAGATCGACGTCTCGATCGCCCGTCTCTACGATGTCGCGTACTGTCAGCCCACTATCATTGGTCGGCACACCTTGGGCATGCGCGGCGCTAACTACTGTCGAAAGCAAGAACAGAAGGGCAAAGCTAGACTGCAACGTCTTCCTCCGAACCGTTGATCGGGGTGAAGGTACAATCTGGCGCGACTGGTGCGACGGCGGCCAAGAAAGTGAAGCAGTTCGCTTGGGGCTCTTGGTATTGTGCGCAGGATGCGAGCACACCAAGTGCGCAGATCAGGATCAGTGGTCTTGTCATGTCAGTCTCCAAAAATCTGGGCGTTCGCGATAATCAGCACCAACAAGGGCTTCGCCTTTTTCCATGCCTCCAAGGATTGTGAGGTTGGGGCCTAAAGCACTGAGATCAGCGTCCACCACGACCGACCCACGATCATCACGAATGAGGGCCAATCGCGAATTGCTGCCTGTGTTCAAAAGCACGTCGAGTTCTTTCTCGAAGAGGTTCAGCATCGCGTAGTCAGAGGCATGGGCGCGGATGTTGGGCAGCAGGATTTGCGTTGGGACCGCTTCTACTATGGTCTTGCCGGTGCGGGTGCGTTCTAGCTGGCTGGCATATTGTGTCATCATCACGGCGACGGTGTTTTGCTTGCGCGCCGTCACCAGCCAATTTGAAAGCCGTTCTGCAAAATAGGCGTTGTCGAGGGCCTTCCAGGCTTCATCAATAACGATGATGGTGGGACGGCGGTCTTCGATTTCACGTTCAACGCGGCGGAACAGGTAGCTGAGCACGGCCATGCGTTCCTTCTCAGACTCAGAATCCAGAATACCCGTTAGATCAAATCCGACGACATCACCTTCGAGAGAAAACGTGTCTTCCAGAGACTGACCAAATATCCAGCCATAGCGGCCATCACTGGTCCACTCGAGCAGTCGCTGGTGAAGATCTCCACCATCGTCAGTGGAGACAAAGAGCGAGGCAAAGTCCTTCCAATTACGCAAGGCTGGATCCGTGGCGTTCGCGTTCTGACGTACGACCTCTTGGATACGGTTGGTTTGAACGGGCGTTAGCGGCTTGTCCGCGCGGTAGAGCAGGGTGGCCAGCCAGTCCGAGAGCCAAGCCGTGCCGCGATCGTCAACTTCCGTCCAAAGCGGGTTGAGGCCTGTGGCTTGTCCAGCCTTCAAGGCTGCATAGCTGCCCCCGTTTGCGCGGACCGCCATCTCCATACCTAAACGGTAATCAAAGACGAAGATCCGCGCGCCTGCTCGACGGGCTTGGGTCATGAGGAATGCGGAAAGGACGGATTTGCCCGATCCAGGCCGCCCCATAACTAAGGTATGTCCGCTGGTCGGCTCTTTGTCTGGGCTGCCTTGCTCGTGATAAGAAAACCGATAGGCACTTTGCTCGGGCGTCGGCAGCATGGTGATCACCTTGCCCCAAGGCACGTCACTGGCCTTTTTGCCGAGCTGCGTGCGGTGGAACGCGGCGAAATCTGCAAAGTTGCGGTTGGTGATGGCACTGGCGCGCACGCGCTTGGGTTGGTTGCCGGGATGTTGGCTTAGGTAGTGCGCTTTCGCCGCAACCCGCTCGCCGATCATCTTCACGCCTTCAGCAGCGGCGGCATTGACGATTTCGGCGCTCAACGTCTGCAGCTCATCCAGCGTGTCGCAGAAGATGGTTACGACCATGTGGTGCTCGCCAAAACTTTGGCGCTTGGCTTCAAGATCATCAGCGGCGATGTCGAGCGCTTCCATCAGTGAAAGGGCAGCATCCTGGGATGCCTGCATCTGTCGTTTCTGCCGTTTGATGCGACCTGCCATGAGGTTGGAATTGATCGGTGTGAATGAATGGGTGACGATCATATCGACTGGTAAGTTAAGCATGTCGAACATCGTGCAAGACGTGGCCTCGGAATATTCACCGATGGTGAAGCTTTTGCCGTAGCGGCGGCCGACGACGCCTTCTGAAAGCTCAAAGTGATCCTCGTGAAATGTCACGCGGGTGTTGGCGACGTTAAAGGACAGAAAACCGTAGGTGCTGGCCGGAAAAAGCGGCAGTTCCTGACCGGTATTGAGCGCGCCGAGGAACCCAACCAGTTCACCAGACTTCGCCGAAAGCATGCGCGGTTTGAGATCGGCCAGTCCTGACGCGAAGACATTCACGGCCTCGTTCAGCCGTCGAAGGCGTTTTTGAGTTTCTTCTTTGAAGCGTTCAGGTGCGCTGCGATTGAGGAACGGAAGAAAACTCTTGGACGGCGGACGGTGCATGACGGTCAACGTCAGTGTCTTGTCGCGTAGCCCGCTGGTCGCCAGCTTCTCGCGCCACTGGCGATCCACTTCACCTGCAAAGCTTTCGGCGCGCACGGGTTCAAGTTCCGGCATGATGCCTTTGGTCACCTTATGTACATAATAGCTGAATTCTGGACCCAGCTGGGCGACGATACGGGCAAAGAGAGCTGTCACCTTGTCGAGGTAGGCATCATCGGTTGTGTAACTGTTGACCCCATCCAGGCGGATGCATTGGAACAATTCGTTCACCCGCGTGCGCACCGTTTGGTCATCGACCAAGCTGACATAGGGCAGCATATGCGCGAGGCGCGTTTCTCGCGCGTACCAGTCCGGCGTCAAGGTGCGGGTATCGAGGGTTTCGTCACCGGTTATATCAGGGTGCATAGCTGTCGCCGCCATGAACTTGCCGATTCCGCGTGGGGGGCGTTTCTTGCAGGGCCGTCATCATCACGTCGATGAAGCGCGGATCCCAATCTGCCGCTTTCCAAAGGACGGGATAGAGCACGATCGCAACCCCAAGGATCACGATGTGCTGAACCCAGACGAACAGCAGCACCGAGCCAAAGAGCCAGACCATCGCATACATGATGGGCAGGCCCAAAAGCTTGGGCGGGCGCACGAGGCCGAGGAAGAGGGGAGAGCGCTCAGCCACCAGCGAAAACTGCAGCGACGATGGTAGGGGCAGCCGCAACACCGGCGATGCCGACGAGCACCCAGAGTGCTTGGCGCAGATCGATGATGTTGAAGAACCAGCTGAGAAAGACACCTAAGACAGCCAGCGTGGCGATGACGACACCAAGCGGGCCGGTCAGAGCGTCAACAATACCCTGCAAAAGGCTTTGGATCGGGGAGAGGTCGATGCTTTGCGCAAGAGCAGGTTCCGCGACCAGCAAGAACAACGCCAATGATGCCGCAAATAGGGATGTAAAATGTCTCATGGGTTTGTTCCTTCTAGTCGAGCGACCACCGCCATGACGCGGGTCACATGATTTTGGGTTTCTCGGTAAGGGGGTATTCCGCCATATTGGCGCACGGCATCTGGGCCGGCGTTGTAGGCTGCAAAGGCAAGTCGCGGGTCGCCGAACTCTTGGAGCATCATCGCAAGATAGCGAGCAGAGCCGTCAAGGTTTTGCAATGGGTCGCGCGGATTGACGTTTAGGTCCCGTGCAGTCGCGGGCATCAATTGGCCGAGGCCGATTGCTCCAGCACTGGAGACTGCGTTTTGACGGTACGCACTCTCGATCTCTATGTTGGCGCGAAAGTGGTTGAGCCAGTCAGAAACCGAAAGTCCCGCACGACGCAAGCCTGTATGGCTACCGTAGCGTAGCGCAGTGGCCTCAATCGCCGAAAGAACGTCTGCGCGGGGAAGGGGGGCACGCGGTGCGATGGCAGCGACGCGGATTTCATCTGTTGCTGCGACAACATCAGGTTCGTCAAATATGGCGAGCGCATCGGCCGCCGAGCCTTGGCCTACGCCGTCATTGTAGTTCCGGGCAAAGCTGTTTTGGGATTGCGTGGCGGTCAGAGAGCCGTCGCTCTCCATGACCAGAACCATTTGGGCTGCCGCAGGTGGTGCAAGCAGCCAAATGAAAAGAAGGCTAGTCGCTGCTGCCTTTGACCGGCGCAATGAGCTTATGCGCGGTCCGCTGGCCCTCTTCGAGCGGGACATCGGCATGTGAGAAGCCGATCCCAACAAGGAACGACACGACGCCAGTGATGGTTTTGAATTCGCGGATTTTGATGTCGTTATGCGTTGTGCGGGTCCGGGCCGTAACCAATAGCTTTTCCACGCCGTCGGCTGAGACGGCACGCAGGATCCAGACCCCGTAATAGCTCGGGCCTTTCTTGTGCGCAGATTCCTGGCACAAGATTTCGGCGCTATAGCCGCTTTCCACGAGTTCGCGGAATCTCGCCTCCGTAACCACATTTGGTGCTTCGACTTCCCAGTTCATGGCCCGGCTCACGCTTTCTCTAAAGACGCAACGCTAGGCATTCCTACTTGAAGCCCAGAGATACGATAGTATATAAATGTCCGCAAGATATATTTATGCGTTGCGGCTGTACTGTGGTCGCGCACCCATTAGGCATGCAGAGTGGATTCTTTCAAGGTTACATGGTCGTTTTGGCGCAGTCGTATGCAGCGAAATCGCTGTGTGCTCGTTATCGTTTATCTCATGTTTCTGGCTGGTGGTGCGTTATCAGAAACCTGCCTTGCGCCCCCACGGCCCTTCGTCCCGAACGACCCGCAAGCTGCTCAAGAATATGCTGATCTAATCCGGAACGACTTTGAGGCTTACATTCAGGACATTCAGAGCTATTTCCGCTGCCTTGACGACGAACGGGCGCGCGCGTTTCAGGAAGCGCGGGAGGTCAGCGAAGAATATGGGCGGTTCTTGGGGTTGGTTGAACGTTAGCCTTGCCCGCCCGGCGGTGGAAATGGCGCGCAATCAAATTCTAGGCTTAAGAAGTTCTTGCGCCTCAATACCCAATGCCTCCGCAATCGCTTCGACCATATCGATCGACGCGGCATGCTTTGCGTTCTCGATCTTGCCAATATAGCCGCGATCAATGTCCGCGCGATGCGCAAGGGTTTCTTGGCTGAACCCTCTGGATCGGCGCGCCTCCTGAATATTTAGACCAAGTTGTACCCGTAGCTTCATGCCTAAGGCAGAGCCCGGATGTAGAGTATTTAACCACGCAATATATTCTACATTCGTATGGTAGACTATTGTCTTCGGCTGATAATTTCCCGAATTGGGGTCCAGCGCCATTATAGGAGAGTATAAAGTGGAAATTGCACGTGAGGGTTGGGCATGAATTTTGACAACATCATTTTATCAAACGAAGGCCGAGGTACCTCTCAGAATTCATGATCAAAAGTATTCAAGCTGAGGCGGTCTCTAGCCCACGAATTTCTCGCGCCGCCGCTCCAAGATAGCCCCTCAACCCCACAAAACCAAGTTGTTTTCTGGCGTCCCGACATCCGGCCAGCAAGTCCAAAGTGAATTAGATAGTGACCCATTTTAACGAAGAAGCATCACCCATTGCTCGGCTGATTGGACCCGATGGCAAGCACACGGTTGGTTGGGTCTATGTTTGGGAGACTTCGGAGTTGTCGATCTTATGGATTAACGAGCCAGATACGGCGGCGTTCATTGACCCCAAAATACGCTCAGAAATGTTAACTAGGGCCAAAGAGGCAACACCTGACGATGTGATTGCTTTTCTCAGGCGGCTTCGAAAACCGTCAAGCAAGAGCGGTTGTTAGTGGGCTAGCTGCTTGAAGGAGACCCAAATTCCCATAAGCGCGCACATGTTAGGTTTGCTGGCGGAGGTCCTCGTAAACAAGCGTGGGTAACCGAGAGAACATTCTCATTTAGAAGGCCAACTGACAGCAGACAGGATTTGACCTGAGAAATTGCCAAGACTGATCCAGAAACCGTTGACCTATCTGGGCCACAACTGCCTGCTCAAACTCATGGGTGACAGAGCCGAACTGGCTTACCGCTGGGCCCGCACGGCGATCTCAATCGGTTCGAGCGATCTAGTTTGCAGATGCTTTAACGGGGACTTTCAACTTGTCTCAAAGGCCAGCAGATCGCGACATTCACCAGATGAATTTAGCCCATCCCAGGCTTGGCCGTGTAGATAGCAAGAAAAGCGCTTGTTGCACTTTTGGCCCTTCCGGAAATCACGGATTTAGAAATGCGTTTTTGAACACCAAATAACCGGTCATTTAAGATACTGGTAAAGGATAGTTGAATAAACTGATCTGCAGCGAAATCGGGATTCGGGATCATCAAATCTCCGCTCTGGCACCGTTCCATCAGGTAACCCGCAAGGATGAGCCTTACCCGCTCTGGTCCGGCTTTGAAGAAGAGTTCCCCGATCTCAGGAAACCTGCCAGCCTCGGCAACGCAAATTCGGTAAAGCCGAATATAGGCATTCGAGAAAACAAGACTGATCAGAGCGTCACTAAACGACTGCAACGTTTCCTCCGTCGGGCCCTGTGCCCGCAACAATGTCTCAAGCTCTTCGGCGAGCATGTCGCATTCCCTCGATACGACTTCGGTGAATAGGGCTGTCTTGGAGGGAAAATGCGCATACATCGTTGCTTTCGAGACGCCTGCCGCATCAGCGATCTGATCCACGCGTGCGCCCGCTAATCCATGTTCGAAAAAAACCGAGCGCGCTCCACGGATGACATCGCTGAGCTTTTCTTCGCGCAACACGTCTCTCCTTAGAACGATCCCGGTGATTTCAGCTTAAGTTGCCAACCGCTCCACGGCAAGCTGCGCACAAATCTTGTGCATGACAAATTTTAAGCGGTTGATGCTTCGCCATACATCTCTTTTGCGTGCCGGGGTGGGCGAATTCGGAAAAGGAGCGCATAGAGCACCGGCACCAGGACGAGGGTCAGGATCGAGGCAAATGCTAATCCGCCCATGATTGTGACGGCCATCGAAGCGAAAAAGGCGTCAGGTAAGAGCGGCAACATGCCGAAGATTGTGGTTCCCGCAGCCAAAACCACTGGCCGCAGCCTGCTGACCGAGCCATCCATTACAGCCTTGTAGTTCTCCACACCGTTGGCGCGCTGAGCGTCAATCTCTTCGACCAGAACAATCGCGTTTTTCATCAACATGCCCGACAAAGACAGAAAGCCAAGCAGCGCTGTGAACGTAAAGGGAAGCCCGGTGAACAGAAGCCCCAGGACCATGCCGGTGACCGACATCGGAACGACAAGCCATAGGATCAGTGGCTGGCGCAATTTGTTAAACATCAGGATTGAAATTGTCAGCATCACGAGGAACCCCAGTGGCAACTGTTTACCGAGTGACGCTTGCGCATCGGACGCGCTTTCAAACTCGCCGCCCCATTCCATAACGTAACCGGGCGGGAGCGAGATGGCTTCGATCATGTCGCGGACGCTTCGGAATGCTTCATCTGCGGTCAAGTCACCCCGCGCACCGCCGAGGGCGGATATCGTCCGCTCTCGGTCACGGCGAAGGATCAGGGCTTCGGAAAGCCGTGTTTCGAATCGTTCGACGAGGCCGGACATCGGCACATATTTTCCGCCGCCCTGCGACCAGACTTCAAGATCGCGAAGCCTTTCGACCCCATCGCGCTCGTTTTCGGGGAGTCTCAAAATCAGCGGGACTTCGGTGTCGCCTTCCCGCAAGGTTCCCACCCTCAGCCCCGAGGTGCCATATTCAATGGTATCAGCTATGGCTTGCCGACTAGCACCTGCGAGACGCATTCGCGCCTCATCAACGACCGGAATGATCGTAAGTTCGCGCTGGCGCCAATCGGTGCGCGGATCGGTGATGGTTCCCGCCTCCCGGAAAATCAACATTGCCTCATCCGCCAGCGCACGAAGAATGATCGGGTTCGGCCCCGAGAACCGCACGGCGACGGCCGCTCCCGATGGCGGACCAAAGACGAGTTCCTCGACCCGCACCAGCGCGTTCGGGAACTGCGACGGCAGAGATTGTCTCAGGCTCTGGGCCAAAGCCGGGATCGCTGCCGCGTCCCCAACCCGGACGATGAGTTGGCCGTATCCCGAATTTGCCTGTTCGGGAGTGTAGGTCAGCATAAAGCGGCTTGCACCGCGACCGACAAGAGATGCAACATCGTTGACACCTTGGGTTTCGCGCAGCACCGACTCCAGTCTTTTCATGTCCTCATCCGTGGTGCGGATGTCGGTCCCCTGCGGCAATTGATACTGGACATAGAACAGTGGTGTGGTCGAGGCCGGGAAAAAAGCCTGCTTGACCTGTCCAAACGCCATCAGCGACGCCACGGTTATACCAACGACCACTAGGACAACGAGCCAGCGAGACCGAAGTGCGCCCCAGAGAACGCCGCGATAAACCGCATAAAAAGCACCCTTGTAAGGATCTTCCGCGACAGTCTTGGGCGCGCGCAACAAAAGGGCACCGAGATAGGGTGTAATTGTTACGGCGAAAATCCAACTCAGCAGCAAGGAGATGCCGATTACTGCGAAGAGCGAGAAAAGGAACTCGCCGGTTGCGTCCGGCGATAGCCCGATACCGGAAAAGGCCATAATTCCGATTACCGTTGCGCCCAGAAGCGGAATCGAGGTTGCGGATTCCGTTTCGGACGCAGCTGTTTCAGCGGACTTGCCCCGAGCCATGCCGATCACCATGCCTTCGGTGATTACGATTGCGTTATCGACCAGCATCCCCATCGCGATGATCAGGGCACCAAGGCTGATGCGCTCCATTGGAATGCCGAAAACCGACATGAAAAAAATGGTCGCAAGCACTGTCAGGGTGAGAGTCGCGCCCACAACGATCCCCGCGCGCCAGCCCATCGTGAGCATCAGGGCGCCAACAACGATAGCGACTGACTGCCCAAGACCAACCAGAAAGTTCGAAACGGCCGCGTCCACGACCTTGTGTTGTTCATAAATCGGAGCAACTTCTACCCCCTTTGGAAGCTGAGCAATCAAGACGCTCATCCGTTCCTCGACGCCGCTTCCAACTTCCACCACGTTACGGTCTGTCAGGGCGGAGATACCTAACGTAAAGGCGCGTTCACCGTTGTGACGAATAACTTGACCTGGCTGTTCGGTCTCACTTCGTGTGACACGGGCGATGTCGGCAACGGAGATCTGGCCGACCTCGCCGGGTGCCCCAAGCCGGAGCGCCTCGATGCCGGCGACCGTAGCGTAGCCCTGCGGTACCGAAACGCCTAAGCGTGCGGGCCCTTCGGTGATCTCCCCGTTCGCGAATACCCTGTTCTCGTCCGAAATGGCGGCCAGAATCTGGTTTGGTTGTAGCCCGAGGCTGGAAAGGCGGGAGGATGGGATCGCGACCGTTATCTCCTCCTCAATCAACCCTTGAATCTCGACCTTTGCGACCCCGTCGACAGAAACCAAACCGCGCCGCAGAAAACGTGCAATCTCGCGCTGCTCCGACGGGGAATAACCATTGGTGGTCACCGCGTAGAACATTCCGTAGACGTCACCGAAATCATCGTTGATGACTGGTTCGCGCGCACCTTCGGGGAGTTCGCCGCGTATGTCGCGCAACCGGCGCCGCATCTCGTCCCAGACCTGCGGCATCTCGTCAGGTCCAAAGGTATCTTCAATTTCAACAGTAACCTGAGACATGCCCGGCATCGATTTAGACTCGATCCGGTCAAGCTGCTTCATCTGCTGCAACGCCCCCTCAACAACTTCGGAAACCTGCTCCTCGACCTCCTCCGCAGTCGCACCAGGATATGGGATGACGACCAGTGCGGTCTTCAGGGTAAAGCTCGGGTCTTCAAGGCGGCCAACGGTACTAAGCCCCCACAATCCGCCCAAGACGCAAAATATGATGGCCAGCCAGATGGTGACAGGGCGACTGATTGAGCCTGCAGCGAGAGTCATGGCCATGTCGGGATCCTAATGCACGTCTGGACGGATATTCATGCCGTCGGTCAGTTTCCACCAGCCACCTGAGACAACGCGCTGGCCAGCGGCGAGCCCTTCCAGCACCACGATTGCGTTCTCGCGTGGAAGTCCGAGACGCACAGTGCGCGGTCGGACGGTTCCATTTGATTCATCGAATATCCAGACTCTTGGCTCGGGTGCACTCGTCGTATCAATGGCAGAAACCGGTATAACCACGCTGCCTGTGCCTCCCGACCCTTCGAGACGTGCGACGACGTTTGCAGTCATGCCCGGCAACAGGCGGAAATCGAGTTCACCTGCAATTGCGAATTCCACCACATAGGTTTGGGCGACCGGATCCGCTTCAGTCACGAACTCTCGCAGGATCAGCTCGGCCTCGTATCCCGGTGCCGCAGGGAATGTCGCGGTGATGCTGAAATCCTCCGCGCGGGTCCGCGCCAACGCGGCAATTTCCTCGGGCAGCGATATGTAGACGCGCATTTCGCTGACATCCTGTAGCCGAACGATCGGTGCCGCTGGTGTGGTATTGGAGTAGGCTTCCGAAAAGATTCGGCCGACAAGAGCGTCAAACGGTGCTTCGATCCTTGTCTGTGCCAGTCGACGCTCTGCCTCGCGCAAGGCCACTTCAGACTGGGCAAGCTGTGCCTTCGCTGTGTCGAGCCGTGCCTCTGACCCTGCGCCGCGATTGGCGAGTTCCGCAGACCGCTTAAATTCGCTCGTGGCCAGATCGAAAGATGCCTGAGCGCGTGCTAAGGCCAATTCGAAGTCGGTTATGTCAAGACGGGCGATCAGCTCGCCCTTTTTCAGACCCTCCCCAGCCGAAACGGGTAATTCCAGAATTTGCCCTGAGATTTGAAATGCCAGATCGACCACCCGCAGCGGTTCCAACCGCCCGACGAATACGCGTTGCACATCATTGGTCGCAGACACCGCCACCGTCAGGGGAACGGTGATCGTTTTGGACACGGCCGTGTTGGTCGTTGACTGATCCTGCGCTATCGACGCTGTTCCGACGCATCCCAAAAACGCTGCAAGCAGGCCCAAAGAACGGCCAAAACGTATTAAGGCCTTACCGCAAGTCATTGATCATACTCTCGAGCCGGCCTTTTATCGCGTCGCGTGTCTTGGTATCATAGGGGGGCATACACAATAGTTGTTGAAACCGCAGGCCGTCCAGTGCGGCGAGTATGACGTGTGCCCCGATCGGATCCGTGGATTGAGACGTAGCCTTCTGGTGGTCACTCTCAATCATGTTGCGGAGCGGATCTAGAAGTTCGGGGTTTTCCGCAGCCGTCGCAAGTATAGCCATGGAAAGGTTTTCCTTCAGATTGTTTGACGCAGCGAGCGAATGCAGATGCCCCCGCAGGGTTGCGTTCGGTTTGGCCTGATCGATCTCGCTCATGCTCACGAGATGTTCCTCTATCAAGTCTTGTAGAAGCGCCGATAGCAGAGCCTGCTTCGAAGGGAAGTTGTAAAGCACGCCCCCCTTGCTCATGCCGATCTCGCGTGCGACGGAATCGATTGTCAGTTTTCCAGCCCCATGCCGCGCCGTCACTTCGCGTGCAGCGGCAAGGATGTCAGCAGATGCGTTGCGGGACCGTTTCATCATTTCTTCCTGACCAAATGGTCGGTTTATATACCAGTTGGTCGGTTACTCTGTGAGCGTAAAGGTGTCAAGTTACAGAGCCGTGAATGTTTTCACTTTTCACTTTTGCCAAACAAGTCAAGAGGAGTGCCTCGCGTGGATGATCGGCGCGTCATCAGCGGTATCATTCATGTAATCCGGCGCGGCCTGATGTGGCGTGATGCGCCTGAGCGATACGGGCCGCACAAGACGCTCTAAAACCGGTTCATCCGCTGCGGCGTGATCGGCATGTTCGACTGTATCTTCGCGACGCTGGCGGTTGAGAGCACCGCAACAGGCCCCGTCATGATCGACGCCACCCATCTCAAAGCCCACCGCTCCGCCGCCAGCCTGATCAAAAAGGGGCTGTTCCCAGACGTATCGGACGCACCAAGGGCGGCTTGAATTCCAAGTTGCATTCGGTTTGTGACGGCGACGGCAAGCCATTGATATTGTTTCTGACTGAGGGTCAGATCAGCGACTATGAAAGCGCGGACGCTGTGCTGCCCCACCTCCCGCCAGACACCGACGTGCTGATCGCGGACAGAGAATATGATATGATAGTGACTGGTTCCGCGAGGCCCTGACCGATCTCGACATCACACCGTGCATTCCTGGGCGCAAGAACCGTAAGGTGCCGGTCACCTACGACACAAAACTCTACAAGCAGCGCAATCTGGTCGAACGCATGTTCGGCAGGCTCAAGGATTGGCGAAGGGTCGCAACCCGATACGACCGCTGTGCGCATACATTCATGAGCGCGATCTGCATCGCCCCAACCGTCATATTCTGGTTATGAGATGCTGTAACGGGGCCTGCGCCACGCACTGCCCGGAACGATTGCAGTCATTTGGCTGGAAGCTAGACCATTGTCGGAGTGGCTAAATCGCGCCCTTCTGGGGGCGCGTAAGGCAAGGGTTGCACTGGCGAGATGCATTGGTGTTGTTCTTCATCGCATGTGGCGGGACGGCACCGAGTTCAATCACGCATCCCCACCAATCGTTGGAGGCATTTAGACAGTATTAGAACGCTTGGAAGCGAACCACTGAAGGCTGCTTGACTGCGGCCCTTCGAGGTCCCCACCGGGACGTGGTTCCGAAGATGCCGTGGTCAGGACTGTCGCCGAACTTCTGTTCGAGCACGCTTATGAGATGGGCACTTCGGGCTACCACACTGGACCAGCATCATGTTGGCAGCCATCGCGCTGATCACGGACCGAAGCATGCACCCGGAGAAGATCTTGGACGGAAGGGTCGCAAATTGACTGCTATTCGAGAACCCGCTCCCAACCTCGTCAAAAAGGAACGACGACGGACAATGTCAATGTCGTCAAGTTCCGCTCGTCATATTGCCATTGACAAAGACGACCCCATTACCGAAGCCCTGAGCCTAAAGCCTAGTGGAGGACTAAGTGTTTTCACCATTCACGCAAGCAAGTAGATGACTGTAAACTGTTATAACTCCACGAGAAAGGCGGTGATTATCCGACCATTCAACGGTCCTATTTGGTCAAGGTTTTCCCGATCCTACCTGCGCGAGCCCGTCGAAATCTACAAAGACAAGTGTGATTGGTCCGTAAACGCAGGCACCGGCTTTGGCTTCATGTGACTTGCATCTCGCGGCGTTCTTTCGGATCTAGGTGAGTGTAGCGGTTGCCAATCATTTGCTCCCTCGAATAATCAATTTTTAACGCAGAGATGTTAATTTCGATGTTGCCTCACCATCCTGCATTCAACGGGCCAGATAATGGGATCGCGGCACTTCAGTACATCAATATACTGCCATACTCTTCACGTAACTTGTTCTTCAGCACTTTTCCCGTGGCGTTGCGCGGGAGTTCTTCCACGAAGATCACCTTGTCGGGAATTTGCCATTTTGCAATCTTTTCTTCGAAAAAAGCTATGATATTCGCCTCGGTAATTTCGGCATCGGGAGCCTTAACAACCAGAAGAACCGGGCGTTCGTCCCATTTCTCATGCTTGGCGGCAATAGCCGCAGCGTCGGCCACGGCCGGATGCCCGATGGCAATTCCTTCCAATTCGACGGTCGAGATCCATTCTCCACCTGATTTTATAATATCCTTGGAGCGGTCGCGGATTGTCATGAAACCCTCGGCGTTGATTGACGCCACATCGCCCGTGTCGAACCAACCGTCGGCAGTCAGCGCCGAGTCGTTGACCGAGCGGAAATAGTTGTCCACGATCCAATGGCCCCGGATCATCAGGTTGCCTTTTGCGACTCCATTTTCTGCCAGACGATTGCCATCGTCACTGATGATTTTTATCTCAACCCCATAAGGGGGTCTACCCTGACTTTCACGCACCTTCGCCTGATTTTCGATTGACAAGTTGATATGGCATTCTAGCAACGCGTTTGCAGTGCCCAAAGGTGAAGTTTCTGTCATACCCCAAGCATGCACAACTTCGGTGCCATAGTTATCGCGAAATTCTGCGATCATCGAGGGGGGGCAGGCAGAACCGCCAACAATCGTACGCTTCAGGCTTTCGGCGCTGGAGCTTTTCTTTGCCAATGCATTGAGCAAACCCTGCCAGATGGTTGGCACGCCGAGCGCTACGGTTACTGCCTCATCATCAATCAATGCTGCAAGGCTGTCACCATCCAGACCGGGTCCAGGGAGAACTATTTTTGCACCAACCATCGCCGCAGCGTATGGCACACCCCAGGCATTAACATGGAACATCGGTACAACCGGCATAAGCGTGTCGCGCGCCGAAAAATTCAGCGTATCCGGCAAGGCTGCGGCAAGCGTATGCAGGACAGTCGAACGATGCGAATAGAGGACGCCCTTGGGATTGCCTGTGGTGCCCGAAGTATAGCACAGGCTGGATGCGTCGTTTTCATCGACATCCGGCCATGGGTGGTCCGGATCCCCTTGCGCAATCAGATCATCGTAAAATACTAAGCCAGGCACCTGTGCGGCGGCCTCTTCATCATGCGCGCCTAGCAAAACAAAGAATTCCACCGTAGGCAGGTGCCCTCGCAGTTTGGCTATGATCGGTAGAAAAGTCTTGTCAAAGAGCACGACCTTGTCCTCTGCGTGGTTGATCACATAGATTAACTGTTCGGCGAACAGACGCGGGTTGATCGTGTGACACACCATACCGCCGCCGGAAATTCCGAAATAGCATTCCAGATGCCGCGCGTTGTTCCATGCGATTGTGGCGCAGCGGTCGCCATATTGGATGCCCAATTTGGATAGAGCGGACGACAGTTGGCGCGCGCGCTTAGCAACGCTTGACCAAGTATGGCGGGTCTTGGTCATATTCGTTTCAACTGAGATAATTTCAGTATTGCCGTGGTAACGAGCACCATGATCAATCAGTGAACAGATCGTAAGGGGAATTTGCATCATTTGGCCGATCATTGGCTCTTTCCTTTCGCGCATGTTGCGCTGTTTTTGGTGTTGTTTGAAATTGCCGTGTCACCGGTCGCGGAGCGGGTTTCATTCAGCTTGAATGCTTGGCAGCAATTGCCGGAGCAGTTCTTGCAAGGTGAGGATTGTGTTTTTGTGTGTTGGGTTAGGTCAGCCATCTGCACTTACCTTCCCTAAGATTATGTCCGCCGCATTTTCCGCGATCATCATGGTCGGGGCATTTGTGTTGCCTGCAACCAGACGCGGCATAATGGAAGCGTCAATCACTCGCAGGCCCTCGATACCGCGCACTTTCAACGCGGGGTCAACCACCGACTGGGGGTCTGATCCCATCCGGCAGGTGCCCACTGGATGATAAATTGTCTCGGCCCGCTTGCGGATGTCGGCAGCGATCTGCTCATCGCTTTGCACAGCAGAACCGGGAACAACCTCATGCTTACAGTGCGCGGCCATCGCTGGCGCATCGAAAATCCGCCGCCCAATCTTGACCCCTGCGATCATGGTTTGCATGTCTTCGGGATCCTCCAGATACTTGGGATCGATGAGCGGGTCATCCAGTGGATCCGGGCTTTTCAACCCGATCCGGCCACGGCTTTTGGGAAGCAGGTCGCAGATATGCAGGGTGTAACCATACCCAAAGGCGATTTTGCGGCCATGATCCTTGAGAAAGGTGGGCAAGAAGTGGAATTGCAGGTTGGGACGTGCTTGTTCGGGGGTGCTTTTCACAAAGCCTCCAGACTCAGCAACATTGCTGGTCAGAAAGCCCTTGTTGTGAAAGATATATGAGTAGATTCCGCCTATGCCGCGTGGCAGAAAAGAGAGCGCAACGCCAATAGGTTTCCGCGAATTTGCGGCACTCATAATTGTGATGTCCAGGTGATCTTGCAGGTTCTTACCGACTTCCGGCAGATCATGAACAAGCGGAATACCATGCTCTTTCAATTCGTCAGCCGCGCCGATACCCGAGAGCATCAGCAGTTGCGGAGAATTCACGGCGCCGCCGGACAACAGTACCTCACCGTTATCGTTCAGGCGAAGCTGAGTGTATTCCATGCCCCGTTTATACGACACGCCAGTCGCGCGGCGGCCGTCCATTACCACGCGTGTGACCCGCGCATCCGTAATGACGTCCAGGTTGGAACGCTCCAGCGCGCCCTCGAGGAATGCCTTGGCCGAACTCCAGCGCCGGCCGTTTTTTTGCGTGACCTGATAGAGGCCGACACCCTCCTGTAAGGTGCCGTTGAAATCATCATTGTGAGGGATCTGCAATTCGCGACCAGCTTTGACAAATGAGCGGCTAAGAGGGTTAACGGTCTGCAACTCGCTCACGGACAACGCGCCGCCAGAGCCATGATGCTCATTGTTGCCAAAGCGATGATTGTCCTCCATTTTCTTGAAAAGCTGTGAGACTCGCTCCCAGCCCCAGACAGAAGAACTTGCAGCTGTTTCCCAACCATCGTAGTCTGTTTTATGGCCTCGGATATAGACCATTGCGTTGATCGAGGATGATCCGCCCAATGTCTTGCCGCGCGGCCAGAACAGGCTACGGTTTTCCAGCTGATGTTGTGGTTCGGTATCGAACGCCCAGTTCAGTTTTTTGTTGTTGGCCAGCAGCGCGATGCCAACCGGCATATGGATCAGCGGGCTTTTGTCACGCGGTCCGGCCTCCAACAAAGCGACACGCTTGGCGGGGTCGGCAGACAGCCGGTTTGCCAAAACGCAGCCGGCAGATCCGGCACCAACGATGATGTAGTCATACATAGTGGATATCTTTCTGTTCTTCGTTCCAAGGTGCGCTGCTAATCAGCCCAGCACTTTGACGACAATGTTGATGAGCCGCTTCACAAAGCCCGTGTAAGGCGGAAACAGCATGTGTGTGATCGAGTGCTTGTCATGCAAAATTGACTTTCCACCTAATGGATCGAAGCCACCGGCTTCCAGCCGGTCCGCTTTAGCGAACTTTTCTCTGATCTTCTCTCCTGAATTTTGAAACCCGCCGTGGCGGTATGGTTTCAAAATTCAGGAGAGAAGATCATGCGTTATTCGTCA
>DRFG01000268.1 GCA_011050655.1 Roseobacter sp.
CCGTGGTCTTTTTCGGTGCAGCGGCCTTAGTCGTAGTTTTTTTCGCTGCGGTTTTCTTGGCTGCGGTTTTTTTCGTCGCCGCCTTTCGTTTGGCCGGAGATTTCGCCAACTTTTCCTCGATTAGCGCGACCGCTTGCTCCATGGACAAATCCGTCGGCTCGATCTCTTTTGGAATGGTGGCATTGACCTTTTCCCATTTCACGTAGGGGCCATATTTACCTTCCATTATATTCACAGCCCCGCCCTGATCAGGATGTTCGCCCATCTCACGAATTGGCGTGGCAGCTTTGCCACGGCCACCACGGCTGGCTACTTTTTCGGCGAGTAGCTGTACGGCACGGTTCATGCCGACGGTAAACACTTCATCCAGACCCTCAAGGTTGGCATTGGTGCCGCCGCGATCCGACGTGCTTTCGGCGTGCTTGATGTAGGGGCCATAGCGACCAATATTGGCCCAGACCATGATCCCGTCTTCGGGATGCGGGCCAATTTCGCGGGGCAGGGACAACAGCATCAGCGCACGTTCCAGCTCCAACTCTTCTGCAGGCCAGTCCTTGGGGACTGACTGCCGCGGAGGTTTCTTGTTCTCTTCCGTGACGGGGCCGCGCTGCACATATGGGCCGAAGCGCCCTTTGAATACGCGAATTTCCTCGCCCTGATCTTCGCCTAGTAGCTTGCCATCAGGAGGGATCGCCGATGCCTCTGCTTCGGGATCCGGCGGGCCAAACGGACGGGTATAGCGGCATTCCGGATAATTCGAGCACCCGATAAAGGCACCGCCGGATCTCGCTGTGCGCATCGACAGGCGTCCTACCTCGCAATTAGGGCACAAGCGCGGGTCCTTGCCGTCCTCGGTGGCGGGAAACAGATGGGGCTCCAACACCTCGTTGATCTTTTCCAACACTTCCGTGATGCGAAGATCAGCCGTTTCGGCAATCGCTGCCGAAAAGTCCTTCCAAAAGCGCGCCAGAACATCTTTATAATCTGCATCCGCTGCGCTGACTTTGTCCAACTGGTCTTCCAGATCAGCTGTAAAGTCGTACCCGACGTACTTGCGAAAATAATTCTCAAGGAATGCGGTGACTAGACGCCCCTTATCCTCGGGGAACAACCGATTGCCCTCTTTGCGCACATATTCACGATCCTGAATCGTGGTGACGACACTGGCATAGGTCGACGGGCGGCCAATGCCCAATTCTTCCATTCGCTTAACCAAGGTCGCTTCGGTATAGCGGGGCGGCGGCTGGGTGAAATGCTGTTCTGGTGTGACAGAACGCTTATCCATCTTGTCGCCTTCGTGGACCTGCGGCAGGCGCTTGTCGTCTTCATCCACCACATCGTCGCGGCCTTCTTCGTAGACGCGCAGGAACCCGTCGAACTGAACAACCTGACCAGTGGCCCGCAAGCCGACCTGTTGATCTTTGCTGCCAATCTCGACGGTGGTACGTTCCAGCCGTGCGCTTTCCATCTGGCAGGCCAGCGTTCGCTTCCAGATCAGATCATACAGCTTGCGTTGATCGGATTCACCTAGTTTGAGCGCATCTGCATCCTTTGCCATGTCTGTAGGCCGGATACATTCATGCGCCTCTTGGGCGTTTTTAGCCTTGTTCTTATAGATGCGCGGAGCCGAAGGCACATACTCCGCTCCAAATCTGTCCTTGATCGCATCGCGAGCCATCGTCATTGCCTCAGGTGCCATGTCAATGCCATCGGTTCGCATGTATGTAATGTGACCGGCCTCATAAAGACGCTGAGCGGTGCTCATTGTTTGGCGAGCGCCCATTCCCAATTTACGGCTGGCCTCTTGCTGCAAGGTTGAGGTCATGAAGGGCGCGGACGGATTGCGGCTTGCAGGTTTCGCTTCGACACCGAGCACGGTCAAGTCACGACTGGTGATCGCCTGCACCGCCATCTCGGCCTGCGTATCGTTTGCCAAATCAAAGCGATCCAGCTTCTTGCCGGCCAGAGTCACCAATCGGGCTTCGAATTCTTGCCCGCGCGGTGTGGCGACCAGTGCCTTCACGCTCCAGTACTCTCGGTTACGGAAGGCTTCGATTTCCATCTCGCGTTCAACGATCAACCGCAATGTCACCGATTGGACCCGCCCAGCCGACTTTGCGCCGGGCAGTTTGCGCCACAAAACAGGTGAAAGGTTGAAACCCACCAGATAGTCCAGCGCCCGCCGGGCCAGATACGCCTCAACCAAAGGCATATCTACCTGACGCGGGTTCTTCATCGCCTCGGTAACGGCGGTCTTGGTAATCGCATTGAAAACTACACGGCTGACCGGCGTGTCTTTCCTGATCGACTTACGCTTGGTAAGCGCCTCCTGGAGATGCCAGCTTATGGCTTCACCTTCGCGGTCAGGGTCAGTCGCGAGAATCAACGCATTGTCGTCCTTCAGCGCGTCAGCGATAGCTTTGACGTGTTTCTTGCTGGCGGCAGCAATTTCCCACGTCATATCAAACCCGTTTTCGGGGTCCACTGACCCGTCCTTGGGGGGGAGGTCACGTACATGCCCATAAGACGCAAGAACTGTGTAATCACTACCTAGGTAAGAGTTGATCGTTTTGGCTTTAGCGGGTGATTCGACAACAACAACTGGCATAAATTTCCGCACCTTGGATCAACTGAAATTGCTTGGCTTGTGCTGTGACATGTGGCGGTCAGTATGTTTTGTCAATGCCGCAGCGCTGGATCGTCCCGCAATAAGCGCGGCTCCGGCCCCAGGATTTCTTGCTGCCGTCCATTTCTCGACGCCTCCAACCAAGCTCAAAACACCAGTTCCAAATGGTTGAAAATCCCGGGGGGGCCGGATGAAATCCGGGACGGGGGCTGGCCCCCGAACACATGGCTGAATACTCGGTCCAGATCAGTTGGTCCGCGATATCAGCCCCCCCGATTGCCTGAGCACATGGCCGTTCAGCTCAAGTTCCACGAGCACAGCGGTCACGGATGCGGGTGCAAGCTTCAGATCACGTATTAATTGGTCTTCTGCAATCGGGCTCGGCCCTAGCCGCGATAGAATGCGAGCATGAATCGCGGCTGTCGTGCGCATGTCGGGCGCGACACTCTTTGGAGTTTCCACCGGTCTTTGCTGGGCGGCGGGACCTGTATCCTCTTTGAGGGGCCCCAAAAGCTCGATCACATCTGCGACATCGCGCACCAAGGTCGCACCGTCACGGATCAACATATTGCATCCTGCGGCCCGTGCATCAAACGGATGCCCCGGCACGGCTAGAACCTCGCGTCCTTGGTCCAAAGCATCACGCGCTGTAATAAGGCTGCCGGATCTCGCGGCTGCCTCGACGATGACCGTGGCGTGGCTGAGACCGGCAATGATCCTGTTGCGACTGGGGAAATGCCGCGCCATGGGCTGCAGGCCTATGGGCTGTTCAGAAATACGTAAACCTTGTTGCGATATATCACCTGCCAATCGGGTATTTTCGACAGGATACATTACGTCGACGCCACCTGCTTGGACGGCAATAGTCCCGGATGGCAAAGCAGCAAGGTGCGCGGCGGCGTCAACCCCCCGCGCAAGTCCCGAGACAACTACATACCCTGCATCGC
>DRFG01000269.1 GCA_011050655.1 Roseobacter sp.
CCTAGGCTGAAGACGCCAAAATCGAGTACGCCTAGGCGAAGCTGTTCGATCGCATCGGGTTGCGACCCCAGTACCCCGGCATGGAACACTTTTCCTTTAATCGCGCCCTCGGTCTTTTCATCGACCTCTGCCATGAACGCCTCCATGCCATGCGATACTGGATAATCCACGACGTGAATATTCCAGCCGCGCCAATCCTTGGCGTGGGCCGATAATGGCGCTAAGGCCAACGTCAGCCCTGCTGCGATAGCAAATGCCGTGCGATTGATATGAGTAGTGAATTTCATGGAAGCCTCCTCCTCAGGACAAATTCTTGCAAACATTACGCATGCATTACAAATTTTAACAAGTGATTTTTGAGGTGGGTATTTTCCCATTAGATGCAATGACTTCAGGGCGGATCAAAGCTTAAGTGCTAGCATAATAGGGCTATATGAGTAGAATCAGACGCTGCAGTTGCTATCTGATGTCTGCGTAACATCTCTGGCAAGTATCGATATGATCACATTGCGAACCTTATGCGCGTCAGCAGAGAAGCGGTACGGGAAGGTTATTTGTAATAATTTGTATTGTTACCCAAGGGGATTTCGCTTAAGAAATGTGAAGTGACGGCACAAATGTGATGGGTCACCGGGAGACCTAGCAGATCACCAATGATGACCGGTGTTTGCAACGGTACCGGCAACCGGGCCCCGCCCTGTGTCAGGTAATTGCAGGAGAGACCAAATGAATTTAGCAGGAAAAACGGTAATCGTAACAGGAGGCGGCCGGGATATCGGCCGGGCTTGCGTTATGGAACTGGCAGCGCGCGGCGCGAATGTGGCGATCAACTATTTCGCCAGTTCACAAGGGGCAGACAGCGCCGTTGATGAAATCAAAACAGCTGGTGGCAAGGCGTTTGCCCAGCAGGGCGACATGACAAAGGAAGCAGACGTAACCGCCTTGGTCAGCAAGACCGTCAACACGTTCGGCCAGGTTGATAGCTTGATCCACGTCACGGGCGGTATTCTCAAGCGCGTGCCGCTAGCCGAGATGACGTTGGATCATTGGCAGGCGGTGATGGACGTCAATTTGACATCCTTCGTTTTGATGGTGCGCGCGTGCCTGCCCCATATGCCCCAAGGGTCGTCTATTGTAGGTTTGGCTTCGCAGGCTGGTCGTGACGGCGGCGGGCCAGGCGCTTCTGCTTACGGAGCTTCAAAAGGGGCGCTAATGACGCTGACACGTGGCCTTGCAAAAGAGCTGGGCCCGAAAGTCAGGGTTAATTCCATCTGCCCGGGCATGATCGACACCGATTTCCACAATTTATTTACGAAACCCGAGGTGCGGGCGCATGTTGCGAATGTCACACCTCTTAAACGCGAAGGGACGTCGCAGGATGTGGCCAATCTGGCAGTTTTCCTCGCGTCTGATGATGCGGCGTTCATCACCGGCACTAATGTCGATATCAACGGCGGAACACTGTTTTCCTAGTCAAGATCAGCTCGCGTCAGTGGAATAACTGCTGACGCGACACCCGACCCGCTTAACCTGATACCGCGCACCGGGGCTGCCATTTTATCGGTAGATCATTGTTGGCAACCACATCGTTATACCGGGAATAAAGGTGACCAGCAGCAATACGATCACCAGCGGTATCAGAAACGGTGCCGTCCCGACCACGCATTGTTCGAACGGGATCTTCGCAACACGTGCCAACACATAAAGCACCATCCCTACCGGCGGTGTCAAAAGCCCTAGCATTAGATTTAACACCATGATGACGCCAAAGTGCACCGGATCAATGCCCAAGGTCACGGCGATCGGTAGCATGACTGGCACCAATATGGTGATGGCGGCTACTGTCTCCATAAAGCAGCCGACCGCCAGCAGGATAAGGTTCATCACGATCAAGATCACCCAAGGCTTGTCTGATACGGCCAAAAGACCGGCGGCGAATTGTTCGGGCACGCGGTTGCTGGTTAATATCCAGGCAAAGATCGCCGCCGCCCCCACCACCAACAGCACAACGGCTGTGGTTTCGATGGTATCAAAGCTCACACGTAAGAACCGCCGAATGGTGAGAGTACGGTACACCACCACCCCCAGAAACAGCGCCCACGCACAGGCGGCTACCGCTGCCTCGGTCGGGGTAAAAGCCCCTGACAAAATGCCTCCGACGATAATGACCGGGGTGAGCAGTGATAGGAACGCTCGTCTGAATGTAGAAAACAGGACCGGCCAATAAAACGCCTGATCGCGTCCGAAGCCGCGTGTACGCGCCATGATCGCAATCATGACCATTAGAGCTATCGCCATTAGCAGACCTGGTATGAACCCAGCGACGAATAACTGCCCGATGCTGGTTCCCGCCACGACCCCATAGATTACCATCGGCAAAGATGGTGGAATGATCGGCCCGATGGTCGATGATGCAGCCGTTATGCCAACAGCGAATTTCGCGTCATATCCAGCATCGCGCATTGCCTTAATTTCTATCGCACCAAGACCGCCCGCATCAGCCACAGCGGCACCTGACATGCCTGCAAAGATTACACTGGCCCCGACGTTGACATGGCCAAGCCCGCCGCGCATCCAACCGACCATTGCCAAAGCAAAGTTGAATATACGCTCTGTTATTCCGGCCGTGTTCATCAGGTTGCCGGCCAAAATGAAAAAAGGCACCGCCAGCAAAGGAAAGCTGTCGACCCCGTTGATCATACGGTGCGCGACAACCATGGTTGGGGGCGACCCGTTGGCAAATATGAAGACCGCCGAAGCACCGGCAAGAGACACCGCAACCGGGACTCCGAAGACCAGCAGCCCAATGAGCATTACGAAAAGCCAGATGATGTCCAAGAGGAAGCTCCTAGTCCATTGCGCGGATGTCGTCCGCATGTTTTTCGGGGTCGATCAGCTTTGAGGTGCCGTCGCGCAGGTGCACCCAGGTGTTCCATGCGGAATAAAGTGCCATGCATACGAATGCCGCGACGACGACCCAGTAAATTGACGATTTCGGCAGTTCTATCGAGACCATCAACTGTCGGGTGCGACCGGCGATTTGTGCCCCAAGGATGGCAAGGACAATGAAAAATGCTGTGGTAATCGCATCTATGACGAATTGAGCAATTCTTCGACCGGTCCGCGGTACCCAGCGGTAGACGAACTCAACCGCTATATGGCTTTGCTTTCGCGTCGCCATGACTGACCCGATAAATGTAACTCCGATCAATAGGAACCGCGCTATTTCTTCGGTCCAGGCCACTGAATCGTTCAGAATATATCGTGTGAAAAACTGTAAGAATACGATCCCTGCCAGCACCCAGAATAGGATCAGCACGATGCTATCATCCCATTGTTGATCGGACAGGTCGATTTCGTCGTCCTCAAGCTCGAGCGGAGCTGTCACTTGTGTATCTTCTGCGGGTATTTTCATCGGAGATCCTTGGACAGGTGGTCAGGGCGCGAACCGCGCCCCGAACTATGTGCTAGGAAACCGAAGCTTATTCGATCGCTTGCAAACGGTCATAGGTAGCCTGATCCCAGGTCGCTGCTTCGCCGTTATGAAGCTTTTTCACCGCCTCGATAAACGGCGCACGATCGACTTCGTTGACCTGCACACCTTGACCCCGGAACCAATCGGCCAGCTCGTTTTCCGCCTTGATAATAGCGTCGGTAGCACAGACAGAAGTTTGCTTGGTCACGTCGGTCAGTGCGGTACGGTCGGCGTCATCCATTGCATCCCAAGCCGGGCCACCGACGATCGTCAGCAGTGCATCGGTAATGTGACCGGTAAGATTGATGTTGGTCTGGACCTCATAAAACTTTTTGGCCTTGATCGTAGGAAGCGGATTCTCTTGAGCATCCACCGTGCCCTGCTGCAATGCCAGATAGACTTCGGCGAAAGCAATGGGTGCGGGGTTCGCACCCACAGCCTGCGGGAACATCATGTAGAGAGGTGCGTTTGGTACCCTGATTTTCATGCCCTTCATATCATCGGGTTTGAGAACAGGTTTGTTCGACGTTACGTGCCGCGCCCCGTAATAGGTCATCGCCGTAATGTGGTTGGCGGTGGCATCGGTGTAGCCTTGAGACAATTCGCTAAAGAGATCGGAGTTGCGGTATTTGTTCCAATGATCGTAGTCGCGGAACATGAACGGCGCCCCACCAATGGCGATTGGTCCGTATGATCGGCCCGCGAATAATTGTCCGGTATAGATGATATCGACCGTTCCAAAGCCGAGACCTTCGTTGATGTCCACCTCTTTGCCCAATGACGATGCCGGGAAAACTTCGATGCCATACCGGCCATCGGTAGCGCTCATCAGCAAGTCATTCGCCGCTACGGCACAGGTATGATAGGGCTCGCTAGTCTCATAGACATGCGCCCATTTAAGCTTGGTTTCGGCGGCGGCCATGGCTGGCAAGAGGCCAAGTAACGCAAATGTCGAAGCAGCTAGCGCAGTTGTATTGTTGAATTTCATAACGTTCCTCCCTGGGTGACGCGGATTTGACAACAAGACTCCCGCGCTCAAATGCCAGCTTTTAACGTTACGTATAGTAAAGCAAGTACCAATGTTAATATTTGCGCTTTTTTGTAATTATTTGTAAAGTAAGGCTATGGCACGACCGTCAACAAGACGGCGCTAACCTGTCGGCCGCAGCTTGCAAATATAGTTCAATTATAAAGGCTTTGATCGGGTTGGACGTGATGATCAATCCGATAACCCGAGGCTTGTTTCTTGGTCTTGAAGTTAAAATCTGTCTCCAGAGCCTTCACGAAAACTGCAAACGCGTCTTCGCCGTTCAAGACATGCGGTTCTTCGACAAGATAGGTCACGCAGACGATCTCAGCGTCTGACCAGAATTGCGAGATTTGTTTGGCCAGCTCGCAAATTTCGTCAGCATTAAGAAAATAAAGGATATCTGACAGTATGATCAAATCATGATTTCCGTCAGGCAGAGGGCAGGGAAAGTCGCGCAGTATAGTCCCGCTACCCGATACTGACTGCCTCGCGGCCAAGAGTGCGCTTTCGGCGCCGTTTACATCAACATAACTATTGCACCGCTGGCGAAGCCGTCCCGCTAGCGCACCGTTTCCGCATCCCAGCTCAACTGCTGAAAGGTACTTTTCTTTGGACAACGCGGCGTGAATGGCGTCGCATATTTCTTGCCCCATCGGATCGCTTTGCAATAACCACGGATCGGTACATTTCCAATATTTGCGCTCGAGCTCTGGTAGTCTTACTTGCATTGGACCTCCTTTAAGCGGTGTCTGCCGTCCACGTCGTATTGGGGCATAATTGTTTTCACATAGGTCTCAGCGGCCTGAGGTCCACGAAATTCAGGGAATGATGTGGTATTCTGACGTGTCGGCTTACGCGACGCCTCACAGCGTAGCATGCTTTCCCGTCTTTGCTGCCAAAGAGCAGACACAAAGAGCAGACACATGGTTAAGCCGGAAACACGGCTGGCAATGAACGCTTGGAAAAGCGGTTTGCCACTGGCGGATACGCTGTGCAAGTTGGTCTAGGTCAGTGGATGCGATGAGCTGGTCCTATCCACATACTACTTCGTCGTTGGCACCCAAACCGCGCTGCACCAGAAACGGCGTTCCCACAGCATTTGCTTCCGCAATCACCAACCCAAAGGTTTCGGCAAAACTGTCTTGTGGGTAAAATAGGCAAAGCGCTCTACGCATTCTGCCAATCCGGCGGTCATGCGAAAGCGATCCTCTAAGCCAGACCCCATCAAGGATTTTGCCAGTGTCCCATGCCAGATAGCCGGGGTCCGCTACTTCAAGCGTGAGTTTGGGGAAACGCTCGCGCAGAGCGGCGAACTGCCTAAACACCTGATTCAGCCCTTTGTGTGGTGAACTGCAAAAGAACAACCGGTCGGGGTTACGCGGGGTATCGTCTGGGACAAGATCATCTGCGATAGGGTTATA
>DRFG01000270.1 GCA_011050655.1 Roseobacter sp.
CACGGCCTGCAAGCAACATTTCGTTAGCGACTGCCATACCAACCGCCGCGGGCAGTAACATCGATGACCCAGCCTCTGGGACCAACCCAAGCTGGACGAACGGCGTACTGAAAGTTGCGCCTGCCGCGGCCATGACCAAATCACAGTGCAGCAACATTGTTACCCCCACCCCGATGGCGGGGCCGTTCACCGCAGCAATCACCGGTTTGGGGCAGTGCGAAATTGCAGTCAGAAAGCGCAATACCGGAGGTGTCGCGTCACCCTGGTCGCCCATAGAAAAATCGCGTATATCGTTGCCAGAGGTGAAATATTCATCTGCTCCGGTAATGACAAAGGCGCGGGAATCGTCGCTTGTGGCGTAATGTTCCAAGGCATCGGCCATAGCGGCATACATCGCCTGCGTAATGGCGTTGCGCTTTTCCGGTCTTGCTATGGTGAGGGTCGTCACTCGGTCGGCAGTGGTGATCTGGATGTTTTCAATCATGGGTTGTCCCGTCGTTTCAAGGCTGCGTCTGTCGGTGTCCCGGTCGTGGGTTCCACACCGGTGCGTTATCAAGTTGCATAAGCGAAGCAGTACGGTGCGCAAACCGGTTTCACCAATTCCGTTGGGTCATGAAGGCTTATTGCGCCGTTGCCGCTTACGCTCAGAGCGGCTAGCGTGACGGAAACCAATTCCAAGCAGATAGGAAGCTTTTTATGTCTAACGTTCATGTGGTCGCTGTGATTACCACAAAGCCAGGTCAACGCGATGCGGTACTGTCATTGTTCAACGCAAACGTTCCGGCCGTGTTGGCAGAAGATGGCTGCATCGCCTACGAAGCCACGATAGACACCCCGGATGCAGGACCAATGCAGGCGTCGTTTGGGCAGGACACCTTTGTTGTCATTGAGAAATGGGCCAGCCTTGATGCACTGGGCGCACATGCGCGGTCGGATCATATGAAAGCCTACGCCAACAGCACAAAAGACATGCTGGTGGATCGCAAGATCCATATCCTGTCCCCGGCTTAAACGACGTCTGGAACCTGCGCCGGTGCTTGCAGTTGCGTGGCCGCGCACCAGCTTAACCCGATCATGATGGCGGCGGTCGCAAGACACAGGGCCAGCCCGCCCAGTTGATACATGGCGCCGGATAGAACGGTACCGGCCAGCCGACCCGCCGCATTCGCCATATAATAGAACCCTACATCCATCGTTACTCTTTTGGCATCGGTGAAGCTGAGGATAAGATACGAGTGGAGCGATGACGTGACTGCGAAGATCGCCCCGAAAATCAGAAGCCCGAACACAATCGCGCCGGTCAAAGTGAGGGATGGGTTAGATGTGGCCCATACCAAGGCTGCCAGTATTGTCGGTACCAAGATCAATGCCACGGTCAAATGGCGCACTTGCGCGATCAAATCGGTATTCGACAGCGATTTGGCTTTGCCCAGAATGCGAGGTGCCATGCTTTGGACCACGCCGTATAACACTGTCCAGGCTGCCATGAAGGTGCCGATCAAGAAGAACGCCTGTCGGTCTCCGGCCTCGCTACCATTTGATAAGACAGCATAAAAATATATCGGGATCCCGACGACGAACCACACATCGCGCGCGCCAAATAGAAACAGCCGCGCTAGGCTCAGCCAGTTGATATTGCCGTTACCGGACAGTATTTCTCGAAACTTCGCATCTTTGCGGCCGGCAGGCAGGCCCTTGGGCATGCCGCCGATCACCCCGATCAATATGATGAACAAGATCGCAGCCATCGTCAGGATCGAGGGGACAAAGCCAAACAGCCCCAGAACCGCAGCCCCGATCAGGAAGCCAAATCCTTTGACGGCGTTCTTGGAACCGGTCAGGACCGCGACCCAGCGAAACAACCCGGAAGCGTCGGCTGGGGCGAGTATTTTGACAGCGCTCTTCGAACTCATCTTGGCAAGATCCTTGGCCACGCCTGATGCGCCCTGTATCAGCATTACAAAGACCACGGATACGGTGACCCCCCATGCGGGATCCAGCTGTGCCAAAGCCAACAGCGCCGCGACTTGCAGCGATAGACCAGCGTAAAGTGTCGCCGTCAGCCCGAACCGCGCCGCGATCCAGCCTGCCGACAGGTTCGTTACAACGCCCGCTATTTCGTAAAGTACAAATAGATAGGCAAGTTGGACCGGGGAAAACCCGAGCGTGTGGAAATGCAAAAGCACCAACATGCGCAGTGCACCATCCGTCAACATAAACGCCCAATATGCCGCCGTGACAGTGATATAAGCGGCAAGTCCTGACCGAGCTGTCACAGCCCGCTACCCACCATCTGCGCCACATCGGCCAAACGATGTGCATAGCCGTATTCGTTGTCATACCACGCATAGACTTTGACCTGGGTGCCGTTGACCACCATCGTCGATGGTGCATCAATGATGCTGCTTCGTGGATCATTGATATAATCGCTCGACACCAACGGCCGTGTTTCGTACCCTAAAATACCCCTCAGCGGACCTTCAGCCGCAGCCTTGAAAAGACTGTTGACCTCATCAACGGTGGTCTCTCGGGACATCTCAAAAACACAATCCGTGATAGAAGCGTTCAACAAGGGCACGCGGACGGCATGGCCGTTCAGCTTACCCTTGAGCTGCGGATAGATCAGCGTGATCGCCGTAGCCGAACCCGTCGTCGTGGGGATAAGGTTGGTCAGTGCTGAACGTGCGCGGCGCAGATCCTTTGCCGGACGGTCAACGATGGTCTGGGTATTGGTGACGTCATGTATGGTTGTGATCGAACCATGCTTGATTCCAATTCCTTCGAGCAAAACCTTGACCACAGGGGCCAGGCAGTTCGTTGTGCAACTTGCTGCGGTGACGATGTGATGGGCTTGAGGGTCATAGATCCCGTCATTTACTCCATAAACGATGTTCGCCGTCGGGCCGTCTTTCACCGGGGCCGATACCACTACCTTTTTGACGCCTGCGCTAAAATAGGGGGCCAGCGTGGCCTCGGTTTTGAAAGCACCTGTGCAGTCAATGACCACGTCCACACCATCGAGCGGCAAATCCGCTAGGTTAGGGCTGTTGGTCACGGGAATACGCGTACCATCTATCGTGATCGAAGTATCGTCGGCCGAAAAATCTGCTGGCCAGCGGCCATGGACCGAGTCGAATTCCAGCAAATGGGCATGCATTGCGGGGTCGCCCGTCGTATCGTTGACGAAGGCTATCTTCTCGTTGCGTTCCAACATGGGGCGCAGCACAAGCTTGCCGATGCGGCCCAAGCCGTTGATTGCATATGTCGTCATTATCAATGGTCCTGTGTTGAGGTTTTGCGGCCTATCTCGTCCAGGGCTTTTTGGAGAGACACACGGTTGAGCGCATGAAAGGGCAGGGCGGCGAAAGCGCTGACCCTATTGTGTGCCGCGCCATAGACCTGCTGAAACGCAAGCTGTCGTTCCGCAACGTTTCCCTGAACCTTGGCCGGGTCCGGCATACCCCAATGCGCAGAAACGGGCTGTCCGGGCCACGTTGGACATTCTTCGTTGGCCGCGCGATCACACACGGTAAAGATGAAATCCATGCGTGGCGCTTGTGCGCTTTGAAACTCCGCGATGGTCTTGGAGCGTAAAGTCGACACATCGTACCCCTTGACCACAAGCATTTCCAAAGCGAACGGATTTAAGTCGGACTGGGGCGCGGTCCCTGCCGAATAAACATCGAACCTGTCCGCCGCGAGGTCCCGCAGGATGGCTTCGGCAAAGATCGAACGGGCCGAATTGCCAGTGCAGACGAACAAAACATTGAACTTTCTGTCAGTGGCGGGATGGATGTTGCCGATGAGATCAGAAAAGGAAGGTGGGCAGAGATCGGCACGACCTTGGCAGCAGTCTTGGAACAGCCCCGCAACAATATCTCGGGCTGCTTCTAGGTTGACTGTATAACGCAACCACGTTGCCTCGCGACGTTGCGAAATCAGTCCGACCTGGGTGAGCGTCGCCAGATATGCCGAAGCGGTGCTAGGTTTGAACCCTAACACATCAGCAATTTCCCCCGCAGGCACCGCATCGGGAAATCGCCGCATCAGCAGCTTGAAAACAGCCATCCGTTGGGTGTGGCTTAAAGCGGAAAGGCGGGTGATCAGCATTGATTCCATATTTCGTGAATTATGGAAATATAAAATTTAAGTCAACATGATTTCTGCCACTGCCTGCAAAGTCCCGGTGTAGAGAACCCCATCTCAGCGATTTCCCCGGACATGCGAATGCCCAGCTAAATGCCAAGAACGTGGCATCGGTAAAGGCACTTGGTCATGATGTTGTAGATTGATGTGCAATGATGAATATGCGCAAAGATTTCAGCAGGCGCTTTTCAAAAACGGTCCAGATGCACAAACAATACGAACCCCTGCGAACCCTGCCGCCAGCAGGTAAGGCATTTGGGCATTTCGGCGAATGGCTTCAGGGTCGCTTGGGGGCTGGCGGACCGGTGGTTCTTGTAACGCTACGGTGTGACAAGCTGTTTGCGCAGGCTTGGCATGAACCCCGCCCGACATTGCAGTTGAACGTGTCAGGCCCTGCGGCGGTGTCGCACCAGCAACTAAGACTTTTGCTTCGCTATCTTGACCGTCCAGAGACAGGCAGGTTCGTGATGTCCGCAAACGTGCCACAGGGCGTGGGGGCGGGTGCTTCAACCGCAGCTTTGGTGGCACTAGGTCGCGCCGTGGGTGCTGACGATACACAGTTGGCCACCGCCTGCTTGCACGTCGAAAAAGCCACCGACCCATTGATGCTGTCACGGCCCGACGGGGTCGTTTGGGCATCGCGACTGGCGCAAGTTTATCGCTGTCACAAAACGCCTCCGAAGGCCGAAATCGTCGGGGGTTATTTTGGCTCACCTATACGGACAGATGCCCAAGATGATCACTTTGCAGATATATCAGACCTATTAGCAGGTTGGGAGAACGCTACGGAAACGGGAAACCTCGCAGTAATTGCACAACTTGCGACCGAAGCGGCGAACCGGACAACTCTGTTACGGGGACCAAGCAAAGATCCATCGGCTGCACTTGCCCATAGGCTGGGGGCATTAGGTTATGTACGCGCGCACACGGGGTCGGCGCGGGGTTTCATTTTTGCGCCGGGGTATGTACCTACGAATGCGCAAACGATGCTTCGTGATGCAGGGTTGCATGGGATCACAAACTTTGTCACAGGATCGACGATATGATGATCTATGCAGCGGCACTACTAGCAGGGTTTCTTATCGAGGCCACCCTTAGCTGGCCCACGGCGATATTCCGCATTATAGGACATCCCGTGACCTGGATAGGCCATATGATCACCAGGCTTGAAGCTCTGCTAAACCGACCTTCACGTTCGCCAATCAAGTTGAAGATATCCGGCGCAATCACGGTGTTGGCGGTCCTTGTCGCCAGCGTCGTTCCTGCTTGGGCGGTAAGCTCTATCCTGCCAACCACTTGGCCCGGTATATTGACTGGCGGGCTACTGGCTTGGCCTTTTCTTGCCACCCGCAGCTTATATGATCACGTACAGGCGATAGCGCTGCCCTTGGCTGCGGGGCAAACCGACCAGGCACGGCGGGCGGTTTCGTTGATCATTGGACGGAACTCAACAGCCTTGGATGATAAGGCCATTGCGCGGGCGTCTTTGGAAAGCTTAGCCGAAAACAGCTCTGACGGGGTGATCGCACCGTTGTTCTGGGGGCTGGTTTTCGGGTTGCCCGGCTTGGTCGGATACAAAGTGATCAATACATTCGATTCCATGATCGGCCACCGGTCAGCGCGCTATGTGCATTTCGGGATGGTGGCAGCCCGTCTGGACGACCTTGCCAATCTGATCCCATCACGGGTCACAGGAGTGCTGTTTGCGCTGGTTTCCGGTCGTCCGGGGCACACTGGTAATGTGATGTTCCGCGATGCAAGCCAACACAGGTCACCGAACGCCGGGTGGCCAGAAGCGGCGATGGCCGCGGCGATTGATGTCCGTCTTTCTGGACCGCGGGTGTACGGTGATACGGTCGCGGACGAGCCATGGTTGAACGGCGGTGCTGCTGATCCAGATGCTACGGCTGTACGCCGGGGGCTGTGGCTTTACCAACGCGTCATGCTTGCCGTCGCATTTGGGTTGGGGTTGATTGTGCTGCTTGAGGGGATGTCGAATGCGTGACCACGGAGGAAATCTTGGCCAGGCGGCCGCGCACTATGGCGGCACACTGGCGGATTGGATCGACCTGTCTACCGGCATCAATACCGTGCCGTATCCCATAGGCCAGATACCCGCCGATGCCTGGCAACGCCTGCCCGAACCCGCCAGCCTGAGACAGTTGGAACGTGCCGCGCAGCACGCATATGGCACCGCTAGTGAAGTCGTGCCCGTCGCTGGGGCACAGGCTGCGATACAAATGATCCCGCGCTTGCGCGGGGCAGGAATGGCAGCGGTTCTTTCCCCGACCTATAATGAACACGCCGCCGCATTGCGTGCCTGTGGTTGGCGCGTACAAGAGGTGGGTGCCTTCCAGGCTCTGGAGGGAAGCGATCTTGCCGTTGTGGTGAACCCGAACAATCCTGACGGACGCGTGTATGCGCCGCAACAACTGATGATGCTGGCACAGACTGTCGGGCTGCTTATCATCGATGAAAGCTTTGCGGATGCTGATCCGGAGACATCGCTGGTGGGGCAGGGTGTCACTGCCCACCTACCTGAAAATGTGGTGGTGTTACGGTCCTTCGGTAAGTTTTACGGCCTTGCTGGTGTCCGGTTGGGGTTTGTGGTTTGCCAGTCTGAATTGGCGCGAAAATTCCGCGATATGACCGGCCCGTGGCCCGTATCGGGCATGGCGATAGAAATAGCACAGCGAGCGTTGCAAGATGACACTTGGGCACAGACGACGCGGGTGCGGCTTGGCAACGATACGCGGCGGTTAGATGCGCTTGCCGTTACTGCCGGTTGGAAAGTGGTGGGTGGCACGTCGCTGTTTCGTACCTATGCCACAGATAACGGGATCATGGCACAGAAAATGCTAGCCAAGCATCATATCTGGTCAAGGATATTTCCCTATTCCACCAATTGGATACGGATGGGCCTTCCAGGTACTGCGGCCGATTGGGCGCGGCTGACGATAGCAATGGAAAATTGACGAAATCGCTTCTGTACCGCTTTCCGCACTTGACAGAAATCAGGTCTGGTGGTTTTTAGGACAGGCTTTTGGTCTGGGTGCTCGGTGTTTTCGGGTGTCTGGTTAAAAGGGAATGTGGTGACCTGTCAAAGGGGAATCCATAACTGCCCCCGCAACTGTGAGCGACGTAAGAGGTTGAAAATACCACACCGTATAGCGGGTGGTTCCAGTCAGCCAAACTACGATCCGCAAGTCAGGAACCTGCCAAAAGAGAACACCCGGTTTGGGCGCGGGGCGCGTTGGAACGGCGGAAATTTCCGCAGTGGTGTCATTCACCATCTGCGGGCGGATAATCCCTCCCCAGGTAAAATTGTTATGTACCGGTCACTGACCGGAATTTTGGCTTGGAAGTCGTTATGAAATATACCTTGAAACAGACATTGTTGTGTACTGTCGCACTTGTCCCGACGTTGGCATTCGCTCAGGCGGATGACAGTTTCGCCCTTAGCCCGATTTTGGTCTACGGGGGTCTTTTGCCCACCACGCTGGCTGCAACCGGTGCGACGATCGAAGTGGTAGATGCAGAGGATTTGAAGAAATCCGGGCCCGGTGTCGCTGATGCATTGGCGCGCCTGCCAGGTGTGTCGCTTAGCGCAAATGGTGGACTGGGAAACCGGTCGACGCTGCGCGTGCGCGGATTGGGTAGCGCATATATCGGCGTCCGTGTCGACGGGATCGAAGTCACTGATCCTTCAAGTACGCAATCAAGCTTTAACTTCGGCACCCTGACTGCCGGGGCCGTGAACCGAGTCACGCTGATCAAAGGGACACAGACCGCGATTTATGGGTCCGATGCAATCGCCGGGGTCGTTGATGTCGAAACATGGCGCCCGGTTGCCGAAGGAGCGTCAGGCCGCACCACTTTGGAATACGGCAGTTTCAACACGCGCACGGCAACCAGCAGCGTGGGTTTCATGGACGAACGGGTTGAATTGGCATTCACCCTGAGCCGGGTCCAAACCGACGGTTTTTCGGCCCGAAGCTCGGACAGTGAAAACGATGGTTTCAAGCAAAACTCTGCCAACCTGTATGCCGCCTATCAGGTGAACGATGCATTGAAGGTGGGTGTCGCGGGGCTTTGGTCTGACGGTACTGTCGAATTTGACCGCTCTACAACAGACAGTTCAGGTGTATCAGACGAAACCCGTACAGGCCTGCGTGCCTTCGCCGAATACACCCAAGGCGCTTGGTTGCATGAATTTTCGGTCTCGAAATTCCGTACTGATCGCTATGACGCCCAAGGCTTCACCAAAAGCTTCATCGGTGAACGCCTAAAAGCAGCTTATCTCGGCCGGGTCGAACTTTCCCCTGCGACAACTTTGGCATTTGGTCTGGACTGGACGAAAGAGCGCGCGTCGCTTGACGGTACTGAATACGAGGCATCCAACAAGGCAGCCTTTGCAGAGGCTCAGTTCACGCTTCGTGAGGATTTGGAGCTTTCCACCACACTTCGATACGATGATTACACCGATTTCAAAGGTCAGTTTTCAGGCCGTGCCGCGTTGGCATGGCACACGTCGCAAGCAACGACTGTACGGGCATCAATTGGAACCGGCTACCGCGCGCCTTCGCTCTATGAACGGTTCGGCCCCTATGCTGGCGGAAATCTTGCACCTGAAACCAGCACCAGCCTTGATCTCGGCGTCGAACACCGAATTGGCGAAGTGGCGACCCTGCGTGCCACTGCCTTTTATACGGAAATCACCGACTTGATTGACTTTGATTTCGGCACTTTTGCCTATGCCCAAGTACCCGGCAAAACCGTCACCAAAGGTGTGGAACTGTCGGGCGATTATCGCGTTTCCGACCGTATAACAGTCAATGGAAATTACACATATACCTTTGGGGAAAACGCCAATGCTCGTTTGACACGGGTCCCTACTCACGAACTGATAGTCGGTGCAGACTTTGATGTGACGGACCGGTTTACCACTGGCCTACAGGTCACCCATGTCGCTGGCGTCGTAGACGGGTTTGGCACAGCAACGCCGCTTGATGATTATACTGTCGTTGACCTTACCGCGCGCTATGACATCACAGACCGTGCCAATGCATATGTGACCGTACGCAATCTCACGAACGAGAAATACGAAACGGTCCAAGGGTATAACACCTCGGAGAGGGCGTTCTATGTCGGGGTTCAGGCTGATTTCTAATCTGCCTTGCCGCACTGCTTTGGCGGGGTGTCTGATGGTGGCTGCAATGTCAGCCCACGCTTCTGACGCTCCGCGAGTGGTATCAATGAATCTGTGCACGGATCAGCTTGTCATGTTGCTGGCTGATCCGGCTCAAATCGTGTCGCTGAGCCGACTGGCGACTGATGCAAGGTCTTCGTCACTGGCAGACCAAGCCAAAAGCTATCCGCAAAACGCGGGCCATGCCGAAGAGATTTTTCTTTCCGCGCCAGATGTCGTGGTTGCCGGGCAATACAGCGACAAGGCCACGCTAGATATGTTGCGGGCAATGGGCGTACGGATTGAACAATTCCCGCTGACCTCAAAACTTGATCAAATCCCTGACCAAATTAGGGATATGGGCGAATTATTGCACCAAGCGGACAAGGCTGAACGCCTTGCCAGGAACGTCGAAAGCTTTCTTGCCGCCGCACCGGTTCTCGACAGTGATGCACCGGTCGCTGCATTCTACTATCCGAACGGGTATTCACTGGGGGTCAATACGCTAGGCCATGACATCGTCACCACAGGGGGCTTTCAGAATTTGTCCGAAAAGCTTGGGATGCTCAGCAGTGGCCGGCTAGATCTCGAACTTTTGGTGCTCGAAGATCCCGATGTGCTGATCACCGCGGAACCTTACTCAGGTGGATCGCGGTCTGAGGAAATCGTTTTTCACCCCGCCTTGGCTCACTATGCAAAAATGGATCGCCTGCTTTACAGTTCATCCGATTGGGTCTGCGGCACACCGATCACGCTAAGAGCCGTTCAGGAAATTACACATGCCCGCAACGCGCTTTCACAGCAGGAGAATACCAAATGACCGATGATACTTCAGACGACAAGAAGCTCTATGCCGAAAAAATGGCCAAGGTTCAGGCCGCACGCAGCAAGATGATGGCCAAGAAGACGGTCAAGAAAGGCCTGATCATCGTGCATACCGGCAATGGCAAGGGCAAAAGCAGTTCTGGCTTCGGGATGATCCTGCGGTCAATCGGCCACGGGTTTCCTTGCGCCGTCGTACAATTTATCAAAGGGTCGATGTTTTCGGCGGACAGGCAGGTCTTGCAAGACCGCTTCAGTGATATCTGTCAGGTTCATGTGATGGGCGAAGGCTTTACGTGGGACACTCAGGACCGCGAGCGTGACATCGCTGCGGCCTCGCGCGCATGGGAAAAGGCCAAGGAGCTGATCCGAGATCCGAACAACCGGATGGTTTTGCTGGACGAACTGAACATTGCGCTGCGCTATGATTACCTGAACGCCGATGATGTGGCTGATTTTCTCTTGGCCGAGAAACCTGAGATGACCCATGTCGTTATCACTGGTCGCAATGCGCCAGAAAGGCTGATCGAAATCGCTGATCTGGTGTCAGAGATGAAAGAGATTAAGCATCCGTTTCGCAAGCAGGGGATATCTGCTCAGGCCGGGGTTGAATATTAACACAAGATACTGTGCGCCTAACTTAAGGCGCACATGTTCTAACCGCTTGGGGGCAACGGCAAGAAAAGGTGACCGCGATGCACAAAAGACTTTTGGTTACGGGCGGTGCAAAATCCGGCAAAAGCCGTTACGCTGAAGACGCGGCTAGGGCGTTTGATCTTCCTTTGGTATATATTGCGACTGCGCAACCACTGGACGGCGAAATGCAAGACCGAATCCTTGCACATCAAGCGCAGCGCGGCCCCATTTGGCAGACCGAGGAGGAGCCGTTGGACCTCAGCGGTGCCTTGCGCCGCAGTGACGGTCAGGGTGTTCGTCTAGTCGATTGTCTGACCTTGTGGCTGTCGAACCTGTTGATGGATGAACGCGATTGGGACCAAGAAACAGACGCGCTTTGCGGCGTATTGCTTACGCAACGGTCACCGGTGGTTCTGGTCACCAACGAAGTCGGCGGAGGCATCGTGCCTGTCTCGGCCCTAGGCCGACATTACCGCGATGCTTCAGGAGTAATGAACCAGAGGATCGCAGCGGTTGCCGATAAGGTCGTTCTCGTCACCTGTGGTCTGCCTCTCACGCTCAAGGGATAGCAGCAGGGTTTTTGGCCTTCACAAAATTCGGACGTGTCGGTTTCCGTCATCAATCACAGCGCAAAAAGGTTTTACCATGTCTCACGTCAACTTTCCCCTTACCAGTCTAGACGAGGTCGCAAGTATGGTTAAGGACCTGCCCATAGCTGACCATGAAAGCAAAGCGTCGGCGCGGGCGCGACAGGATTGCTTGACCAAGCCTGCCGGCTCTTTGGGTCGCCTCGAAGATCTAGCGGTGTTCTTTGCCGGGTGGCAGACGCTAGAAGTGCCTCAAATCAAGCATGCCCAAGCGGTCGTGTTCGCTGGAAACCATGGTATCTGCGCGCAAAACGTGAACCCGTTTCCACAAGAGGTTACCGCCCAAATGGTTGCGAACTTCAAGGCCGGAGGCGCGGCGATCAACCAGTTATGCCAAGTGAACGGAGCGGATTTGTCGGTCGTCGATCTGGACTTGGACAAGCCGACAGCGGATTTCACTTTGGCCCCGGCGATGACCGCAGCAGAATGTCTAGCGGCGTTGAATGCCGGTGCCGCCGCTGTGTCGCCAAACGCGAGCGTATTGATTCTGGGCGAAATGGGGATCGGCAATTCAACCGTGGGGGCTGCCCTTGCGACGGCGGCTTTCGGCGGCGAAGCGGCAGATTGGGTCGGTCGGGGAACCGGGTCGGATGACGCTGGCGTGCAGCGTAAAGTCGATGCAATCAACCGTGCGATATCGCGCCACCGCGCCACCATCGGCGACGGGTGCGCGGTATTGGCGGCCCTTGGTGGGCGCGAGCAGGCAGCGATTTGCGGGGCGGTGCTGGCTGCACGCTTATCGCGTATTCCGGTGATCCTGGACGGGTTCATCTGCACGGCGTCCGTCGCACCATTGTATATGTTGGACCCTGCCAGCCTTGACCACTGCCTTGTCGGCCATCTGAGCGCCGAGTCCGGTCATAAACGTTTGCTTGACGCTATGGACAAGACCGCAATTCTTGATTTCGATATGCGATTGGGCGAAGGATCAGGGGCCGCACTTGCCCTTGGCATCGTGCGCTCGGCCCTGGCGTGCCATGCAGGGATGGCAACCTTCGCGCAAGCCGGGGTAGCAGAGGGGTGATGTTGCGTACACGTCTCGCCGAAGCCCGGCTGGCGATACTGCTGCTCAGCCGAATACCTGTCGGGCGCATTGTTGATCCGGTCCCTACCATCGGGGCATCGGCATGGGCCTGGCCGCTGGTCGGTGCAGTAATTGCAGCCCCTTCTGCACTGGTTTACCTGTTTTTTCATATGGCTGGGTTAGGTGCGCAGGCCGCAGCATTGGGCATGATCACCACTATGGCTTTGCTATCAGGGGCGATGCACGAAGATGGGTTGGCCGATATGGTCGACGGGTTTGGCGGCGGGCGTGATACACGCCGAAAGCTCGAAATCATGCGCGATAGCCGGATCGGCAGCTATGGTGTTTTAGCGCTTATTCTTGCGGTGGCGTTTCACATGTCCCTCGTAGCAAGGCTTGCGGACCCATCCCGGGTGATCCCTGTTGTCATCGGCATTTCCATGGCCAGCCGCAGCGTCTTGCCGCTGTGGCTGCGGGTGATGCCAGCGGCTCGACATGACGGTTTGGGTCAGTCTGCGGCACAGGTACCACGCATGGCGGTCATCATTTCATTGTTATTGGGCCTGCTCGGGCTGCTCTCGTTGGGCTTCATTTCCGCCCTTTGGGTGGCGGGGGTGATGCTTTTGTGTACCGCACTGGTCGCCTGGCTGGCCAAGTCCCAAATAGGCGGCCAGACAGGCGACGTCATCGGCGCAATGCAAAAGCTGTCCGAACTGACCGGCTGGGCGCTGGTAATCGCCTTTCAATAGCGGCCTGTGGCAGAGCACCCGCGATCTGACATCTTTTCAACGGGCGTCGCCAATGCGACAAGGGCGGCATGTCGAAAAAGACCCTGAACAAAGCGAACCTTGCAAACCTCGGTGCAGACCGGTTGGCCGATCTGCTGATTGAGGTCAGCGCTGGCAGTGCTGACATGAAACGACGGCTCAGGCTGGAGCTTAGCCACAATCTTGGTCCAGCCGAACTTTCCGCAGACATACGCAAGCGGCTGGTGTCGATCCGACGTTCAAAGACTTATGTGGGATGGCGTAGGCGCAAGGCGCTGATCAAGGATCTGAGCACGCAAGCCGACATGATCATTGGCAAGATAGCGCCGGCCGCTCCGACCGAGGCATTCGAATTGCTTTGGCAGTTTCTTGAATTGGCCCCCTCTGTCTATAATCGTGTTGACGACAGCAAGGGGGATGTGGGCCAGGTCTTTCGCGACGCCATTTCCCACATGGGCGAGATCGCAGCACGAGCAGAGTCGGAGCCTGAGGCGCTGGCCGTGCGGATATGGGACGCGGTTCGAGGCAACGAACACGGCGAGTTTGACGGCATTATCGGGTATCTTGGTCCGGCTATGGGCGACGCTGGAATTGAACATCTCAAGCGTCTAATCTTGATCTTCGAACAAGCGCCGCTGGAAGCGGAAGGCGATCATGCGGCGCTTCGGTTCTTGCGCGATCTGCGCGGTCGTAATGGGAACTACGCTGCTGAACAGAAAACCAGAATGATCAGGATGTGGCGGCAAGAACTGGCTGTCGCGCAAGGCGATGCCTCTGCCTACATCGCGCAATACTCCGCCAAGGATCTGAAGCGCCCGCACATCGCAGCCGAAGTAGCCGCTTTGCGGTTAGAGCAGGGACAACCCGAACAAGCCCTTGCTGTTCTTGCCGATGCGATGCCGGAACAACACGCCTCGGACCGTGAGGGGTGGGACCTTATTTACGTCGAGGCTCTGATAGCGTCAGGGCGTCTTGAAGACGCGCAGAAGCATCGTTGGGAAGGTTTTCTAACCACATTGAACCCAGGTATGTTGCGCGCTTATCTGAGGGTGTTACCCGATTTTGACGATATGGAATTTGAAGAGGCGGCCAAGGCCCATGCGTCGAGCTTTGGTGATGTAGCCGCAGCGCTGGGGTTTTTCCTTGCATGGCCGGCCCTTGGACATGCTGCGCGCCTGATCGAGCAGCGAACAAATGAGATTGACGGAAAACTTTATCACCTGCTTGGGCCAGCAGCCGAAGCCTTGCGCACCCGATATCCGCTTGCGGCAACGTTGCTTTGGCGTGCGATGGTAACTGAAACGCTCCGCAAGAGCCGTAAGGATCAGTATGGTCAGGCTGCTGACTATCTGATGGATTGTGTGGCCGCTGACCTTGAGATCAGCGACTATGGCACCTTTCAATCGCATGGCGGCTTTGTCGATGATTTGCGCAAGCGGCACGTCCAAAAGTCAGCGTTCTGGACGCGAGTAGCTTAGGGGTATTGGCGTCTGGGTGGCCCTGCGGGCGACGGGAAAACAACGTTGATGTAAAAAAGACGTTTTCCCTAATCCTTCAGGAACCAAAGCCCGCGCGAAACGTATGGTTGCATGAACAACATAAAACGAACCGCCTCCGTATCCGTCGCAGCCCTTGGGCTAATCGCAGCCATGTCGTCAGCCAAAGCCGAGATCATCGGCAATGTTGACGTCGACTGGCTGGGGAATGATATTGTCGTCGAGGCGCTTTCTGACCCAAAAGTCAAAGGGGTGACCTGTCATCTCGCTTATTTTGATCGCGGATTGATTGACCGGTTGCAGAAAGGAAATTGGTTCGAAGACCCTTCGAATTCTTCGATTTCCTGTCGTCAGACCGGCCCGATAGAAATTGGTGATATCGCCCGCGACGACGAAGGCGAAACGGTGTTCAGTGAACGCCGTTCGGTCATCTTCAAGACGCTTAAGGTCAAACGTATCTTTGACCAAGAGAACAACACACTGGTCTATATCAGCCACGCGCGGGATGTCCAAAACGGGTCCGCAAAGATGTCGATGTCCACCGTCCCGCTGTATGGGGCAGACAAATAGGCGAAGCTTTGCCGTAGCATATGTGCCCCTTTGCCCGTGCCGCAGCATCAGGTATTCTGCATCAAAGCGGCAGCAATAAGGGCGCGGGCAGATGAACATTACACGCAGAAACTTTACCATCGGGACGGCAGCCTTGGGTTTGTCGGCCTGTGCCGGGACCAGTAATTCAGGATCATTCGCGCCTCGCAGAGATAGCGATCTCCCGTCCGATCTTCTTCCGCAGCCTAATACTGGGTACGATGCCTGGGTGTCTTCGTTTAAATCGCGTGCGGCAGGACAGGGAATTTCTTCAAGCACCTTAAACCAGGCATTTGCCACGACTGGATATTTACCGGGCGTTGTAAAGCGTGACCGCAATCAGACCGAATTCAGTCGTTCGCTTGAAGACTATCTGGCGATCGCCGCATCGGAAGAGCGCGTTACCAAAGGCCGCGCGGCTTTCGCGCGCCACCGCAATACGCTGGCCCAAGTCGAAGGGCGCTACGGCGTACCCGCCGAAGTTGTCACAGCAATTTGGGGATTGGAAAGCTTCTATGGCGAAAGACGCGGAAACGTGCCCGTAGTATCCGCCACGTCGACACTTGCCTATGACGGCAGACGGGGTGAGTTCTTTGAAAAGCAGTTGATCGCTGCTCTTAAGATACTCGAACGTGGCGATGTATCGGTTTCCGGTCTAACCGGAAGCTGGGCAGGGGCAATGGGGCACACCCAATTCATTCCGACGTCATACCAAGCTTTCGCAGTAGATTTCAACGGGGACGGCAAGCGCGATATCTGGTCCGAGGACCCCACGGATTCGCTTGCCTCTACCGCTGCATACCTTGCAAAATCAGGTTGGAAGTCGGGCCAAAAATGGGGGGGCGAGGTCGGTACAGCAGCAGCCGGATCGGCAGCACCTGTTTCTATTTTGCAACCCGATACCGGCGGGCCACGTTTTGCTGTGTTCAACAACTTCAAGGCGATAAAGCGATACAACAATTCCGACAACTACGCGATTGGGGTGGGGCACCTGTCTGACCGCATCGCAGGGGGCGGCCCGATCCAAGCGAAATTCGGCCCGGACAAATACGGAATGACCATCGATGATCGTAAGACATTGCAACAACGATTGACGTCCAGAGGCTTTGACACGGATGGCACCGACGGCGTGATAGGGCCAAATAGCCGTAAAGCAATCAGCGCCTATCAGCAAAGCGTGGGTCTGGCCGCGACAGGTGACCCGTCGAAAGAGCTACTGGCAAGCTTGGGCTGATATCGTAACAGATCACCGCATTGGTGCTGCAAAACGCGCCTCGAACCCGGCAGGTCGCCCTCGCGCCGGCGAGTAAAGTTCTAGTGAACTGCCGACCTGCCGGGAGATAGTGTCAACGATGTACAGCCCCAGCCCAAATCCACCTGTCGCGACAGGCCCTTGATGCAGCCGTTTGGTTAACTGCGTAAGCTCTTCGGGTGATACGACGGGTCCTTCGTTGACCACGCGCAATACGCCGTCTTGCGATAGGGTTACCTGCACCATCTGCTCTGCCGCGCCATGTTGCAGTGCATTGTCGATCAGATTGCCCGCGATGATGCCAAACGCGTCAGCGTCCATACGTGCCACCACCGGTGTGTCGGGAATATCCAACACCATGCTCCCAAGGTTGTCGGAACGCTTTTCGCTTTCGTTGACCACATAGCCCAGAATACGACCTATATCGGTCTGCTCGCTGGACATTCCAACCCCCGCATCGGCCCGCGCCATTTGCAACAGCCTTGCCACCCGTCGGGCCATGCGTTGCAACGCGTCTTCGACTTTCGTGACGGCCACCAGCGCACTTGAACCGGTCGTTTCCACCTTGAGCCGCTGCACTTGGGCCAATGCGACCGCAATTGGTGTGCGAAGCTCATGTGCGGCCACACTGGCAAATGCGCGCTCGGTCTCAAGCGATTTCGACAGGCGAATGATGAAACCATTCAAGGATGCAGTAATAGCAGCTAGCTCGGGGGGTTGGCTCTTGGCATTGATGGGATCGAGCCGTGCTTCTCCGCGGTTCGAGATTTCACGGTGCAGATCCTCCAGAGGGCGCAACGCGGTGTGTGCTATCCAGCGGACCAAAATATATGCCAGCGGTACCATCGCGAGCATCGGTAAAAGAAACGCTATAAGGCTTGAATAATATGCTTCCTTGCGTTCTTCCAAAGGGTCACCGACGCGAACCGCGTATCCTGCGTCGTTAAAGTCGGTCGTGTAAAAAGTATGTGTGCTGGTTTCAGAAAACCCTTCGGTTATCGCCCCCGTTGGCTGATCCGCAAGATGATAAAGGCGCGATTCGATAATCGGTCCTTCAGAGATATGCAGGATCTGATACACCAAGGCTTCATTGACATCGCTAAGTTCGTGCGACTGTAACGCGGCGTTGATCGTTGCAGCATCTAGGAAACCGCCGGTCAATGCTTGGGTGACGATAGGGCGAAACAGATGCGCAATTTGGTCAATCTCTTCATCGAACAACTCTGTTTGTTCGCTTCGAAGTGCCAGCCCAGTGACGAACATTGAAAGCAGCCAGATAGCTGCGAAACCCATGCTGACCAGAAAAGCCAACCGTCCGATAAGGCTACGGCGTTTCATCCCTTGCCCATCCGGTAGCCGAAGCCGCGTATGGTTTCTATAGCACCGCGCCCAAGCTTGGATCGCAAACGGCTGACGTGGGCCTCGATCGTGTTGCTTTCGACCTCTTCGCCATAGCCATAGAGCGCGTCTTCCAGTTCTGCCTTGGGCACAGTAATTTCGGGGCGTCGGCTAAGCCGGTCAAGGATGGCCCATTCCTTGCGGGTCAGGGTTTTTGGTTGACCATCCGCAAGCACGGTTTTCGTCGCAAGCTGAATACACAGCGATCCGAACCGACGCTCCGCTTGTCGGTCATTATCAGTGCGACGCAAAATGGCGGCGATGCGGGCAACCATTTCATCCAGATGGAAGGGTTTGACAAGATAATCGTCTGCACCGGCGTCTAGGCCCGCAATGCGTTCCGTGATCCTGTCGCGGGCGGTAGCGATAAGCACGGGTACGTTGCTGCGCCGGGCCCTTAAGTTGCGCAGAACGTTCAAGCCGTCGCCATCGGGCAGGGCAAGGTCTAGCAGCACCAAACCATAGTCGGTACCGCTCAGTGCAGCCTCTGCATCCTCGGCCCGAGAGGCAAGGTCAACCACATAGCCCGCTGCACGTAGATGATCACACATCGCTTGCGCCAGATCGGCCTCATCTTCAACAATTAGCAGACGCATAGATCCTCCTGTCGTTGGATATTTCTACCACCACCGCGGTCGAAGCAGCAATCTATTAGGTCGCTTGTATCAGGCAGGCCGAATGAGATCGGCAATACCCAACAGCTTGGTGGAAAGCGGATTGGTCTTGCGCCAGATCATACCGACGGTACGCGTTGGTTGGGGCTCTGGAAATGACGATACCGCTACCCGCGCTGATTGAGTTTCGACGGCAACGGCCATTTCGGGGATCAAGGTCACGCCGATACCGGCACCTACCATTTGCACCAATGTGGACAGCGAACTGGCATCTAGACCTTCGCGGGCTTTGTCTGATTGAGTGGCGCAAAAAGACAAGGCTTGGTCCCGAAAGCAATGGCCTTCTTCTAATAACAGCAATTTCATTTCAGTCAGCCGTGCCCTGTCTGGAGTAGGCTTTGCGCGATCCGCCTCTGGCCTTACCAGAACGAATTTCTCGTCGAATAACGCTACTTCTGTAAAGGCCGGTTCGGACACAGGCAGCGCTACAATTGCAGCGTCAATGCGCCCATCAGCCAGTTCATTGATCAAATGCGAAGTCAACGTTTCCCGAACCTGAATGTCTATATCGGGGTTCGTCCGCATCAACTTGGTGATAATGTCAGGTAACAGGTATGGGGCGATCGTGGGGATGATCCCAATACGCAAGCGCCCCACAATTCCTTGCTTGGAAGCGCGTGCCATATCCTGAAGCTCGTCCACACCTTGCAAAATCGCGCGGGCACGCGGTGCGAACTCTGTGCCGAACCCGGTTAGGGAAGTGTTCCGCGCGCCGCGCTCAAAGAGCGTCGTTTGCAAAATCTGCTCCAGTTCCTTGATCTGAACGGATAGGGCGGGTTGCGATATTGCACAGGCTTCCGCAGCGTGACCAAAGTGCCGGTGCAATGCGACTGCTTCGAAATAGCGCAGGTGTTTAAGAGTGATTTTTGTCATAGGTTTAAATTATTAATCTGATAGGAAATGCTAACTTAAACTAATCAAACAGACCTGATAAGTCAGCCCCATAAAGTAAGGGGGCTGTGAAGCGCGCGGATGAATGCTTGGCATGCTGGCACAATCGTTTCCGTTCAACACGAGACCCCCCTGCACCAACGACAGGACGAAACCCGCTAGGGCGTCGGCCCCAACCCTAATTTTACGGAGACCACCATGGACGGAAATGACGTTGAAAACATCAGCAAATGCCCTGTTGTCGGCAGCCACGGCCGCATCTCAAAGCGCGGCGCGCGGTCTTTGAACGAATGGTGGCCGAACCAGCTGAACCTCAAACTGCTGCATCAAAATTCGATCGACTCCAATCCGCTGGGGTCTGATTTCAACTATGCGGAAGAATTTAAAAAGCTCGACATTGATGCGGTAAAGCAAGACCTGCACGCGCTGATGACGGATTCGCAAGAATGGTGGCCCGCAGATTACGGCCACTACGGCCCGTTCTTTATTCGCATGGCATGGCACGCGGCAGGCACATATCGTACCGCCGACGGGCGCGGCGGTTCCGGCACAGGAACGCAACGTTTTGCCCCACTGAACAGCTGGCCAGACAACGCCAACCTTGACAAGGCCCGCCGTCTGCTATGGCCGGTCAAACAGAAATACGGCAATCAGATTTCCTGGGGTGACTTGATTATCTTGTGCGGCAATATCGCATTGGAATCGATGGGGCTGAAAACCTTTGGCTATGCCGGTGGTCGCGTCGATAACTGGGAACCCGAAGAAGACGTGTACTGGGGCCCAGAGGACGAATGGTTGGGCAGCACGCGCTACAGCGAAGAACGTGCTTTGGAAAACCCGCTCGCAGCGGTTCAGATGGGGTTGATCTACGTTAATCCCGAAGGACCTGACGGAAACCCCGATCCATCGCAATCGGCGCGTGATATCCGTGACACATTCGGTCGGATGGCCATGAATGATTATGAAACCGTCGCGCTGATTGCTGGGGGTCACACCTTTGGCAAGGCGCACGGCGCAGTGGGCGGCGAGAACGCAGGCCCCGACCCAGAGGCCTCACCGCTTGAAAGCCAGGGCTTTGGCTGGACCAACAAACACGAAACCGGTCACGGCGTGCATGCACTGACCAGCGGGCTTGAGGGCGCTTGGTCACAAACCCCGATTAGCTGGGACATGACCTATTTCGACAACCTCTTGGGCCTTGAGTGGGAAATGACAAAAAGCCCTGCTGGTGCGGTACAGTGGACACCAAAGAACGGCGACGCCGCCGGTACTGTGCCTGACGCGCATGATCCGTCAAAGCGTCATGCGCCGATCATGTTTACCTCTGATCTGGCGTTGCGCGAAGACTCTGAGTATCTCAAGATCTCCACGCGATTTCATCAAAACCCTGAAGAGTTCGCAGATGCGTTCGCCCGTGCTTGGTTCAAACTGACCCATCGCGATATGGGGCCGATCACGCGTTATCTGGGCGCTGATGTGCCAAGCGAAGAACTGATCTGGCAGGACCCGATTCCCGCCGTGTCACACCCGCTGGTTGATGATGCAGATATCGCTTCTCTTAAGGCCAAAGTTCTTGCATCAGGCCTAAGCACTAGTGAACTCGTCGGTGTTGCTTGGGGGTCGGCTGCGACCTTCCGCGGGTCAGACAAACGCGGCGGTGCCAACGGTGCACGTATCCGTCTTGCTCCGCAAAAAGATTGGCCTGTTAACGAACCTGATAAATTGGCCAAGGTGTTGGATGCGCTTGAGGGTATCCGTGCCGAATTCAACGGCTCGCAATCCGGTGGCAAGCAAATTTCGATCGCTGACATGATCGTGCTGGCCGGGGCCGCGGCAATCGAAAAAGCCGCAAGAGATGCGGGCCAAGATGTTACAGTACCGTTTACCCCAGGGCGCGGTGATGCGACGATTGAGCAGACCGAAGTCGATTCAGTCGCGTTTCTTGAACCCGTAACGGATGGGTTCCGCAACTTTGCCAAGAACCGGTTTTCGGTTACCCCAGCTGAACTGTTGGTGGATCGTGCGCAGCTTTTGACGTTGAGCGCGCCCGAACTGACTGTCCTGATCGGCGGGATGCGCGCGTTGGATGTAAATGTAGGTGGCACCAAGCATGGTGTTTTCACTGATACGCCAGGTACGTTGAACAACGATTTCTTCACCGCACTTTTGGATATGGGAACGGTTTGGACGAAAGCCGAAGAGGGCGAGGTCGACGATATTTATGAAGGTCGTGATCGCGCCACGGGAAATCTGAAGTGGACAGGTACATCGGTTGACCTGCTGTTTGGTTCGAACTCGCAATTGCGCGCCATCGCCGAAGTTTATGCAGGCGATGTGGCTAAGACGAAGTTTGTAAAAGATTTTGTTGCGGCATGGACCAAGGTTATGAACCTTGACCGGTTCGATCTGGCCTAGGCTTCGTTAACGACCAATGAAAAGGCGCGACTGAATACCAGTCGCGCCTTTTTTCGTTTTAAACGGTCCGATGGGCTATCGTTTGGCATGTCGCGCCAAATGGGCTTGGGCCTGTTCCGCTGTCGGGGGCGTACTGCCGGCGAGCAAGATTAGGTGCCAGTAGAATTGGATTTGGTTTGGGTCACACATGAGCGCCGCAAACGCATCTTGATGATGTTGCACCGCGGTTTGATGCGCCATTTGGACACCGGGCAAGGCGCGTAGGCGGTTCATCTCGTCAATCGTCTTCTCCACCATCGGGCCAATTGTACGGTCCTCGACCACATTGAAATTTCGCTCAGCCCAATAATGCAAATCCAGGGTCTTTGTCGTTCGGTTAGGTAATCCACGGCCCCGCTTGACCATGAACTCTGCCGCGGACCGCAGGGAATAGTGGTTCAATCGCGCCAGCGCCGGGGCCTGCACTAGACCGAACAGGTTGATGCGGCTGTCATTTTCGGCAAAGCCATCGGGAGCGGATTGGCAGCCGGCAAGTTTCCAGACACTCGGCCTGCTGGCTTTGCTTTTTGGGCGATGCACGCCGATTTTCTGAAAAGCCTTGGGCCGGAATAAGCTTTTAAAGAAATGGCCCGCAGGTAAAAAGAACGGCTCGGGTGCGGCGCTGCTAAATCGTTCGACCGTTAGTTGGTCCTCGAACACTTGGTGCCCGTTTGCCCCGAACAATCGCCATGGAAGCGCGATGGCGTCGGTTGAGGGAGGGGCCGAGGCCAGAAGATCGTCGAATGTGCGCATGGGGGCTTGCAGGCAAAGGAATTCGTCGCAATCGAAAAACAGCACCCAATCCGCTTCTTTCACCAGATCGTGTCGGTCCGCCAACCTCATTGCCTGCCACTGAACGGATTTTTCCGCCTCTGGGCAGAACGGTACATGCGTCACATAGGGTAACAGATCAAGCAGTGCAGGTGTGCCATCGTCACAATCATGGGTGTAGATCAAAAAGTCGCTGACCCCGGCCGCACGATGATGGGCGATCCATTCAAGGCAATATGGCCCTTCGTTTCGCATGCAGGTTACGGCGAGTATGCGGGTCACGGTTTCAGGATTACCTCGGGATCAGAACGATTGCATTGTCTGAATGACTCTCATGGGGGCAGTATCAAGTCAATCTCGTGCGGCAAATGGTGCACCACATTACAAGGACACTTTGCAATCGGAACAGTCGTAAGCTATCTTTTTTAGAGCAGTTGAAATCGACACAGTAAAATTTGTGTCCTCGGAGAGATCAAATATCATGAATGACCGCCGCCCTGTTGCGTCACTGTGGATTGGTGAAAAACTTCACTATCTAAACCAGCTTTGCCTGAAATCTCATGTTGTTGCCGGTCACAAAACGATCCTGTATTGCGCAGACAAAGTTGATAATGCGCCCGAGGGGGTCGAGGTACGCCCTGCATCCGAGATTATGGAGATCGACCGAGCCTTGGTCGAAGCCACCAGCGCCTCGTTCCTGTCCAATGTGTTCCGCTACAAAATGATCCAGAAAACCGGAGCGATCTGGATCGACTGCGATGCATTCTGCCACCAGCCGTTTCCCGAAGATGAAGAATATATTTTTGGCCGCCACGGCATGTCCGGTGCTTTGAACTGTGGAGTAGTGGGTCTGCCGCAGGAATGCGAACTGATGGATCAGCTACTGGATTACTACGACAACTTGCCGGATTACCCTGCATGGTGGAACAAGAACCAGCGCAAGAAATACGACCGTCAGGACCCCAAGCTGTCCCACGCGCACCGCATTTACAATGCCGAACGCACAGCCTTTGGCCCGCAGGCGTTCACCTATTTTGCCAAGCAAACCGGCCAGTACGACAAGGCGAGCGAGCGCGAGGTTTTGTATCCGGTCCCGTTTCAGTTGAACGACATCTTTTATGACCCTTACGGGCGCGTAGAAGGGCATTTCACTGATAAAACCCTGTCGGTTCACCTTTATACCAATGGCACGAAACCGTGGTGGGAAAAGAATGAACCGCTGCCAGGTTCATACGCCGCGCGGATGTGCGAAAAGATCGGGATCGACCCGTCCAAGGCGTTGCGCTAAGCGCCGCGACGGGGGGGGGGGCTACGGCTATAAAACTCAAACCGCATATAAGCCCGCACGGAAAATTGTTGGCCATCTCGATGATGAAGGATGAAGCACCATTCCTGCTGGAGTGGTACGCCCATCATCTTGCCGTGGGGTTTACCAAAATCCTTGTCTATACAAACGATTGTAGCGACGGCACAGATGACATGTTGATCCGACTCGAAGAGCTGGGTCTTGGCTATCACCGCCGCAACGATATCCCCGAAGGGGTGAAGCCGCAGCCGTCAGCGATGAAATATGCGCAAGCCGAACCCAAAGTCGCCGAGGCCGACTGGATATTGATGTTCGATGCGGATGAATTTTTGTGCATCAACTATGGCGACGGCACGCTGGACCCAATGCTTGATGCGGCGGGCGATGCCAATGGCATCGTTATTACATGGCGCATTTTTGGGTCCGGCAACGTGGTCGATTGGTCGCGCGACCCGGTGACCGAACAATACCTCTATGCCGCGCCGCCGACGTGGAACAAGGGTTGGGGCGTCAAGACACTGTTCAAGTTTGATCCTGATAAATGGAAGATCGGTATCCACCGCCCGTCGATCAAGAACAAACACCTCGAAACTGGCTTCCCTGATACGGTCAAATGGCTGAACGGGTCTGGCCTGCCGATGGAGGATTACTTCAAGTTTCGCGGCTGGCGGTCGATCCGTCGCACTGTGGGCTATCAGTGGGCGCAGATGAACCACTATGCGGTGAAGTCCATCGACAGCTACGCGATCCGCAAGTTCCGCGGCAATGTGAACAACAAGAAAGACAAGTATAACGCCGATTATTGGTCATTGCAGGACCGCAACGAGGTCTATGATGATAAAATCCTGCGCTATACCGAGCGGCGCAAGCAGATCATGGACGAGCTGCTGACCGATCCCGTGTTGTCGCGCTTGCATTTTGCCGCCATCGAAAAGGTCGAAGCGCGGCTGGCGGACTATCGCAAGACCGACGCCTATGAGGAGCTTAAGCAGTCCTTGCTGGCAGCCTCTGATGTGCCGATCACCCAGATCGTCGCCAAACCGCCCAAGGCTCGCGACCCTGCCGAAATCGCCAAGCTGATGTCGCAGGTTGAAAAGAACAGCGCTGACCGCCCCATCGAAGAGCGCCGCAAAGAGCCCGAGGCCGAGTTTGCCGATGTGTCTGAGGGCGGCGATGGTTTTGTGCCCGGTAACATCGACATTTCTGCCCAAACAGCAGTTGAATGGGTGCTTAACCACGACATCGCATTGCCTGCGGATGTGCGCATCTTTGCGCAGAATACGCTAGAATTCGTGATGCGCGGAAAATACCAGCGCAAGTTGGCCCGGATGACAGGTCGAATGGTCGAGGACGGTCAAAAGGTCCTCGATCTCGGGGCTGGGGTTGGTTTTTTGTCGATCCACGCCGCCAAACTGGTGCCGCAGGTTTGTGTTGTCGCGCAAGACGATAACGCTTCGCGAATGGCGATCATGCGCAAGGTTCTGGATCATAACGAAATCAGTCTTGGTGACAGATTATCCATGACCAGCGAGCAGGTGATTTTCGAAGACCCGGCTAAAACAGTAGCGCGGGTCAATCAGCTTATCGCCGACGAAAAGCCAGATGTGCTGCGTATCAGCTATGCGGAGTTGGGATCCAAGCTGCTCGGGCAAATAAACCTTGGTTCAGTGCAGCGCATCGTGCTGTTTGGCCCCGCTGTTACCACTTTTCACCAAGACGCCCGAAACAGCGATGACCCTTCGCTAACCCCCTCTGAAGAGCTCAGCGTGCCCGAGTTCGTGATCATTGAGCCGAAAAGAGAAACTTAGTCGTAGTATCCGGTGATGCGCCCCAATTCCTGGCCGTTTTCAGTGGCCATGATCTCGGTAAAGCGCGTGTGTCTTAGTTCAAGGCATTCATCATAGAGCGCCTTCAGTTTGGCATCGGCCATCAGGAAGTCATATATTTCACGCGCTGCGGCTGATAGACCGACGCCGCGCGTATCTATGTTGCCCTGACGGTTGGCCGTGTTCCAATAGCGGGCGGATTCTCCGACGCGATCATTTTGCCCGCCATCGCCACGGTCGACCTTAAGAATGAATTCTTCGGCACTTTTAATGGAATAGTGGTTGATCTGCGCATAGTCGCGCGTGCCATTTGAAGCAATGGCCTTGTAGGCGCTATCGGTAAATTCTGGTGGCATTGTCTGGCCTGAACCGTTGATCCACTTGAAACCTTGGTCTGAAAAATCATGGGTAACCGGACGATGCGGGCGGCGAGCGCCTTGGACCTTGTTACGATAGAGCGTTTTGACGGCAGTCAAAACTTCGCGGTTTTCCGCTGCGGCTGTCTCAAGATCTGCTGCTGTCTGGGTGTACATCTTGCTGACAAGCTCGTCTTTCGCATGCTTGTGGCCTCCGCTGTTGAAAGCGATCGACGTAAAAGACACCACATCGGCATCACCGGTTCGGGCAAAAAAGTCGTCGAAAGTTTCAATGTCACCCGTGAAATTCAGAAATTCGTCCGGGTCAGTCGTGTAAACCCACGGCGCTGATTGATAGCGTCCAAAATGCCCGGCAAAGCGCAGGGCCATGATCAGCCATTTGCCCTGCTTGGGAAACATCACCTTGGGGTTGGGCTGGTGCTTTACCCGGTGGGGCCAGATTTCCTCGATCCGGTCCAGAATTTTGTCGGTGTTGTCGGTGCAAAAGTTGGAAAAGACTAACAGATCGTCGATACCCAAGGCAAAGTGATGTGCCATCCATTCGATAATGTAGGGGCCTTCGTTGCGCATCACCGCAAGAAGTAAAGCTTTTTCACCGCCGATCGACATATAAATTCGTCCCAATCTCTTGCATGGCCCAATGCGCAGGGCCGTTATTGACGTCGAGCTTTAGCTTTGCCGACAGCTTGTTGGAGAAGGGACCGCATCATTAGGCAAGGCTGCCTGAGGGATTAAGAAGGTTGCCTCACCACGCGCGCCCAGCTTATAGTCTGAGCGATAATAGACAAGCCACATTCCCCATCAGAAGCCTGTCTTCCCGAGCATTGAGTGTTTCATGGCCGTATCGCAGGAATTTGTCGAAAAATCCATTGCACATCAACTGGGTGTCCAAAGCGACGGGGTTTTTTCCGGCGACAGTACCGCCAGACAGCTTGCTGAACAGGTATCGAGTGGCATGGCGGTGTCATGGGACCATGCAGCGCAGGCACCAAAGCGGTACAATCGCTGGACCGCATCGACTGATCTGGCATCTCCTTGGCAGCTCGAACACCCCAAGCACACCAATGCTCTCAAATCGACCCACGCCCTGCGTGATATTCTGGAAGCTGGTGCAGATTATGATTTCATGATCGACATGCAGGATCACCGGGTGCGCAACATCGTCACCGAAAACGGGCAGATGATGCCGATGTTCTGTTTCAACAGGCTGATCGGGCGGGGACATGGCCGCATCTTGTGGCCATTGCCGGGCTATCACGATATCGACAGCCCTGATTTTTTGGGCGATCTTGATCCTGCTCGCATCGCTTGGGTCAATAAATCAGACCGCGTTGTATGGCGCGGCGGTGCGGGAAATCGGGGCCGCAAGGGCAAGAACGGGCGTGGCAACATGGTGCGTATGCATGCGCTGTTACGCAAGTACAAGAACGGTGAATTCGACCGTGACCAAACGCTGACCGTCCTTAAAACAATGCAGCGCTTTGGCTTTTTGCACCGTTATATCAATGACCCTCGGTTTGATCTGGGATACACTAATTCTGACGGGTTCATCCTTGAAAATGAACCATTTCTGGCCGAGTATGAGCGCCCGCGCATAGAGCGCGAGGATTTTCAGACCTATAAATATATCGTCGTCCTTCCGGGGAATGACGTTGGATCCAGCCTGTTCTGGTCGTTGAATTCGGGCAGCGTCGCTTTGGTCGTTGATTGTAATTTTGAAACCTTTGCGACGCATCATTTTAAACCATGGGAACATTTCGTGCCAATTCGCAAAGGCCACGGCGATGTCAAAAAGCAATTAAAATGGTGCGACGATCACCAAGATGAATGCCAAGCTATGACCGTCCGCGCTGCTGAAACCTGCAAGTTGCTTGCCGATCCTGACTTGCGGAAAACTATCCTCTCTGGGGTGGTTGATGGGCTTCGCCAGCGGCTTGATCGAACCGTTGTGAAACCCGCAAAAGCGGTCAAGGCACCCGCGTCCGCAGGCCAGTCAAATAGCGATACCACGAAAAGAACGCCGACCGTTTCCGTTGCCAAGGTCACCAACGCGCGTGAAACATCCAATGGCTGATATGTTCGTCACGCCCGTGCTGACCCTCGAAAGGCCTAACTCATGAGCGCCCCTAATCTGTCGATGTTTTTTGTCGTAGACCCACCACGGTATCAAGACATGGGATGCTATCTGGCGGCCTCGATCCGGACTCATCTCGACGAAGATGTCGATTTGATCGGCTATTGCCCAGCCGATACCATCAAGGACATGGATCCTTACGCCTTGGCAATATTCAAAAAGTTGAACGTTGATATCCGCCCGATGGACACTCACGGCACGTTCGACCCTCCTTACCCCCACGGGAACAAGATGATCGCCGCAAGGCAGCCGCGAAGGACGCCATATTCAGCCTTCTTGGACAGCGACATTCTTTTCATCGGGGCGACCAAGGTGGCCGATCTTATCAAGCCAGGTCACGTTTCGCTGACACCAGCGGCCTCCATGTACTGGTCGGGGCAGAATATATGGAAAGATATTTACGCCGCATGTGATATGCCAATGCCCGCTGATCGAATTTGGCTGGCCCGGCAACGCCGTCGCAAGCTAATGCCTTACTTCAGTGCCGGTTTCTTTGTGTTTCCCGAAGGCCCGGTAAACGATGAGGAAGAAAGCTTTGTCGACGTTTGGATGCGGCTGGCGCATATGATTGATCAGGTGGATATCATCAAGAAACGCCCCTATCTTGACCAGATGAGCTTGCCGCTGGCGATCCGTGCCGCAGGGTTGGACTGGAACATCCTGCCGGAAGAGCAGCATTATATTCTGGGCGGTCAGATGCGCGGTGAACCGCTCCCGGCTGATATGAAAATCAAGGCGATCCACTATCGCAACATGAAAGTCCTGAAGGAAGTGGATATGTTGCGCAAAGCCAAAGGCATGTTGGAACAGCACGTCGGAGAACGGCGGTTCGACCGGATCGACCCCGCCAAATTGCTGGCCGATGACTGAAAAAGCCACGGCTGCGATTGAAATCCCCCGTGGTTGGACCGCGCGTCAGGTGATCCACGAGAGCGCACGGTTGCGGCTGGAATATACCGGCCCCGTCCTTGGGGCCACACCAAATGCCATCGTGGCTTTTGCGCCGGTGGACTTTCCATTTCAGTCGGACCGGGGCGGGTGGGGCACGGCGTCGTTTTCCAAACGTCTTATGCCTCATGTCTGCGTTTTTCACCGCGACCAAGACTGGCACCAGCATGATGAATTTTTCGCAGCCATGCAGACCTGCCGGAAGTTTTTCGGGCCTTTGCCGCGACTGACCTCGTACGGGTTCAGCATGGGGGGCTACGGGGCAATATTAGGCGCACAGGGCCTGAATGCGGCCCGTGCGGTTGCAATATCGCCGCAAAGCTCGATCGACCCGGCGGCTGTAAAATTTGAGCGTAGATACCATGCGCAATGGGCCGCGATGAATGGGTGGGTGCATGACCTGAACATCCACGTGGACGACCTTAGGGAATACGTTGTGCTTTACGACCCATTGCATAAGCAAGACAGCCAGCACGAGATACGTTTGCCCAAGCCCGCCGGGTATCGACGGGTTCTGCTGCACGGGGCAGGGCATGCCGGCATTCAATCACTTGTCGAAATGGGACAGGCCGAGGCATTATTTGCCCTATTGCGCGGCGACAGTACGCCCGCCCAATTGCGCCAAGCCTACAGGAAAAAACGCGGTGGGGCTTTTCGCTATCAGCGCAAGGTAGGCACAATTCTGCATGACCGGCGCAAACCGGCAGCACGCATGTTTTTTGACATGGCACATCACAATGGTTTTCATCGCTTGATCAAGAAATGGACGCCTTACTACAAATAATTCAGGTTGATAACGATCACCTTTAGCACGACAGCGGTTCATGCCATATCTTGGCCTATTAGAAACCCGGACCCACTGAGGACTGACCCTATGCAAGACAAAGAACCCCAGACACACGGTGTTCTTTTAAGAGCAAAGAACGGCGATGTGATCGGCTTTGACGAAACCGGCCTTCGGATGAATCTGTCCGATAGCGTTATTGCCGATATTCATCGCCGCCTGCCTGAAGGGGGTGAAGTCACGCTTGACCCCGCCGTGTTGGGGGACGTTGATGCGTGGAATTTGCGCCAGCGCGGCGATTGGTACATCTTTAGTGCCAATCTGCCAGGCGCACAGGGACCCCGCCAGTTTCGGCGTCGGGTGCAGGCGGATGCCGCGGCAAGTGCGCCAGATATCATCGCCGACACGCCAGGTGCGGTCTATGGCCTGCTTGCGCTAGGAGGGCCACGCCGGGCAGTAACGGCCAGTGAGAGGTTGTCGTTTCCTTATCATGTTGTGACGACCGGAGACGATCTGGGACCAGCTGGTGCGTCGGGGACCGAACACAACGCTGTAAGCGGCTTGATGCAGCAATTGACCGAACTAACCCGCGACAGCTTGATCGCAGATGAGATATTGCGCCGCAGACAGGCTCAGCATCGGGCACTGCCGCTTATCTATACGCGTTCCGAAACCGACAGCACCGCCAGTGTTGCTGCGCTGTCGGATGGGATGGCATTTGACAACTTCGGACAAACAGTCGCCAACCTTTGCGCTGCGGGGCGGTCTTTGGGCAAATCTGTCAAGGTGCTTGCAGTAAGCTTGGATTTCACCTTGGAAGACGTCATCAGCACTGGGCCAGAATGGACGGTGGGAATGTACCGTCTGATGACGCGTGTCACTGATCTATTCGCTGACCACGGTATTAGAAAACCGCTGTTCACCACAGTTTTTGACGCAGGTAGCTGTGATATCTCAGATACCCCGGTGTTGCGGTCACAGTGGGAATTGGCCTGGAACAAAGGCGGGCATGATCATGTCTATACCGCGCCGGGTTATATGTTTTCACAAGACGAGTTTGGTCGCCCGACACCCGAGGCTCGTATCGAGATGGCCGAAATGGACGCTTGCGCTATCGAGGCATATAACAGCGACGCACCTTGGTCCTGCCCCGTATTGTTACTGGCCGAACGCGAAGCAGATGGCAGGTTAATACGGTGTCGTGGTCAAGCCATGGGCGCTTTTATAATCGATACGGATGACCCTCTGAATGCCGGGGAAAGCTACGGTTTCCGGTTCGAAGGCGATACCCAGGCGGCTCGTATATTGGATGTGCGGGTGGATACCAAAGACCGAAACGATCTGCTGATAACCTGCGACAAGCCACCCAAGGGCAAAGACCTGACCCTGTGCTACGCCGTCGGGCACCCAGCCTCGAACGACGGGATGCCAGCAAATCGCGGGGCGTTACGTGACAGCTTTGGCTATGTCAGCGCCACCGGGCGCATGTTGCACCGATGGGCGCTTCCAGCGGCATTGCCGGTGCATTGATGGAGATATTCGAACCCGTTTTCATTGACATCACTGTCCCGGACCAAGTGCTTTTGCGTAAAGACCCGTTGACGCCGCCCCCGCCAAAGCCCTGCACGCCGGCTTCCCATCCGAACGATACAGATGCGATTTGGTACTGCGGCCATGCGCCTGCCATGACTCTTAACAGCGACGGGGCAATCTTGATCTGGCAACCGGAAAATAGTCTTGGCGGTCCCGCCCGCCAGGCAGAACCAAATACTGGGCAGGCACGCTTGGGCGAAAACGGCGGAGTGATTTATCACCGCGAGATCAACGGAGGCTTCGTTGTCGATGCCGCGATCGTCGACGCTGAAAAGTTTTGTTGTGCTCTACGGGTGAACTCTGAACAAGGGCAGGCCCGCACATTGCTTACTGTAAACCCAACTCAGCACGATAATTACCTATTCGCCAGCGAAAAAGACGGCATGCTTGAATGGCGGGATGATGGCGGAACCGCCAGTGTTTCGATGCCATCGCCGGGGGGGGAGTTTTGGGTATTGCTCGGCTATGACAGTGGTAAATTGCGGATGAGCGCCGCCAAGGTAGGTGATGTTTTCCCGACCAGTCAAACCAGCGCAGAAAACGCGACCGAGCTGGCCGTGGCACTCGCTGAGGCGAATGACCTGTTCATCGGCTGCCGGTCTCATCGCAAGGGTATCCTCAAGACGTTGGGCGCATCGACGATTTTCGATGTATTGATCTGGTTAGACCACGATGGCGGTACCGCGGTTGACCAGAGCAAGATCACCCAAGCGTGCAGATTTGTCGAAAGCGGGGGGAACGGCGCGTGAGCTTCACGAAATCAGCGAACAATCAGGGCAACGTATGCGTCATCTGGGTTGATGACATGATCGACGTCTTCACATGGCGCAACGCCTTTGGGCTGACGATAAGCACCCCCAATATCGACCGTTTCATGAGCGAGGGAGTTCGGTTTGCCAACGCCTATGCCACTGTGCCGCTATGCGCACCGTGCCGTGCGGAACTGGCAACGGGGCTGTCGCCATTTCGAACCGGATTGGTCGATCTCAACCGGTTCTGGCGTGATATCTTGCCACCCACCACCGGCTGGCAGTTTGATCTGCGCCGCGCTGGTTTCCGCACCTTTACCACGGGCAAGGTGGATAGCAATTACAAGCCCATGCCCCATGAATACGCCCGTATTCTGTTTCATGAGCAACCAGAGGCAAAGGATGCAGGCAAGCGTTCTAACGTCAAGAAATACCTGGATAAGGGGCCTGGGATCGCGGGCGTCAACCATCCCGATGATGACGGCAGTCAGGATGCGAAGTTTTATGACAACAAGGTTGCGCAAAATGCCATCGACTATCTGGCCCGCGCCGACCCTGACCGCCGCCATCTGATCCAGCTGGGTTTCAAGCACCCGCATTATAATCTGCAATGTCCTGACCGGTTCTATCAGCAATATGATGTCGATCAGATAACATGGCCGCAATCTGCGGCACCCGAAGATTACTTTGGCCCGCAAGAGGGTATGGCGGTGTACGAGGCAGCTTATATCACCAATGGCCCATGGACGCCGGAAAAGGCCGGCGATCAGGCATGGCGGCAGGTCGTACGCGCCTACTTTGCTGCCATCAGCCACGTGGATTCAGAAATCGGTCGGTTCATGGAGGCATTGCGCGGGTCCCAGCTGGGCCAGAATACCACGGTGGTTCTGTTGTCTGACAACGGCTTTAACCTTGGCACCCACGACAGTTTCCATAAGATGAGCCAGTGGGACAGCGCGGCACACGTTCCGCTGGGCATCTGGAACGCGGGGATGGAAACGGGTCGTGTCGTCGACTTACCGGTATCTCTGCACAACATACCCAAGACGATCATGGATCTCGCCGGGCTGCCCTATCGCCCTGATTGGACGTCGGGGCAAAGTCTGATGCCGTTGGTTGATGATAGCTTTGGCCGGTACGACGTCACCAAATCTCCGGTCACCAGCGTGTTTGGCACCTTGTCGGTCCGATCGTCCGAGCCTGACCTGAGCCGCTATCGCTATTTCCGCTATCCCAATGGCGAAGAGCATATTTATGATCTGGTCGCAGACCCCGGCGAAACAAAGAATATCATAACCGAAGCCCCGCTGGAGGCTCTGCGTGCCACGATGGTGGATAATGCGCTGGAACTGGGCCTCGATCTGCGCGGTTTTGAAAACCCTGAACGCGGCGTAAATGCCATGATGGCGCTTGACGGGTCTGTGGTTCTGGCCGGGGGTAATGCCGACAATGATTATTGGGCCTACGGGGCCAACGCTGAAAAGATCACCGAAGAGCCCGACGGAGGTAAAGACACGCTGTGGTACATGGCTGGGCCGGATGATTATGTGCTGCACATGCCTGCCTATATTGAAAATATCCGCATCGCCACGGTGGTTTCGCGCAAGGAACAGGACGCGTCCCAAGGCAAGGAAATCGCCGTGGTCGCGCATCCCGATACCCCGATGAACTTCGAGACCTCGGAGCGCGTAGCCGTCAATGTACATGGCAGCCGAGGCGAGGATGTGATGATAGGCGCTAAATACGCAGGGGCGACGTTCTATGGCGGAGCGGGAAATGATATGCTGATCGCCAAATCCGGGCGCGGTAAGGACGTGCATCTGTTTTACGGAGGCGCAGGAAACGACACGCTGATCGGCGGCAACGGGCGCGACGTTTTGGATGGCGGCGCAGGTGATGATGTGATCCGCGGTGGCGAAGGACGCAGTAAAATTTACGGCGGGCCGGGCAACGACGACATCACCGACGGGATCGGAGGATCGGAAATCCATACCGGGCCGGGGCGCAATGTCGTGCGCTCAGCCGGGGGGGATGATCATATTTATGTGGGAAGCGGTCAGAACCTGATTGAACCAGGCGAGGGGCGGGTGGTCTTCCACGTCGCCTACGGCGGCGTCACGCATATCAGCGGGTGGCATGATGATTACCAGCTTGATTTATCCGCATGGCCGCGGTTGCCGGAAATCAGGGTTACCCAGAAAAACCGCGCCGATATCCGGCTTGGCGTGTCATTCATCCGTATTGACGGGCCCGTGTCCGAGAAACAATTGCGTGCGCAGATCAGTCAGGCGTAGACGCCGGAACCGGCAAATACCAAGAAAGAAAACCACATGGCGCTGACCCTTGACCCTGAACGGCCCCTGGCACCGCAGATGCGTGTCATTGAAAACGCCATTCTTGTCCCGTGGGGGGACGGCGACTGGAAAGGTATGGCACGTCCGGCGGGGGTGTTCACAGCAGACGGGGAATACTGCCATGATGCACAGACCTTTCGGTCAGGTGGTAAGCCCACCACAGTAGAACCTCAGCCACCAGCGCCAGCCGAAATCGATCGCACCGTAAAAGGCACGATGCTTTATGGTGGCATGGCATATGGTCACTTTGGTCACGCCTTATGCGAAAGCTTATCGCGTCTTTGGGCGCTGGATGATTTCGATGAAACAATCGACGCCGTTGCTTATATTCCCAAACAAAAGCTAACCTGGCCAGAACGCAGCCTGAGCATGGTGCGAAACATCACTGCCAGTCTAGGAGAAATACCCCGTCTTACCGCATTCAACAAGCCAACCCGGGTGGAACGTCTGGTCGTGGCACCGCAAGGATTCGGCACTAGCAAGCTGATGGTGGGGTGTCCTGAGATGCGTAGTTTTACCGACCGCCGCTTGCGTCAGCGGGTCGAACCCGCAGGGCCGGAAAAGATATATATTTCGCGCAGCGGTCTGTTTCGCAAACGCGGGCGGTTCCTGATGGAAGACTATATAGAGGCCAAGATGGAGGCAGAGGGCTATACTGTTTTTCATCCTCAAAACCACGACCTGGAAACCCAACTATCTTGGTACAAAGGCGCGTCCGCAATCGTTTCGACTGATAATTCGGCGCTGCACCTCGCGGCATTCGTGATTAATCCGGACTGCAAGATAGGTATCTTGTTGCGCCGTCCCGGTGCCATCTTTGCTGATTTTGAGATGCAACTGAAGTGGTTCGCAGGGGTTCAACCCGATATCGTAGACGCCTGCACCCGCTTTTGGTTTCGTGCAGGCGAGAAGGTGCAATATAATGAGGTTTACGCCTTGATCGACTTTGAAAAAACCGCGCAGGCCCTAAAGGCGGCGGGGATCATAGAAAATGCGAACTGGGTTAACCCGTCTATAGTTGACGTCGACCGCGCCATTGAAAAGCTTGAAGCGGATACCGAGACTCGTTTCGACGAGATCTTTTTATAGCACGGTTGGGCTTGTGCGACCCTCGCCGGCTTCGGTAGAGGCCGCAGCTGCGATCTCGCCCCGCCCAGATGACAGAATAGCCAGCCGGACAGGGCGGAGGGGTACCTATAACGTGACGCTGCGCAGACCAAGAATTTCGCGTGCTTGCTGCCATGTCGCAACCGGGCGTTCATATTTCTCACACAACTTCGCCGCCCGCGCGATCAGTGCTGCGTTTGACGGGGCCAGTGTGTCACGGTCCAGCCGTACGTTATCTTCAAGCCCCGCGCGGGTGTGCCCGCCCGCTGCGATGGCCCATTCATTCACGACGATCTGATTGGGGCCAATACCTGCCGCGCACCAGGCCGCGTCGGGGGCGCGTGCCTTGACCTGTTCGACGTAAAAGTCGAACACCGTCTTATCCGCAGGCATCGCATTTTTCACACCCATCACGAATTGCACATACAATCTGCCGTATAGCTTCCCGTCTTGGTGATGCTTAATCGCTTGCAGGATATGGCTAAGGTCGAAAGCTTCAATTTCGGGGACAACTTCGTATTGACGCATTTCCGACGCCAACCATTCCACCAGATCCGGTGGGTTCTCGTAAACGCGGGTCGGAAAATTGTTCGACCCAACAGATAACGAAGCCATATCGGGCCGAAGCGACAACATCCCGCCTCGGGCCTTTCCCGCCCCTGACCGGCCACCGGTTGAAAACTGGATGATCATACCGGGGCAATGCTTTTCCAACCCTTCCTTAAGAGCCGCAAATTTGTCCGGGTCGGATGACGGCGTTTCATCGTTGTTGCGTACGTGCGCGTGACAGATGCTGGCCCCTGCTTCGAATGCCTCTTGGGTGCTCTCAATCTGCTCCGAGATCGAGATCGGAACATTTGGGTTCGCAGATTTGGTGGGAACGCTGCCGGTGATTGCAACGCATAGGATACATGGGTCAGACATCTAGGAATACCGTTTCTTTCTCGCCCTGAAGATATATGTCGAAGCGATACATCCCATCGGCTTCTTTTTCCGCGATCAGGGTCGGGACGCGGTTTTGATGTTCGATACGTGTCAGCAGCGGGTCAGTGCTATTGTCAGCATCAGGAAAATACATACGGGTGTTGAGCCCGATATTGATGCCCCGTGCCACAATCCACAAGCTGATATGAGGTGCCATCATCCGTCCGTCAGGAAATGGGACCGAACCGGGGCGGATGGTCTCAAATACCCATTCCCCAGTGTCATAATCGCCTGCTTTCCGGCCCCATCCGGTAAAGTTCGGGTCCGCCGGACCGCGTGGATCGTTGTTTGGGTAGATGCCATTCCCATCGGCTTGCCAAATCTCGATCATCGCGTCCTTAAGTGGGGTTCCGGTTCCGTCATATACCGTTCCCTTGACTGTGATGCGAGTGCCCAGGGTGTCTGCATTGATCATCCTATCGCCCAGATCGTGCGGGTAAACACCTGCAATGCCACAGAAATTTGGAACACATCCGATGTGTACATAAGGTCCGGCAGTCTGCGATGGGCTTTCTTTAAGAATGTCCAGCGTTTGCATCAATTGCCCTCCTTGCGGTTTTCAAACAGCGTCGACCGCTGCCCGCGTAATACCATATCGAACTTATAGGCCCGCGCATCCATAGGCACTGCATTATCCATGTCTACCTGTGCGATTAACTGCTCGATCGCTTCGCGCGACGGAATGGTTTCAACGATAGGGCATTTCCATATCATCGGGTCGCCTTCGAAATACATCTGCGTGATCAGACGTTGCGCAAAGCCGCTACCGAGTAATGAAAAGTGGATGTGGGCGGGGCGCCAGTCATTGGTGCGGTTTGGCCACGGATAGGCCCCGGGCTTGATCGTGCGCAGGCTATAGCCGCCGTTTTCATCCGTTACCGTGCGACCGCAACCGCCAAAGTTTGAGTCCAACGGCGCAAGATACCCCTCTTTCTTATGACGATAGCGCCCGCCTGCATTAGCCTGCCAAAATTCCAGTAACACCCCTGGCACGCCCCTGCCGTTTTGGTCCAGCACACGCCCGTGTACGATGATCCGCTGGCCAATCGCCATTTCCCCGTCAGCAGCATAGTTGAGTATTAGGTCATTATCCAAATCTCCCAGCACACTGTGCCCAAATACCGGGCCGGTCTGTTCGCTAAGCGTGGTATTCATTGAAATCAACGCCTTTTGCGGTGATCGCACAACTGAGGTTTTATAGCCGGGGGTCAGCCCGGGCGGGTGCCAGCTATGGTCACGCTGAAAAAATGCGCCATTGCGGTCGGTCATAGGTCCACTCCCATTTCCTTATATGTCTGCTTGGCCAATTTAAGTGCGTGGTTCGCCTTCGGCACGCCTGCATAAATTGCCACGTGTTGGAACGCCTCGATCACGTCGGTTTGGCTGGCACCTGTGTTGGCGGTTGCTCGGATATGCATGGGGATTTCTTCGAAATTCCCTGTCGCAGCTAGCAGTGCCAAAGTTAACATCGACCGTTCACGTTTGCTGATCTTGTCACTGGACCACACTGTACCCCAGGCAGCTTCTGTAATAAGTGCCTGAAAGGGTTCGTCTAAATGCGTTTTCGATGCCTCGGCCTTGTCGACATGTGTATCACCCAAAACAGCGCGACGGGTCGCCATCCCCTTGGTGTATTTATCAGGCATTTGTATGTTCCTACTGTTTCAGGCCAATATTTACATAACTAATACCTCAAGTATATTGAGAGATAGCCCAAATCATATAACTTAAGGGTTATGTTTATTGATCCTCGACTGCGTCTGCGGCATATTATGACGTTTCTGGAAATCGCGCAGGCGGGGTCGATCGTCTCGGCGGCGGACCACCTGGGCGTGACCCAGCCCGCAGTCTCCAAAACCCTGCGCGAACTCGAGGATATATTAGGCACGCGCTTGTTTGACCGCACGGGTCGTCAGCTGCGCCTGAACTCTGTCGGGCGGAATTTCCAGAAATCGGCCGGGTCGGCGGTGGCCACCCTGGCGCAGGCACAAGCGAGCATACAAGGGACAGGGCAGGTTGATACGCGATTAACAATCGGTGCATTGCCTACGGCTGCAACGCGCCTAATGCCACGCGCGGCGATCCGGTTTCGTCAAGCCAACCCTCACTGTCTGGTCTGTGTTTCCACAGGACCGAACTGGTTGTTGCTATCGCAGCTACGTGAAGGCCGCTTGGACATGGTCGTCGGACGTATGGCCGATGCCGATATTATGGAGGGGCTGAACTTTACTTTCCACCTAATGGATCGAAGCCACCGGCTTCCAGCCGGTCCGCTTTAGCGAACTTTTCTCTGATCTTCTCTCCTGAATTTTGAAACCCGCCGTGGCGGTATGGTTTCAAAATTCAGGAGAGAAGATCATGCGTTATTCGTCA